>JBEQAY010000006.1:0-39181 GCA_041640075.1 Candidatus Nanohaloarchaea archaeon | reverse complement strand
TCAGTCCTGTCTCCATGAAAATAATTCTCCGTGACTAGTCTTCTTCAAGTTTCTCGAACCTTTCCACAGATTTCTTTCTCTTCTCATCGTGGTCGACTATCGGTTCAGGATAGTCTTCGCCGATCTCGACACCACACTGTTCCTGTTCCAGCTTGTTCATCTTCCAGGGCTCGTGGATATGCTTGTCAGGCACGTCTTCAAGCTCCGGCACCCATTTCCGTATGTATTCGCCGTCAGGGTCGTATCGCTCTGCCTGTGAGGTCGGGTTGAAGACTCTGAAGTAGGGCTGTGCATCTGTTCCAATCGAGTAGCTCCACTGGATGCCCCCGACCATAGCGGCTATCTCCGCATCGACGAACATCTTCGAGAAGTAGTCGTGGACGTCGCGCCAGTCCAGCCAGAGATCCTTGCAGGAGAAATTCGTTACAACCATTCTCAACCGGTTGTGCATGAAACCTGTCTTCTTTAACTGGCGCATACCGGCGTCGACGAACGGATAGCCGGTTTTACCTTCCACCCATGCCTTCCATTTCTCCGGCGCCTCCTCCTTCGAGTCCCAGTCAGGCTCATTGTCTCTGTACTTCTCCATGAAAGGCTCATCGACTTCATGTGGATAGTTCCAGAGAATCTGCATGTAGTAATCTCGCCAAGCAAGCTCCTCCTGCCAGGTCTCGATACCTTCTGTGTCGTCATTCGGGTTTCTTGCCTTGATCCTCTCAGCCTCCCAGAAAACCTCCCGTATAGAAACAGTACCGAACTTCAGGTGGGGCGAAAGCTTTGAGGTTGAATCCTTCCAGGCATAGTCTCTGTTCTCGTCGTAGTTCCAGATCTTCTCCTTGAAGTCCTTGATCCTCTTCAATCCGTTTTCACGGCCGCCTTCCCAGACCTCCATCTCCTCTGGCTTCTCAAATCCAAGCTCTTGTAGAGAAGGAATCTCATCTGATTCAGTTTCAGGTGTAGAGTATTCTTCGACTTCCTGCGGTCGTCTCTTGTCCCTGTCGAACCATTTCTTCTTGTAGTAAGTATAGACCTTGTAAGGAGTGCCAGAATTTGTCAGTATCTCCTCTTTCTCGAACATCACTATATCCTTGAATGTTTTAACCGGTAAATCAAGTTCATCGGATACTTTTTCATCTCTCTCCCGGGCGTACGGAGAATAGTCCCTATTGTGATATACTGCATCAGCCTCAGTCTCCTCTATTATTTTTTCGAGCTGTCTCAAAGGGTTTCCTTTCCGGATGACAAGTTTTTTTCCTTCCTTGCTGTCCAGATCTTCCTTGAGTTCCTTCAGTGAGTCATGCCAGAACTTTACCCTTGGATACCCCAGTTCAGCAGTTTGGAAGTAGTTGTCGTCTACCACGTAGAGAGGTATGACTTCTTCGTGTTCCTCTGAGGCCTTCACGAGGGCTGTATTGTCGTGTTCCCTCAGGGCACGTCTGATCCAGACTATCGCTGTCATGGGAAAATAGTTGGGTGAAAGATGTTTTACTGGTTTTGGAAGAAGCTGTTCAGCTGTTCTTTCTGGCTCTGAGGTCCTATCATTATTATCTCGTCTTCAGATTCAAGCTCCTCCTCTTGATTGCCTACATATTCCTCATCCTCTCTGACAAGTGCTGTGACACGGAAATCGTCCGGGAATCCGTCCTTGCTTTCAAGTTCTGAAAGTTTCTCACCTATTATATCAGAGTTTTTCCTGACCGAGCCCTTGACCACTTCCCTGTCGCCCTGAATGTTTGCCAGTTTAACGAGATGTGGATGTTCTACTGCCGAGAGGAACTCACTCATCAGTATATCATTGTGGCTTACAGGGTCTGCACCGATCAACTGGAATGCATCCGTGTATTCGTCGTCTTCAACACGTGTTACGACTTTAGGTACTCCATACTTGCGGGCAAGGCTGCAGACAACCATGTTTTCATTATCTTCCCTCTGTGAAGCTATCAAAACATCTGCCTCGGTCACACCTGCGTCTTCGAGAGCAGAAATTGTTGATGGCGACTTGTTTATGACAGTAGCTCCTGTAGATGAGTACAGTCTTTCACACCTGTCCTTATCACCATCTATAACCACTACATCGTGCTTGCCTTCCAGTCTTGATACCAGTCTCTTAGATAGGGAATTGATCCCTGTGACCACAACATACATCGCTGTTTCAGTGTTTGATGACTTCCCTATTAAATATTGCCAGAAGCGGCAGCATCTCCAGTCTTCCTGCGAGCATGCCGAAGATCATCACGATTTTGGAACCAGGGGAAAGACCGATCAAGGTTTCACCTGAAAGATAAAGCGGTCCCATGTTTCCTACTGCAGAGATGGAGGCGGAGAAAGCACCTATGAAATCCGCTCCATCAAAAGCCACGATGAGAAGAGCTGATACAAAAGTGACAGATAGCCAGGCGAAGAGCAGAACAGATATAGTCTTCACCGATTCATCGCTTACAATTTCTCCATCGATCCTCACCTTGTTAACAGCAGTTTTTGGAAGAGAGTAAGATCTGAGACGGGTTTTCAAAAGCTTTAACATTGTGACCAGCCGGAAAACCTTTAGACCTCCGGACGTAGAACCTAGAGAGCCTCCCACAAACATTACAGAAAGGAATAATACAAGCAACGGCTTTGAGAACTCCATAACCCCGACGGTTGCATAACCTGTGGAAGAGATCAGAGCAGCTGACTGGAAAGACCCGTGAAGAAGAGCTTCTGAAAGCGGAAGTGCTGCCGTTAGTTCATTGATGGCTAGAACTGTCACAACCAGGAAGAAAAGCATGTAGACCTTGAACTCTGTGTTTTTCAGCATAGGTCTCCAGTCTGCTCTGAGAAGCATGTAGAGCAGGATAAAGTTCAAACCTCCAATGAACATGAAAAGCACTGTTGCTGTCTGTATAGCCGGGTTGAAGGCTGACATGCTCTGTGCTGACGTGGAAAAACCTCCTGTGGATAATACTGTGAATGCGTGGTTTATGGCGTTGAAGAAGTTCATCCCCAATGATACGTAAACCACGAAGATTACCGACGTGACGAACCCGTAGACCCTCCAGAGATCGATTATGGATTTTGTAAGTGACGGTCTTATGGAGCCTGCATCTGTTTTATGAGCCTCTGCGGAGAAAAGTCTCTGTGATGCTCCACCAGACTCCCTGATAACTGCGATGAAGAAGGTGAGTATACCAAGTCCCCCGATCCACTGGGTGAAGCTCCTCCAGAAAAGCATTGAGTGGGAAAGCTGTGAAGGTTCGGCCAGGAGGGAGATACCTGTAGTTGTGAAACCTGCCATGGCCTCGAAAACAGCGTCCAGAGGCACCATGTAAGAGGTTAGAGGTATCGCGCCTATAATCACTGCCAGAATCCATCCTCCGACAGTGGCAACTATCGCATCCTTTACAGAAGGGTCATCAGCATCTCCAAAGTAAGCCAGGAAACTGCCTGAAACAAGGGAAAGAGCTGCTGTAACAATGAAATAGGCTATATTCGAGAACGGTTCGGAGTAGAAGAGCGCCACAAGCGCCGGCACTACGGCCAGTAATGCGTAAATCTGCAGGAAGCGACCCAGTATACCGGAAACTCTTTTTATCCTCATTCCTTAGTTTCGTTTAAGGCCTCGCTGGAATAAAAAGTCGGTGAAGCCTGAATGTATTCAAAAGATTTGCGTCCCAAAACGTTGATGCTCGGAAACCTAGCCCTTTCCTCTGGAAAGCGGTGAGTCAAGCAGCGCCCATGAGGCGATGCGTTCGGGAGACTGAGCAAAGGTGATACTAAATGAAAGTTACAATCGGAACACAGGACGGCAATACTTACCAGAAAGAAGTTGAAGATGCATCACAAATCTTCGGAAAAAAGATTGGAGAATCCTTCGACGGCGGGATCATCGGTCTTTCAGGATACGAACTTGAAGTAACCGGTGGAAGCGACAGAGACGGATTCCCTATGAAGAAGTCTCGAGAAGGAACTGAGCGACACCAGGTCCTGCTGAGTGAAGGAGTAGGCTTCAACTCTGAAACTGAGGGAGAGAGACAGAGAAAGTCAGTCAGAGGAAACACGGTTTCCAATCAGATCGAGCAGTTGAATACACGGGTAGCAGAGTCCGGAGAAAAATCTGTAGAAGAAATCCTGGAAGAAGAGTAAAAATTTATGGGTGTAGTATCCAGCTACTGGCTGGAGAAATCACTTGAGAAACTTCAGGAATTTGACCGGAAGATCAGCGATCCCGGTCTAGCCAGTTACTTAGAAGCACTTCAGAACTACGATCACGTGGAAGGAGAAATCGTTGAACTGGAGTCAGATGATGAGACATACCGGATCACAGGCCGCAAACCCTTGTTAACCTCTCTGCGAAAAGAGAAGGTTTACAAAGGTGAAAGGATGTTCGAAAACCCTGACGGCGAGCTCACAAGCAGTTACGTTTCAGACACGTTCACAGAGGACGAGATAGAATGACAGAAAAAATACCAGAAGCCAACATCGGACTTGTAGGTCACGTAGACCACGGAAAAACAACTTTAACCAGAGCCCTCTCAGGCAAATGGACAGACGAACACAGTGAAGAGCTAAAGAAAGGAATCACGATCAAGCTCGGATACGCAGATATCACATACTACCAGGACGATGACGGAAATCTGAACGTGGATGAAGACGGGGATTCAATCAGGACTGTTTCACTTGTAGACGCTCCAGGCCACGAAACACTGATGGCAAACGTTCTTTCAGGAGCAGCCATCATGGATGGAGCAATTCTACTTGTAGCTGCAAACGAGGAATGTCCTCAGCCACAGACACGTGAACACCTTGCAGCACTTGACATAATCGGGATAGACAATATTGTAATTGTACAGAACAAGATAGATCTTGTTGACGAGGAACAGGTACGTGAAAACTACCAGCAGATTAAGGATTTTGTTGAAGGAACAGTTGCAGAGGATGCACCGATAGTCCCTGTATCAGCACAGCACGAGATCAACATCGACGCACTACTGGAGGCTGTAGACAAGGAGATTCCAACACCGGAAAGAGAATCTGATTCCGAACCAAAGATGCTGGCAGCCAGGTCATTCGATATCAACAAGCCAGGTACTCTCTCAGAAGATATTTCTGGAGGAGTTATCGGCGGAAGCCTTGTGAGAGGAGAGCTTGAACCTGGTGACGAAGTTGAACTGAAGCCAGGTAGGAAGGTTGATGAAGGAAAATGGGAGACTGTTACCACCGAGATAAAAAGTATAATACATGGAGACAGCGTTGTTGATAAAGGCAAGCCTGGAGGACTTCTTGCAGTTGAAACAGAGCTTGATCCTGCTATGGCAAAGTCTGATGGACTTGCAGGAAACGTACTAGGTCTTGAAGGCGATCTTCCGGAAAATTCAATAGAGGTAGAGATGGAAGTAGAATTAATGGACCGTCTTGTAGGTTCAGAGGAAGAGAAAGAGATTGAAAACATCAAGGAACACGAGCCACTGATGATAAACGTTGGAACAGGTAAGTCTGCTGGAAGAGTAACCCAGGCAGGTAAGAACGTCAGAATCGACTTAAAAGTTCCAATTTGCGCTGAGGAAGGCGATAGAATAGCTATTTCCCGGCAGATAGGATCTAGATGGCGATTAATCGGTCACGGCAAAATAACATCCTTGGAATAAAAATCAAAGGTTTTTAACTAGGAGAAACAAGAGTGTAAATTACATGGCTCTGCCGGAAATTCTAACCAACTTTGCATCAGGACAGGAAGCACTTTTCCGAACACTTGTTACACTCGGATTACTGATTGCAGGACATCTCACAGCGAAGATAATCACAATAGTCATCCGGAAGATCTGGATGATCAGAGAAGAAGATCTGACCAAGAAGACTATAGAGAGAAGATACCAGACCACCCGTCATATAACCTATCTGCTCGATGCCATCGTGATTGCGGTAGCACTTTTCTACCTGAACACCGGTCTAACGGCAAGCCTGACACAGCAGTTTACATCTCACCTACCTAACGTACTTTCAGTGATCCTGGTCGGAATGCTCGGGATACTAGGAATCAACCTGCTGACCCGTTTCGGAGGAGTATTCTTCGGAAGCGTCGGTATCAGCACATACTTCAGAGAGATCGGTCTCTCAAAGAACTCGATAAACCTGCTTTCAATTGCAGTCAAAGGATTCCTGTACCTGATAGTCATCCAGATAGTACTTCAGAGACTGGGAATCGGAGACACATTCCTGAACCGAGCCATCACTGCTTCAGCATACGCAGCAGTGTTCGTGGCTGGCGGACTCATCTTCTGGGGATTCAAGGATATATTCAGAAACCTGGCAGCCGGATTCTACCTCAAGAATACCAGACTCGTAAGACCAGGAGAAAAGGTCTATATGGACGAGGAAAGCGGAGAAATCAAAGGAATAGACCTCTTCAGCACAGAGATAGAGACAGACGGCGGATACAGAATGATAACAAAGAATTCCAAAGTCATGGACGCAGACCTGAAGTTCAAGAGAACACAGAACGACATCGAAACTCTTGAAGACGTCAAAAAATACTTTATAGCGCAGGACCCATCGTACTGCGGACCTGCATGCGCTGAAATGGCCTTAAGCATCTTCGGCTACAGATACAGCCAGGAGGAAATAGGCGAAATCTCAAGTACAGAGGTCGGAAAAGGCACGATGCCTCAGGACCTGATCAAAGCAGTTGAAAGCCTGACAGATGGAGAAGTCCAAGCAGAATACGTGGAGTACGAGAAGATAACAGATCTTGCAGACGAGTTCAAAGTCTGGTTCAACGATGGAGCACTCATCATACCAAACTTCGCGAAACCAGTACTCTTCCCACAGGCAGATACAGCACACTACAGCCTGTGCGTCGGAGTAGAGGGCGATGAACTGCTTATAGTAGATCCAAGTGCAGACACAGTTTCAGGAGGCGTTTACTACGCAGACAGCTCCGAGATGCTTGAAGCAATGGGAGAGTTCGAAGGCAGAAGCCGAGGATACCTTGTGATCGCTCCGGAAGACACTACAGCCTACTGGAGAATCAGTAAAGGACTGATCTACGCAGATGAGACCTTTTACGACCAGCTCAACAAGAACATGGAGCTTCAGCTCCGGAGAATCCTAAGGCAGGGCAGGATTTTGAAGAACGTGCTGCCAGAACATCTTCAGGAATATCTTGATGAATGGAAACGGGAGGAAAACGTAGAAAGACTCTGGAAACCAGAGGGAAAGCGTAAAGAGGGGGAAGACGATGAGCAAACTTCTGATTCTAGCAAATGAATTCGAAGACGAGGAAAAACGGTTCAGTAACTACTTCGACGAAGTAGACTCCAAATCGCTTGCAGAAGTCCTTATAGACGCTGAAACAGGTAGAATGTCTCAGGTAACAGTGGATGGGGAAAACATAGAGGAGTGGGACGCAGTATACATCAAACCAGAACCAAAAGCCTTCAACTACACCCGTGTCCTGATGGAGGTTATCAACAATAAAGATGTAAGATGCAATCTTGACACCTCCTCCATATTCATACTGACCAAGAAACCTTACCTGTTCAAGGTACTGGCGGACAAAGGCAACAGTATACCAAGACTAGCCAGCATCTCCACAGAAAAAGGTATGACTGAGCTAGGTAAAAACGTGGACTTCCCCGTGGTAGCAAAGAAATACTCAAACCTTGAACTCGCGGAAAAGAATATTTTCGAAGAATTCGATGACCTGAAGACCTTTGCCGAGTTAACCGAGCACGGGGAGGACTTCCTGATTATACAGGAACACAAGGAAGATGTGGAAGTATTTGATATCCTTTACATCGATGGTGCTATGATAAGCCTGAAAGTAGAGGGATCTCCATGGACGGAAGGAGGAGAAATCAGTCTCTCTTACCACGGAATCTCAGATACCCAGAAAGAGATAGTTAAAAATGCAGTAGAGTCGATAGGAACCAGTATATGCCGAATAAGGATCCGGGGAGAGAGAATTATGGATATGGATACCGATCCAAGACTTGAACTTTTCAAGCAGGAGAGCGGTAAAAACGTCTATGGGCGTGTAGCAGACTACCTGAAAGGTGATGAAGAATGAAATGCGCAGTAATTTACGGTAAGAAATCTGCACAGCACCATCACTTCATAGAGAAAGGGAAGAAACATTTCGATAAGGTTCTTGGAGTTCCACTTGAGGGCGTAAGAACGGTTTACAGCGAGGAAGGAACCAAACTGATGTATTCAAATACAGATCTAACCGAGTTTGATGCTGTATACCTGAGATTACTGGGAAGCGACCTGATGTACGGAGAACACATCCCTGAGGTCCTGAGAGATAACGGCGTATACACCCAGATGCAGTCAGATTCACTTGCCATCGCATCAAACAAGTTCCATATGATGAAGGTTCTGGCAGAAGGAGGAGTACCCGTACCAAGATCAACTTACACTCTCTCGACCAAGGAGACCGAGAGAGCCGGGAGCATGCTTGGCTACCCGGCCGTCATCAAGATAATCTCCGGCTACGGTGGAAAAGGCGTCATGAAAGCTGACTCTGAATCAGATATAGGACCTATAACAGATACTTTGACACTTTTCGAGCAGGATATCTGCCTCCAGGAATTTATTGAGAATCCTGGAGAAGACATACGGGTAATAGTAGTTGGAGATGAAACATACTCCTACAAGAGAGTAGGAGGCGACGAAGAGGAGTTCAGATCAAACATTTCTGCTGGAGGGAAAAGACAGAAAGTTGAGCCTTCTGAAGAGATGAGAGAAGCCGCTGTTAACTCCGCAAAACTTTCCGGCCTAGACATTGCAGGTATCGATATAATCGAAGATGAAAGCGAGGAAGGAGGATTCTACATAGGTGAAATAAACGCCTGTCCAGGAGTTGAAGGAACTGAAGAAGTACTGAACAGGGATATGGCTGAAAGATTCATGGAGTACATGAGGATGAAAGCCGTTGAGGAAAGCTCAGGGAACTGATTCGAACTTTTTCGACACAATTTCGACTGCTTCATCCATCTCTTCTTCATGGAATGCATTCAGTGCTGGAACACCTACATGATTCTCCACTGTTTCTCTCCCAACCGTTGTATCTGTTATAGGCCCTGAAATGAAGTCAACATCATATTCAAGATCATTAAGCATCTCTTTAAGACCGTAAGCACCCATCACATCCAGTGAAACTCCTGAAACTGCGAAAACGTTTTCCTTGATATCCAGATCCCTCAGAACGTCTTTGACACCGTAATTACTGATTAGTCCTGCACCGAACTCGATAACAATGAAGTCAAGGTCGTCGTCCCATACCTCGTTGATCAGACCTTTAGCTGCGGATAGAACAACTTCAGAATCCTCTACGGTAGACGGAATTCCTGCATCCACGAAGTCGTATGAGGCTTCTGAACCTGATTCAAGCATCTTCAACCTGTCACGTTCCCTGGCTGATCCTGTAAGCTTCAGAGAGGCGACTTTGTAGTCCTTTGAAAGCTCTTCAATTAATTTACTTGCAAGAGTTGTTTTTCCTGCATCCATTCTTGATGCGACTACTGCAACAAGATTTGCATCAACTTCGACCTCATTGGCACCTTCTATACCGAAGTCCCTGGTGTTCAGTATCTTTTCTCCTTCCTTCAGGTAGCCCAGAAATTCTGCTTCACAGGGTTCATCAAGCTCCTTAGCACCGCTGATGTAGTCCCCGAAAATTCCTCCAGAACCCAGGAAGCTGAGTGAGTCATCTTCCTCAAGTTCTTCCGGTACTTTTCCGATATATCCTTTAACGCCTGAACGGTTTCCTAGAACCCCTAGGACAATGTCTCCCTCCTCCAGTTCAACAAGCTCTCCACCTTCAAGATCCAGTTCTCTGTAAGTATCGTTTACTTTCTGGATCCTGACTGCGACTACGTCGCCGACCTGAGGTTTGTGGCCACTGTATTTTATCTCTGCTTCATCGGTTATTTCTACCTGTTTTAGACTTGAAGCCCTGTGATCGAATTCCATGAGAACTGAAGACTCGAGCAGACTTTAATACATTTTCCAGTGAAAACTTTTCCAGAAAAGATCAATGGAAAAAATCCTGCTAGATACAAACTTCCTTACAGCACCTTTCCAGCTAGACTTCGATATATTTGCAGAGTTAGACAGGCTTTACGGACGCTACGAGCTTTACACTCTTGACGACGCAGTCCAAGAGGCCAAAAGCATCGAAGAGGGGAAATACAGAGATCTTGTGGAAAAACTTATCGACAACAAAGACATAGAGGTACTGGAAACTACCGGTGAAGGGGAAGTAGACGATCTGATTGTAAGGCTCTCCGAAGGGTTTGTCACAGCGACCAACGACAAAGAACTGAAGAACAGGTTAATTGACGAAGGAAGAGAAGTCGTTATAGTCAGAAGCGGCAACCACCTGGAAAAAGTGAACGAACAGCACCTCAAGTGAATAGCAGTAGCTTTGAATTCAACGTGTTTTCCGTATATCACTGACAATCCTTTTTAAGAATTGACGTCGACTCGGTTTATGTTCCATAGAGGTAGAATGAAATGTACAAGAGACTGGATATAGCGGATTCCATCAGGGTGCCACCTGAAAACCTGGGAGAAGATCTTGAAGAAAGTGTAAAAGGAGCTCTCAGAAAGAATGTTGAAGGGAGCATCTCCGAGGAAGCAGGAGTAATCCTTGCAGTTGACAAGGTTAACTCCATTGAAGGCGGAGAAATCGAACCTGAAGACGCAGGAGTCCACTACGATGCAGAATACGAAGCAGTCGTCTACGAACCAAACCTTCAAGAAGTCGTAAAGGGAGAGGTAGTAGACATTACAAGCTTCGGAGCATTTATCCGCATAGGACCACTTGACGGCCTATGCCACGTCTCACAGATCATGGATGAATATGTTAACCTCGACGAAGAAAACAACATGCTTGTCTCCGAAGAAGGCGACAAGACTCTAGAGATCGGAGACGAAGTAACAGCACGTATAATCGCAGTAAGCCTCGGTAAAGAGGACACAAACAAAATCAACTTGACTATGAGACAGCCAGGCCTAGGAAAGGACGAATGGATTGAACAGTACGAAGAAGAACAGGCCGAACAAGAAGACGAAGAAGAGGAATAAAACATGAGTGAAAAAGCTTGCTCAGAGTGCCACAGACTGGTAGAAGAAGAAACAGAATGTCCTATCGACAAGAACAACGATCTAAGAGATAACTGGAGCGGGCTTGTAGTTATCTACGACCCAGAAGACAGTGAAATCGCAGAACAACTCGGCGTAAGTGTAGCCGGAAGATACGCAATAAGTGTAAGGTGAAAACAAATACTATGGAAGTTCAAATTGAATCAGTACGAGACAATCCTCTGCTCGACCGCAGACAGGTAACACTACAGGTCGACCACGAGGAAGAAGCAACCCCAAGCAGAGAAGACATCAAAAGCCGCTTCGCAGCAGAAAAAACACTGAACGAGGAGGCAATCGAAGTCGGAACAATCAAAACCGGCTACGGAAGCAACTCCTCAATCACAGAACTCAAGGTCTACGAAGAATTCGAATACAGCGAAGACCTTGAAAAAGAAGCAGAGACAACTTCAGAAACAACTGAAGTAACAGAGGAATACGAGGAAATCGTCTCAGGCACCATCACCGATGCAAAAGACGCAATCGGAGACCTGGAAAGCCCTGACTACGACGCTCTAATCAAGGCAGAAGAAGACAACAAAAACCGTACAACACTAATCGACTGGCTTGAAAGCCAGAAATAAGGTGAAATCTAATGCGAAAATCAAAGATTTTCAGCCTTACCAGAAACACAGAGGTGTTTCGGTAAATGGGTAGAAATGCGAACGTAGCGATCTACGAGAAATACAACGAAGACGGCACTTTCAACGGAGAAAAGTGTCCGGTCTGCGGCAGCTTCCTGGCTGAACATGACGACAGGAAGAGCTGCGGAAAGTGCGGTTACACACAGCACTAAAAGATTCGACGCAAGTCGAACATATCCTCCACGTTTTTAATCTTCTGTTTTGTATCAGAAAAAATATGGACAGTTTTCATTCAGTTATCCTGGTTTCAGCGGTTGCACTGGTAGTTTTCTCAGCCCTCGGTTTTTCACAGCCTGACTCGGAGGTGGTCAAAGTAGTTGAAAAGGACAGAACCACGAACCTGATGCAAGGTTCTGTCTTCGAGGTTCACTTTGCAAGTGGCGGCACCGATAGATATGAATACGTTACTCACAGAGAAACTTACTGCAGCACGCATCCGGATGCTTCGGGATGTCCCCCAGAAGATTTTCCTGACAAGCCACCGGTGATGCAGAACTTCAGTTTCGAGCAAACTGGTGAGAACCCAGAAACGTACAGACCAGAGGAGGATATCTGTCTAGAAGAAAAAAGATACACCAAGTGCAATTGGAAATCAGTTTAAGACTCTCTAGCCCAGAACACCAGTTGAAATTTTGCGAATACCGTACTACACGGCCTAAAAGGAAAAATAGGAGTACATCTTTGTTATTCAAGCCATTCGTAGACTTCTGAGCCATTCGCGTCAATATGTTCAGATCTGTCTGGTTCAGGTGTCATTACCTGGTCTATATCTTCCGTCAGCAGTTCATGTAGTTTCTGGCTTTCCTGCTGTCTGTAATCTCTTGGTGTAGTTCTTGAGGCGCCTGTGTAAAGCTGTACTTTTCTACCTACCTCCCCATCCATATCAAGATCAGAGAGATCCTCCCAGACCTGTAGAGTTACATTGGCTCCGAAAACTCTTTCCAGGTCTTCACGTGGATGAGGTATATCTTCTTCTGGAACCTTTACTGTGTACTTTGATATTGCTCCAACGTTTTCCTCATTTTCCGGACCTGTCTCGTAGCTGAAGTTTCTCTCTGAGAAATCATAACCTGTATCAACTTCCTTCATCATCTCTGGAAGTCCTCTTGCGACATCCTGAATATCATCTTCAACAAAATCCATGAACAGAAAACATTCCAGAATTTTTATAACTCTAAGGTAACGAACGAACTAGTTTTATTTAACTCACGGCCGAGTAAATCTTTCGTGAAAATCCTTGGAATAGAATCAACAGCGCACACCTTCGGCGTTGGCATCGTAGATGAAGAAGAGGTTCTGGCAAACCAGAAGGACATGTTTGAGCCTGAGGAGGGTGGTATTCATCCGCGTGAGGCTGCTGAACATCATTACCAACATGCTCTGGAGTTACTGAATAACGCTTTGCAAGAAGCTGGTCTTGAGTATGGGGATCTGGACGGTATCGCTTTTTCCCAGGGCCCTGGTATCCCTCCATGTCTTGACGTGGGTGCAGTGGCAGCCCGGAGCCTCTCAGAACGGTACAACATTCCTTTGATCGGTGTGAATCACTGCCTGGCGCATATCTCCATCGGCGTCCGGACTACGGAGGTGGAAAACCCAACTACACTATACCTTTCAGGTGGAAACTCACAGATACTTGATTTCAGAAAAGGTAGATACCGGATAATAGGGGAAACACTGGATATCGCGCTTGGAAACGCACTGGACAAGTTCGCCCGTAAACTGGGCTATCCACATCCAGGCGGACCG
This sequence comes from Candidatus Nanohaloarchaea archaeon, assembly GCA_041640075.1. GTDB lineage: Archaea > Nanohalarchaeota > Nanosalinia > Nanosalinales > Nanosalinaceae > Nanosalina. The sequence goes on along the minus strand of JBEQAY010000006.1, from coordinate 25,664 downwards.
GAGATCGAGAAACTTGCGGAAGAAACTGATGAGATAATCGAACTCTCCTATCCCATCAAAGGCATGGATTTCTCTTTTTCAGGTCTAACAACAGAAGCTGAGAGAAAAATTGGGGATGTATCAGATGAGGTACTGGCCAACTCCTTCCAGGAACACGCTTACGCAGCAACAGTAGAAGCGCTGGAGAGGGCAATGGCTCAGGAAGGATCTAAAGAAGCTCTTCTAACTGGAGGAGTCGCCATGAATTCTCGTCTCAGGGAAATGGTGGAGGAAATGTGTGAACAGCGTGGAGCTAAAGCTTACTTCCCACCGGCAGAGTACTGCATGGACAACGGCGTCATGATCGCCCATCAGGGAATGCTTGAACTCAAGGCAGGAAAAGAAACCATTTTAAAAGACTCAGAACCACGTCCAAGCTGGAGACCTGACGAGGTGGAAGCAGTATGGAAGAAAAAGTAGAAAAACAGGTTGAAGAAGCCAAAAAAGTGATCGAAGACGGTGGAATAGTTATTTTCCCTACTGAGACTGCGTACGGTATTGCAGCTGACGCAAGAGATCCTGAAGCTGTAGAAAAAGTCTATCAGGCCAAGGAAAGGCCGAAAAGTAAGGGTTTAACCGCCATAGTTGACTCCCTTGAAACCTCAAAGGAGTACGCTAACCTGGATGAAAAAGAGAGGAAAATCGGGGAGGAGTTCATGCCAGGCCCTCTGACACTTGTAGCTGAAAAGAAGAAAAAGGTCCCTGAAAACCTGAACGAAGATTTTGCTTTCAGGATCTCTCCTTCAAAGGTTTCTTCCGAACTTGCTTCAGAAGGCCCTATCACTGCCACAAGTGCAAATATTTCCGGTAAAAAAACTTCTTACTCGGTCGAAGATATCTCAGAGCAACTTCTTGAAGAAGTTGATTACGTGATTGACGCCGGAGAGCTGGATCCCTCATCGACCTCCACGATCGTTGAAGTCGATTCAGGCGAGGTAGTCGTACACCGAGAGGGACCTATTAAGAAGCACGAGTTAGAAAAAGTACTGTAGAGATGGCGACCGGCTTTGAATCCGTGGCTCTTTTGATAGGTGCTGCGACAGTTCTGGGAATATTAGCTCAGAAGACTGGTCAGCCTAAAGTTATCGCCTACATCGTGGCAGGTCTCCTTCTAGGTCCTGTAGGTTTCAATCTTGTAGGTGGAGGAGAGATGCTTAGTCTTTTCTCGGAACTTGGACTAGTTTTTCTTCTATTTTTGATCGGTCTAGAGATCGATATCAGTGAGATACGGGAGGTCTTAGGTTCAACTATAGGAATTGCTGTTATCCAGATGATTTTAACGTTTATAGCCGGTGCTGGGATAGCATTTGGTCTTGGATTCACTGGAATTACAGCCATAGTTATTGGTGCAGCAGTTATGTTTAGCTCCACAGCGCTTGTCGTTAAAATCCTTACTGAGCGAGATGAAGCCACAACATTACCAGGAAGACTTGACGTAGGCGTTTTACTGGTACAGGATGTGGCTGTTGTTATTATACTGGCTCTTCTTACAGTAAATTTCTCAACCCCTGTGCAGGCGGCCCTGAAGCTGCTTGAGATATTCCTGATGATAACAGTAGTCGGAATTCTTTCACTGGCATCCTCAAAGTATGTTTTCTCCGAGATATTGAAGAAAATCTCAGGTAACAGCCTAGCTTTCTTTACACACGGTGTTGCATGGGCATTTCTTTTTATCACGTTGGCAGATTATGTTAATTTATCTCTTGAGATAGGAGCATTTCTCTCAGGTATCGGACTGGCACAGGTACCGTACAGTAGGGAGTTACAGGAAAATGTTAGACCTTTAACAGACCTTTTCATGGCCATCTTCTTCATGAACTTCGGTATAAGCATTACTGGGAGTTCACTACAACAGTATTTTGTTCCTGCAATTATTGCTTCATTTCTCCTAGTTATAGCAAAGTTCCTGATATTTTTCCTCACTATTGACAGGTTCAAGTTCACTCCAGAAACGAGCTTCAAAGCTTCAGTCAATATGGGGCAGATCAGTGAGTTTGGACTTATACTAACGAGTTTAGCAATTACTGAAGGTTATATTGACTCAAGTATCTCGGGATTCATCAGTATGATAGCAATCCTTACTATGGGTTCCTCAGCATATCTTATAAGATACAGAGACAAGTTACAGGAACTTTTCGCACCTGTTCTTTTATTCTTCGACTCCGAGGAGAAGGAAGATCTCACTGTAGAGAAGCTCAAGAAACACGTTGTCGTGGTCGGATATGATGAGATAGCCAAAAATATCTGTAAGAAGCTTTCTGAAGAGTATGAGGTACTTGTTATAGATAATGACCCTGATAACACTGAGGAACTTGCCAAATCAAGTTATAGATATGTCTATGGCGATTTCAAGCACGGAGAGATCCGAAAGGGTGCAAACCTAGAGAAAGCAGAATTTGTAATTAGTTTTTCCGATGAAAAAGAAGTAAATACTGTAATACTTGAAGAAAGAGAAGATGACACAGTAGTTATTACTACAGCCAAAAACTTTGATGATGCATCTGAAATGTATGATCTCGGAGCAGATTATGTAATCCTTGAGAATATTTTAGCCGGTAACAGAATTGGAGAATACTTGGAAGTATATCTCGAGGATCGAGATCTATTTTTAGAGGAGACAGAGGAAGAATTAGAGAAAATCAAAGGTAAAGCTTCAAAAGAAATTGAAGAAGATAGCGATCAGGCATGATAATCGACAGCGCTTTACCTTTCCAGCTGATGCTTGTAGTGGTAACAGCCACCATTTTAGCCACTATTGCCCGGAAACTGAAACAACCTGTACTGCTCGCTTATCTGGTGACAGGCCTTGTACTAGGTCCTGCACTCCTTGATATAGTAGGAGAGACTGCTACCTTAACTCTGATGTCTGAACTTGGTCTGGGATTCTTGCTGTTCTTAGTCGGCATCGAGATGAATTTAGAGGAAATCAAAGAAATCCTGAAACCTATCTCGATAATAGCTGTTGGACAGACAATTTTACAGACTGGCCTCGCATTTGTCGTACCTTATGCGCTTGGCTTTGGACTTTTTGAAACAACTATAATCGCTTTATGTACGGTTTTCGGCGCCACACCAGTTATCGTAAAGATTTTAACCGAAAAGGATGAGCTTCAGAGTCTGCCTGGAAAGCTGGATGTTGGGGTGCTGGTTCTGCAGGATATCTATCTCATCTTGATAGTGGCACTGATTAATTCAGGTACTTTAACACAGCCAGATCAGATTCTTGGAACGCTTGTCAAAATAATCGGTCTTATTGGTCTTATTGCAGTTTTATCTCTACTTTCATCCCGTTATATTCTCGATGACGTGTTCAGGAGAATCGCTGACAACAAACACGCATTTTTTGTTCATGGTATTGCGTGGGCATTTCTTTTTATCTCACTAGCTGAGTATCTTGGTCTCTCAGTTGAGGTCGGTGCTTTCCTAGCAGGACTAGGTCTCGGACAGATACCTTATAGAGAGGAGTTAAAGGAACGTATCAGGCCCTTAACAGATTTCTTCATGGTCATCTTCTTCTCCACACTAGGTTTGACGCTTTCAGTTGATAACCTGCAAGCTTACTGGGTTGAAGCTGTCATAGCGTCAGGAGTTATGATGATTGGGAACTTCTTGATCATGTTTTATCTTATTGATAGGATGAAGTTCACTCCGCGTACATCTTTCATCGGAAGCATAAACATGACACAGGTCAGTGAGTTCTCTCTCGTAGTCGGAGCATTAGCGGTTCAACAAGGTTACATTGGGAACGACATACTCGGATACATCAGTGTAATGGCGCTGCTGACGATAGGTGTCTCAACTTACCTGATTAACTATAACAAGGAGATTTACCAAAAAATTGAACACCTGCTTGCGTGGCTGGAATCAGAGGAAAAGAAAGATATTGAGATTAACCGGCTTGAAGATCACGCAGTAATCATCGGATACGACGAGGTAGCAGAGAAAATCTGCGAAAAACTTCACAGAGAACACGATATACTTGTGATAGATAAAAACCCCGAAAACACACAGGTACTGGCAGAATCACCATACGAATATATCTATGGAGACTTCAAGCACGGAGAAATAAGAGAAGGATCAAATCTGGAAGATGCAAAGTTCGTGATCTGCTTCTCAGATGAAAGAAACATCAACCTCAAACTACTGGAAGAAGAACTTGAAGAACCTGTGCAGATAGTTACAGCACAGTCACTGGAGGAAGCAACAGAGTTCTACGATCTTGGAGCAGACTACGTGATACTTGAAAACGTCTTGGCTGGAAACAGAATTGGAGAATACCTCGAACTATACCTGGAAGATGAAGATCTTTTCATTAAGGAAGTGGAATCAGAACTGAACAACATCAGAGGTGATGAAGGATCTCAGAGCTGATCAATGTATTGACGATGGTTTTCGTGGCGTCCTCAGTAATCCTGTTCCTGTTTGACAGATTCTCACATCCTGCCCTACCTGCGTACATTGTTGCAGGAGTAATCGTTGGAAACTTCTTCCCGGCAGACGAGATGATAAACTTCACGCAGATCGGATTATCCTTCCTTGTATTCATATTTGGAGTTAAAATGGATCCTGAAAGACTTGAAACCGTGGCAGGGGATGGTTTGAAGACAGCTGCCATCCAGATCACATCTGTTTCAGCACTGTCACTTGGATTATCTTTTCTGCTTGGATTAACTGGCTTTGAATCCCTGATTTTTGTGCTCGCAACTGCTTTAAGCTCGACATTAGTAGGCCTAGATCTACTGGAGAAAGAGGTGGATTTAAGGCTTGCTCACGGGCGTCTGGCTGAATCTCTGCACTTAAGCCAGGACTTGATAGCTGTAATCTTCCTTATGATTCTTGGTGCATCCAGTTACACTCTGGAAGCTGTCTCACTCAGTCTTGCACACGGTTTCGGCCTTCTGGTCGCCGCCCTGCTTTTCAGGAAGTACCTGCTTGACTACGTGGCCAGGCTTACCGAGAACTCGCGTGAACTTCTGATGCTGGTTTCTATAACTGTTTTAATCGGCTTCCTGAGCTTGACCGAGTACCTCCATATCTCCCTGGCGATCGGAAGCTTTGCGGCAGGTCTGGCTGTTTCCAAGTACCCGCATAACATGGAGATCCTCGACACGACAGGTTCTCTGAAGGATTTCTTCTCCGCCATATTCTTTGTTTCCCTCGGCGCCCTGCTGACTATACCTTCACCACGTGTCCTGATTCTTTCCGGAGTCATGCTTTTGCTGACGGTTCTGGTGAAGCCTTTCGCGGTTATCACATCTCTCGTGGCTCTGGGTCAGAACAAGAGGACTGCATACCTGACAGGTTTCAGCATCGACCAGGTCTCCGAGTTCGCGTTGATAATCACGATCCAGGCCTATCTCTCCAACCTAATCGGTGACGCAGTTTTCCAGTCAGTGATCATCACTGCAACGCTTTCCATGATGATCTCTTCATACACCGCAAAGCACGGAGACAGGATCTACGACCTGCTCTCAAGTTACGACCATATCGCTGCCTTCCCGCAGAAGGTATCGGAAAGCGTGTCAAAACACGAGCTTGAGGACCACGTTATAGTTGTCGGACACGACACACAGGGGAAAAGGATCATCGAGACACTGGAAGACGAGGAAGTGGATTACCTGGTGATTGACAACGATCCTGAGAAGATCACAGACCTGGAGGAGAAAGGTGAAAAATACGTTTTCGGAGACGTCATGGATGACAGCACCTGGGAGAAAGCAGATTATCGGGACGCAGACCTGATAATTTCAACAGTACCTCTCGAGAAAACCTCAAGAAAAATCCTGTCACTTGATACAGACGCAGATAAGATCCTGAGAAGTGAAGATGTTGAGGAGGCTGAAGAACTCCTTGCTGACGGAGCGATCTATGTGAACGTACCAGAAGTCCTCAGCAGCGAACTTCTGCTGGATCACATCGAGGGTCTTATGGAGAATATCCGTTACCGTGAAGACCTGCGAAGACGGAACATGATCGAGGTCAGAAAATACCTACAGAGCAGGGAAGGGTAAAGTACGGAATATTTCACTCTTACCCTCAAGACAACTTCTATGACTCTGCAGGGAGCAGAAGCAGAAGTTGAAATCGGGGAGGAAAACGTAACCAAAACAAGGAAAGAGAAGAGATACCGGCACCCAGAGCTTGACAGAAGGATAAGAGAGGAAAGAACCAGTGAAGAACTGAAGAACATCCAGCGCGCCAGGAAATACAGTACAGAAATACCTGAAACAGAGCAAATTGACGAAACAACCCTCAGACAGGGAAAAATAGATGGAAAACAACTTAAAGAAGTAATTAAGGACAGAACAGATCTTATAAAGGAGCTAGGTAAAAACGTCGCAAACATGCACTCCGCGGACGTTATCCATGGCGATCTTACCACAAGTAACGTACTTATCAGCGGGAAAAACAAGATTTACCTGATCGATCTCGGTCTATCCCAGGTTTCGGAAAGAATAGAGGACAAAGCCGTAGATATCCATCTCCTGAAACAGGTTCTAAATTCATCACATCCTGGCGTTGCCGACGAGGCTTGGGAAGAATTCCTGAAAGGTTACAGAGATTATGAAGAAGGAGAAAAAGTCATGAACCGGTTGAAAGAAGTTGAGTCCCGGGGAAGATACAAGTGAACAGACATGAAATCGCGGCCGCTCTGATCATACTCTGCACAGCTCTAGTTATAACAGCTGATACAGTTCCAGAAGAAACAGATTATACATTAAATACCACTGAGACAGTTGACGGAGACACCATAGATGTAAAAGGAGATATAACCGCGACAGTAAGGTTACTTGGGGTAGACACGCCTGAGACACAGGCATCCAACAGCCCCGGTGAGTTCGGGCTTCAGGACACACTCCAGAACAGAGAATGCCTCCAGAAATGGGGTGAAAGAGCCTCAGAGTTCACCTCGAACTTTACCTCTTCCAGGGAGATAATTCTGAAGACTGATGCACAGGCGGATAGAAGAGGAGACTACGGAAGGCTGCTTGGATACGTTGAAACAGACTCAGGAGATCTAGGAGCGGAACTGCTTAGAGAAGGCTACGCAAGAGTGTACGAAACCAAGTTCCAGCGGCTTGAAGAATACCAGGAACTGGAATCTCGGGCTCGAGAAACCAACACCGGTTTGTGGCAGTGCAGCTAGGAAACCTCTATATCTTGGGATTCAAAGTTTTCTTTTATCTCATCTATCCTGTCCTCAACTCCCGGAATCATATGTGAATGCATAGAGATGTACCTGCGTTTTTGCTTGCCTTCTTCTCCATATTCAATCACAAATCTAGGGCATGTAATCAGGTTTCTACCTTTTACAAACTTTATAGTGTTTATATCACTGTAATCTATCTTTAGATCTGTAGTAAAACCGCGAAGCCTTTGAATCGTCCATATTACGCCAAAGACCACGAGTGCAGTACCTATAAATATCACTAGCTGCTGTATATCAAGATAAAATAGAATTGCTGCAAATATAGTTGCACTGTAGGAAAAGGCAAAAACAATCAGAAACAGGGTCAGCATGTGGTGATGTTCTCCTTCTTTCCAGAGTTCACGGTAGAGATTGCGGAAGTAGTCCAGATAGTTCTCCTCCAGAAGTATCTTCTCCTCTCCAAAACCTATCTTCCCTCTCTTGGTTTTGACCTCATCCATACTCGATATTTGTCCAGGACAGGATTTAAATCCCGCAGAAGCTGTCAGTCGATGTACTCAACGGTTTCAGTCTGGTCATGCTGGAAAACGTAGAGTGTTTCGTTGTCTCTCTGATCAGGGCATGCATCTGTTCTCCGGATATCGACTGTTGTGGATTCGTTCATGAATCTTGTGGATGGCACATTAGCGGTCAGGTTGTAATCCTGATCTGAAAGTCCATTAATGATATCATCTGTATCCACGCCTGTGTAGAGACCTCGTTCGTGTTCTTCCCATCCCAGACATGAGCTGAAGGACGGCGCTGAGATCTCACGTGGAAGCAGGAAGTCGTTTGCAACCGTAAGTGTTCCCAGGACTGCCTCTTCACTTGGTTCAAGCGTTACAGAATCCTGAAGTTCCAGACTGTATGATGGCTGGGCTCCTGCCACGTCAGCAAGGATGAGAACGGAGCCGAGAACTATTATAGATGTGACCAGGTATTTCATGTGTTTTCTATCGACCTCGAGTTTTCCATGGTTGGCTAGGTACCCAAGTGCGACGAAAAGCAGTGATGACAGGAACAGTGAAGCAAATATTCCTTCCGTCCCAACATCAAACTTTCCAAGAGTGTATACTAGGAATGCGAGGTATGATACTCCTGTTAAGCCAAGTGCAAGCATGGACTGGATTTTGTTTTTACCTGAAAGGTACAGGCTGGCTGCAAGAAAGATTGCGAAGGCTGAGAAAAATGCCAGTGATTTTGTAACTGGTGAGAGATCGAAAATCAGCGATGAGCCGAAGTAGACGACTGTTATCGCTCCCAGAAAAGCTGCGATGCCGTACATGGCTGTGGAGGGGTCAAGATCGTAGTCCATGTAAACGGTTGTTTATCCGGACCGATTTAAAAGAATTTGATGCTCTTGGGTAATTAGACCAGGCAAGTCTTGATTGACTCTCCTGGATCAGCACAACGGTGAACTAAATTAATGACACGAATGCACTCTGACGGACGCGGATCATCAGGCTCTGACAACCCTGTAACAAAGAAAACCCCTGACTGGGTAGAGTACGACGAGGAAGAAGTTATCGACCTTGTCGTGAAGCTCAGAAGGGATGGCGACGACCCTGCACATATAGGGCTCAAGCTCCGGGACCAGTACGGAATCCCGAGCGTAAAGGAACTTACAGGCATGAGCATCACAGAAATTCTTGAAGACGAAGGAATGGCTCTCGACATCCCTGAAGATCTTCAGAACCTTGTAGACAAGGCTGAAAACATCCAGGACCACCTGGAAGAGAACTCTGAAGACGAACAGGCCCGCAGAAGACTTGAACTTACAGAGGCCAAGATCCGCCGAGTTGCCGACTACCACAGAGAAGAAGGCAACATAGACGAAGACTGGGAATACGAAAGACGAGAATAAATTCCCGGTCAATAAGTTTTCTAACTTTTTCATTTCCAATTTCCTTTCATAATGAACTTTCTACCTGAAGAAGCTGAAGTAGACTACACCGCCTCCGCCTTCATTATCAGAGACGGAAAAATCCTGTTCATGGATCACGAGAAACTAGGTCAGTGGATACAGCCCGGTGGACATATAGAGGGAGATGAGACACCAGACCAGGCTGCTAGGCGTGAAGTACGGGAGGAGACAGGCTTTGAGATAGAGTTCATCGACGGCGAACAACCTGAAGATTTTTCCGAAGAAGAGGATCTCCCGGTTCCTTTCCACACAAACATCCACAGGATCAGGGATGGACATCTGCACTACGATCTGATGTATCTGGCAAGAATCAAGTCCAGAGGAGAGGCCTCCCACAGCCACGAGCACTCGGGACTGGAATGGTTCTCGAAAGAGGAGCTCGAAAAAGGAGAACTCGAGATGCCTGATAACGTCCGCAGAACCGCTCTCAAAGCCCTGAAGGAAAACCCATAAAAGAAACCTGCAAGAAAGTTTGAACAGGGATGGTAGACGAGATTCTTGAATCAGCTGAGCCTGCAGCAGAAAAACTGGAAAACTTTGAAGGAAACATCCGTTTAATCGGACAGTACGACGCCGATGGGATCAACGCGACAGCTATAGCACATGAGATACTTGAAAGGCTTGGAAAAGACTTCGAATATGAAATTGTAAAACAGCTGTACGAAGAAGGCGTGGAAAGGCTAGCAGAGGAAGATGAAGAACTATTACTTTTCGTTGACATCGGTTCAGGTCAGTCAGATTTAGTTAAAGAACATATAATCGAAAACACGGATAAAGAAGTCATAATTTCTGACCACCACGAGCCAGAACTCGCTGAAGAGGAATCAAGAGAACTGGAAAACATGATCCACCTTAACCCGCACTTTCTCGGGCATGACGGAGGAGAAGCCATCTCAGCAGCCGGCATGACATACCTGCTCGGGAAGGCAATAGATGAGGATAACCAGGACCTGGTGCAGTACGCACTTGTAGGAGCTACCGGAGACGTCCAGAAACAGGAAGGAGAGTTCATGGGTCTCAACCAGCAGCTTGCTGACGAAGCCATCGAAAAAAACATAGTTGAAAGAAGGAAAGGACTGGATCTCTACGGAAGAACCACTAAACCCCTGCAGAAATCCCTGATGTACACCACAGACCCTCATCTAGATGGTGTTTCAAATGATGAATCCGGAGCGATTCAGCTGGTGAAGTCCGCAGGCATCGAGATCAGGGAAAACGGAGACTTCCGCACACTCGCCGACCTGCATCCCGAAGAGGAGAAGAAACTTATCAACACAATGATCAAACGTGGCTACCCTGTACAGAAGCTACTGAACAATATCTACACACTGGAGAACGGCTACGAAATCGACGAGTTCTCCACGATAATCAACGCTTGTGGTAGACTTGGAGAACCAAGGAAAGGAGTCAAGATCCTACTTGAAAATGATTTACAGCTTGCAGAAAAGATTTCACGGAAGTACGGTCGGAAAATTTCCTCTTCGCTTAGATATGTTGAGAATAACAAGGACGACGAAGAAGTAGTGTACGAGAAAGATATCGGGGTGATCGACGGGAACTCCAGCATCGACGAGGACTTCATCGGAACCGTGACCACGATCACCATGAGCAACGGATTCTTCGACTCAGCAGTGGTGATGGGTGTTGCAGACGCAGAGAAGGATAAGGTGAAAGTCTCTTCACGCGCCACAAAAGAGGTTGTGGAGGCTGGATTGAACCTTGGCGACATCATCGGCGAGATCTGTGAAGACCTGGAGGGAGAAGGTGGAGGCCACAACATCGCAGCAGGAGCAAAAATTCCACAGGAGAACAAGCAGGACTTCATAGAACAACTGAACTCAGTGATCTCAGAGGAACTAGCTTAGCTCTATCTTTTCGCCGTCTACTATCTGGTAAAGGTGTTCTAACTCTCCACTCCTGTTTATCATTTTCTCTGTGTAGCCTTCAGTATCCACTTTTTCCAGGCCTAACCATGTCTCATAGAGTTCTTCCGCTCTTTTTTCCTGATAGGTCTTGCACATACCTTGCTTTCTCTCACTTACTGCTCCTCTGCCCTCGACCGCTCTCCATCCATCATCCTGAACCATGTGAATATACTGCCTTCCGTCCGCAATAACCAGATCTCCGTCCATCGCAGTAGCATCAGCCACCTGATCCAGAAATTGCTCCATGAACAGTTCTTCAGCTGCCTGAGTGGACTTACCTGAACTGTCAGATATAAATTCGGAAAGGTCATCGGTCTCATCAACTACCTGATTGTAAAGATCAGACTCCTCCCTCTTCATCCTTCCTAAAGTGGAAAAAACTGCAGTATTAGCCAGGGTTCCGATAGAGTTTGGTGCGAAAACTAGATCGTAATCTCCTTCGGCATCCGCAACCTGAAGCGCACCAAGGTTCTGGAACCCAACATCACCGGTGCCATCCAGTCTAGCAACGTAATCGTTGAGAGCAGATTCCCAGTCATCAGCTCTCGCGATCTGCCTGGAAACGTACTCCACAGGCTCTGGAACCGCCCACTCACTGGCAATGCTTCTGAAAGAATATCTATCAGCAGAACCACTGAAATAGTTAGACAGATCCACGTCAAGACCTAGATCATCCTGTTTACAACTCGAAATTGCCTCGTCGACTGAGTCAGCTGATTCAAGCCCTGAAAGAAAATCTTGGTAACTCTCCAGCGCCTGCCTGTTCTGGACAGCCCGATCCACTGCTCTCTGATCTATATCCAAACCTGTTATATCCGAGTCAGGCAAGATCATTGAAAGTTCGAGAGTGGTCAAGCCCTCACTACTTCCGACCTCTATAACCCTTTCAGAACTGGAGAGATCCTGTAACTTCTCGACAATCTCCATCTCATGCAGTCTACCCATACCTGTCTGAGAAGGACTCCAGCTCGAATCCTCGGAAATTGCCTCAGATACATCATCCGTCAAGAGCGGAGAAAACTCCTGCTTCCAATCCTCCACAGAAGGATAATCAGTCATAAACTCAAAAGTTAATGCAACAATTTTATAACTGTTTGCTCACAACATAGCCCGAAAGTTTGTAGCCGTTAACTAATTCAATATGCTGGTCGTATATTCTGTTATTAGATGGATAAGGATTTCGTTGTCAGAACAGCTTATTCCTCCAGCCTGGAGCAAAAGATTGAATCAAAAGCGGAGAACAGGCAGGAACTATCAGAAATAAAGGATGAGTTCTTCAAACCTGAAGATATTAAACTGTCGGATTTCAGTCCAAGAGAAGTAATATTGAGGAAAAGAAAGTTCCCGGATAGAGAAACTCAGGTCAAGATAAATATCATACAGGAACCTCTCGGTTACACAGATACCAAAGAGAAAGTAGACAATCTTGAGAATTACGAGAGATGGGGAGAGTTCAAGTCTTTTGCAGTAGAATACGAACTCAAAATAGGAAAAGAGAAGATTAACGTACTTGTAGAAAAGTTTGACTTTGGAAAGTATATCAAGATAGAATCTCCTTCAGTTGAAACGCTCGATAAAGTACTGGAGGAACTTGACTTGGAAAGAAGCGATACGATTGAAAAGAACTCAGCTGAGCTTCTTGCGGAAGACAAGAACAAGATTTAGACAGAAATCTCATTAACTACATACTGTTTATAAAATTTGACATGACTGGGTAGAATATGGCTAAGGCTGTATTGCAGAAAAACTGGTACGAGGTTCAGGCACCAAGCATTTTCGACGAAGATACGGTGACTGAGACACCTGCAGAGAAGGAATCACAGGTAATCGGCAGAACTGTTAAAGAAGGACTGAACGACTTACTTGATAACGCAGATAAATACTACGCAGACGTCTCACTCAAGGTGACAGACGTCGAAGGAAACAAGGCATTCACAGAGATCGACGAAATGGAATGCTCCTCAGAATTCGTCTCAAGAATGATCAGAGAAGGAAGCGACCGATTCGACTACGTCTACGACCTGGAAACAGCAGACGACAGAACAGTCAGAATCAAGTTCGTCGGCGCAACACTCAGAAGAACAAGCTCCAAAAAGCTCTCAGCAGTCAGAAACAAGATTCAGGAAATCCTTGAAGAGAAAGGAGAAGAACAGAGCTACGAGGAAATCATGGAGAACATCTTCATGGACAACCTCCAGGAAGAAATCAGAGACGAAGCAGACCAGATCTACCCATTCAGACAGCTCGAAGTCAGAAAAACAGAGCTACTGGACTAAAGGTACTGCAATAGTCAAAAAACTTTCTTTTCCACTTCTACTTTACAAGAACTCCAGACAGATCAGAAACTTCTTTTCTGAAAAATCTGGGCCGGTAGCTCAGTCTGGCAGAGCGCTTGGCTCTTAACCAAGAGGTCGCGGGTTCAAATCCCGTCTGGCCCAACTCGTTACGCTGAGTTGACACGCAAGAAGCCGCAAAAAGCAGCTTTTTCCAAAAAATTGTAGTTACAGTTCTTCTCCTCAACAGGAAAACTTACAAATAGTTCATGCAACCTTTGGATAACAACAGATGATTGATGAACTTGAGGAGGCTCCGGATCAGGATTTTTTTGGACGTGTTGAAGATGTTGATGGCGAGCTGGAGCGTTTGATGGAGGCTCCAGAGTATGGGAGTGATGTCAATGAGCTTTCTACGCGTCATGATGTTCCTGCTTTTGTTGAGGACGATGCTGTTACCAAGGTTTTTCCTGAAGGTGTGAACGCGAATGTTGTTGAGAGCAATCACCTGGTTCTTTCCGAGTACGGTATTTCTTTTCCTTCCGGTGTTTACTGGGCGGAGGAGGTTGATGGTGAAGAATATGGTGTTGTGCAGCATGTGAAGGCTTTGGGTTCTCAGGATCCTGGTTTCTGGGATGAGTTCAACAGCAGGGTTGGTGAGTTCCGGGCGATCGGTGAGTACGCCGCGGATCAAGGCGTCTACCTGGATTTCAAGCCTCAAAACTTCGGTTTCCTGGATGATGAGATGGTTTACGTTGATACTACCGAAGGAGGTACTGTGAAGGCTGATGAGTCAAGTGCTGGCGGCGAGATGGCTGATGCTCTTCTGCGTGGAATGGAGCAGGCCCCTGTATCAGCTGATGAATACAGTCTGCGGCAGGTCGCCAGAGACCTTGATCCGGGTTTAACTGACAGATACTCCAGTAGATGAAAATTCTTAGTCAAAATTCTTCGCTTTATCCACTTTCGGCTGTGCGTGCATAGTGCAGTACGCGTCCGAGGGATTTTTCTCGAAGTAGTCCTGATGTTTTTCCTCCGCTTCGTAGAATTTTTCCAACCTGTTCAGTTCCGTGACTATCTCGTCCTCGTATTCACTCTGTTTTTCCCTGAGAAATTTTTCCGCAGTTTCCCTCTGCTTCGGGTTTTCATAGAGGATTATCGACCTGTACTGGCTTCCTACATCCGGTCCCTGCCGGTCCTCAGTTGTCGGGTCATGAATCCTGAAGAAGAATTCCAGGATTTCTTTAAAAGAAATTTTTTCCTCTTTGTACTCTATTTTTATGACTTCTGCGTGACCTGTCTTTCCGGAGCAGACTTCCCGATAGCTCGGGTTTTCTGTGTGGCCGCCGGCGTAACCAGAGGTTACTTTTTCGACTCCTTCCAGGTTTTTGTAGGCGGCTTCTGTGCACCAGAAGCATCCGCCACCGAGAATTATCTGTTTCATAAACTCTTTTTGTACCGTCAGCTCCAAGAATCTTTGGAAACGTTCTGTTGAAGTTATTTTTTCGTTGCGATGAAGTTCATGAATCCTGGCTGGTCTCCTTCTCTTTCCGTTTTATCGACTCTGTGAATACTGAAACCGGACATTAATTTTCTGGCCTCTCTTTCCTTCATCGGATACTGGGTTACAGATGATCCATATTTCTCACGAGTAAATGCTCCTTCTCCCTCTTTCAACCCCAGGAAAATTACTCCGCCAGTTTTCAGAACTCTGCTCAACTCTCCGAAGGCTTTCTCCCGTTCTTCGCTATTAAAGAATACCAGCAGCTGGTTAGCCAGTACTCCATTGAAAACTTCATCTTCAAAATCCAGGTTACGGACATCCATGACGTTGAAGTCTCCCTCTTTTTCCTTAGCTATCTCAATCATCTCCTCAGAGAGATCGATCCCGTTAACCTCGAAACCTTTATTGGAGAGAAGTTTTGAGTCTCTTCCAGGCCCACATCCTGCATCAAGAACTTTTTCACCTTCAATTCTTTCAGAAAAGTCCTCTAAAAGTTCCAGATAATTTTCTGCGATATTTTCCAGAGAATAGTTCTCCGCAAACCTTTCTGCTCCTCTCGAGTAAAACTGTGAAGCCTCTTCTGTCATTTTTCTTCACTTGGACTATTTATCTTCTCTACCAGTTCAGGGAAATGTTCCATCTGGAAGTGACCTTGCCTGTCTTCGTAGACTGTTATCTTTGGATCTGAGAGTTTTTCTCTGTATTTGTCGGCGTGTCTCACTGGAACAACATCGTCGTCCCTGGCAAACATCACCTCGAGTTTTTGCGTGTTCTCTTCAAGCAGTGAAAGATCTTCTCCGACCTGGAAGCCATTAGTCAATTTTTCATTAAACAGATCGTCGTCGAAGGGTGCAGCTATCAGATACGTCTCTTTTACATCCTTTGAAATCCTGTTCCCTGAAAGATACTTGGCCAGGAACGTGGCTCCCAGAGAGAGCCCTACCAGGATCAATTCATCTGAAATTAACGGCAGATATTTCTCAAAAGTAATCTCCCATTCCTCATACCTTGCGTTTTCCCTGCACGGCATATCTAACCTGACAACTTCATAATCTAACTTTTCTTCAAGATAATCAGTCTTGTTCCACACCTGGCTCTTCCCTGTTGAAACACTTCGATCCCTGAGAAAATCTAGATACTCTTCTCTGTTCTCAAAGGTATTCCCTCCATCAATAAAAACAACCTGTGGTTCAGTCACTCTTTACCACCAGAGGTCTCGAATTCGAGTGCTATACCGTTGATGCAGTATCTTTTTCCTGTGGGTTCTGGTCCGTCGTTGAAGACGTGGCCGAGGTGTGCTCCGCAGTTCGAGCAGATTACTTCTGTTCTACGGCCGTCCTGCTGTCTGTCTACGGCGTCGTTGTCTTTGGGCTGCCAGAAGCTTGGCCATCCTGTACCTGATTCGTACTTTGTCTCCGAGTCGAAGAGTTCCTGTCCGCATTTCTTGCATTTGAAGACCCCGTCCTCCTCTATATCCAGAAGTTCCGAGGAGAAAGGTGGCTCTGTTCCACACTGTTCTATTACTTCCCTCTCCTCACTGTTCAGTTCTTCAGACATATCCCTTATTTGTGGTGTATTCCTGAAAAACTGATTGGTAAGCCTGTGGTAATCAGGTCCGGAGTTTCTCCAGTTCAGCTTCTCCCTGCAGGATTAATTCTGCGTATTCCAGTGCTTCTCCAAGTTCGTCGAACTCTCCATACTTCAGTTCGTCTGAAGGCCCGAACCTTCCTTCGCGGTACTTTACGCGGTAGTCTGCGTCTGTTTCCATCCAGTCCTGAACATCTTCGATGTAGAGTTCGCTGGCGTCGTCTGCAAGCCATCTTTCCTCTTTCCGGCTGTAATCCATTCCAGGCTTCCAGTTCCTTTCTAAGATACCTGACTCCGATTCAATACCTTCATGAGTTTGACGTGATTTTCCTGTTGTTTCAGAAGTCTCCGAGGCCGTGTTAGCTGTTGAAGCCATGTTTTCCTCCCCTCTCAGAGTTTTGCTCATAGCCGGTTTTAAACGCATCCGAAAGCTTATATGGAGGAGAAATTAACAATGTTTTAGATATTCTATCTCATATCTCCTTCGCAGAATTTCTCCAGAGAAAATACAACACACTTAAATTTGTGACTATTCAATCACAACTTAGAGAGGTTTTTCTTCATGGCGGACGCTGAGGAAAAAATAATTTACGAGGCGAACGGCCTTGAATCAATTGCCTACGAGATTGGAGACGGAGATTACACCGTTGCAGTGGTCTGCCAGAATCATGGTGATGAGAAAGGTCCTCGACAGGTTTTCGAGGAGCTTCTGGATGAAGAATTCATCGATAGCTACGATGATCTTAACCTGAGCTTTGTTCCGGAAGCGAACGTGTTCGCATCCGAACACGTGCGGAGGAAAACTCCTCGCAGCTACCAGCCGAACAGTGCCGACCAGAAAGACCTGAACAGGTGCTACAACACGGCTTTACAGGAGTTAGAGTCGGAGAATCCTGATATGACTAATCTTAACCTTACGCAGCAGGCTGCTTTTCACGTCCTGAGCTATCTTGATGACCTTGATCCTGATCTGGTCCTGGATATGCATACAGGTACGTCTGGGACGGTCAAGATGCCGCAGACACGGTACAAGCACTCGGAAAGTTTCCCTGTAGAGAGATCCGAGATGCGTGACCTGGTGGAGAACTCCGGTGTCGACTTCATCGCATCGGAAGGAGATCACAGTAACTCAGAGGTCCTAGGTGCTGTGATGCCGAAGAAAGGTGTTCCTGCTCTCACCATCGAGGTCGGTGGCGGTGTCGAAAACGGCTGGACGCACTCATTCAGTGATGACTACGCTGACAGCTACAGAGAGATCATAGAAAACATACTTGACTACACTGTCGCCGGTGAAGCTTCAAACTTCACGGGCAGAGAGTTCAACAAACTAAAGAAGAGGCATACCTCTATGGATATGCCTGAGGGAGAGATAAGATACAACTTTGACCTAGGTGATGCAGTGGAGGAAGGAGATGAAGTGGCTGTTCTTGAGACGGATGAAGGCGATTTCAGCTTCAAAGCATCTGATGACGGTGTTCTGGAAACAGTCCTGACTGAAGACATGCGCGACAGTGTTAAACCCGGTAACAGGATCTTTAACCTGGCTAGAGGGGATCACTGATTTCTCACGACATGGAGCACACCGAGTTTCACCTGGGTGCTGGAAAAGCCGGGGAGATTCATGAGGCCTACCGTTCAGCTGATGAGGTTTTCCGTGTACTGGATCTCGGCTGCGGGTCTGCGAAGTATCACGACGATATGGAGGAGACATTCGAGGAGATGGGAGATAAAGATGTAGAGGTTGTCGGCCTGGATTATGACCTTGAGAATCTTCTGAACGGTGATACCGACAACAAGGTTCACGCCAACGCTGCACAGGAGACAGGTGAAACGTACCTGCCTTTCCAGGACGAGAGCTTTGACCTGGTTTACAGCAATCATCTTATGTGCCAGTTGCGGAAAGCTGATGACTACGACGAGCTTTTTGAGCAGGTCGAAGAGGGAGCTGAAAGAGTTCTGAAGGATTCAGGTGTGGAGTTCCATGACTGCCCGTAGTTCAGGGATGAAGAAAAATTTCTGAAGAAATGTGTAGAGCGTCTCTGGAGCCTGTTTTACGGCTTTTTGAGGTTTCTGTTTTGCTGGCGTGTTTCGGGGTTTTAACGTCCACACACCCTTTTAAAGTTTGACGGTCTATTCGGAGATTATACGCATTAACAGGTGATACAAAAAATGGCTGATAAACCACACATTAACCTAGTATTTATTGGACACGTTGACCACGGTAAGTCTACTTCAATCGGTAGACTTCTGTGGGACACAGAAAACCTACCGGAAGAAGAAATGAGAAAGCTTGAGGACGCTGCTGAAGAGAAGGGTAAGGAGACCTTCGGATTCGCGTTCGCGATGGATACCATCGACGAGGAACGTGACAGAGGAGTTACAATCGACCTTGCACACAAGGAGTTCGATTCAGATAACTACTTCTTCACTATTATCGATGCTCCAGGGCACCGTGACTTCATCAAGAACATGATCACAGGAGCTTCTCAGGCTGACGCTGGAGTTCTAACAGTCGCTGCAGACGACGGAATCCAGCCTCAGACAAAGGAGCACGCTTACCTCTCCAAGACTCTTGGAATCGACCAGCTGATCGTATCCGTCAACAAGATGGACCTCGTTGATTACGGCGAGGATGAGTTCGAAGACATCAAGGAAGAAGTTTCCGAGATGCTTCAGGGTGTAGGATACGACCCAAGCGACATCGACTTCGTACCAATCTCCGCTTTCGAGGGAGACAACGTTGCAGAGGAATCTGACAACCTAGGATGGTACGACGGTCCAACACTGCTTGGAGCACTGGACGATCTTGAAGAACCTGAGATGCCTGAGGACCTACCTCTCAGAGCACCGATCCAAGACGTCTACAAGATCTCCGGAATCGGAGCAGTTACAGTCGGAAGAGTGGAGACAGGAGAGATCTCACAGGGAGATACTGTCAAGTTTGAACCTGCTTCCACACGACTGAACAAGAACATCGGTGGAGAAGTCAAGACCATCGAGATGCACCACGAAGAAGTAGAAAGCGCTTCACCTGGTGACAACATCGGATGGAACACAAGAGGAGTAGGACAGGACAAGGTCAAGAAGGGAGACGTAGCAGGACCTTCAGACAACCCGCCTACAGTCGTCGACAGTTTCGAGGCACAGGTCATCGTCCTGAACCACCCTAACGTCATCTCCGAGGGATATACACCAGTATTCCACGTCAACACAGCACAGGTTTCATGCACCTTCACGGACATCAAGTCCACCATGAACCCGAAGACTGGAGAGACGATCGAAGAAGACCCTGACTACATCAAGCAGGGACAGGCAGCAAAGGTTGAGATCACACCACAGCAGCCACTCGTCATCGAATCCAACGACGACATCCCACAGATGGCAAGATTCGCCATCAGAGACATGGGACAGACAGTTGGAGCCGGACAGTGCCTCTCAGTCAACGAAAAAGAATAGAATCCGCAAGGATTCCTTTTCCCCACATATCTTTTTCCTATCTTCTAATGAGAACTTACAGACGAAAGATGCAATTAAACCAACCAGAATTACCCAGTTTCTAAAACCATTTATAATAGTTAACTTCCTTAGAATTTGTATGCAAGAGGCAAGAGTAAAGCTCCGAAGTACGGATCAGGAAAAAGTTGACGACCTGGCAGACGAGATACTTGAGATCGGAGATGAATACGATGCAGAGATTTCCGGACCTGTACCACTACCAACAGACACGATGAAGATTCCGACCAGGAAAGCACCGGACGGAGAAGGGGCCAGTACAATAGAGAGATACGAGATGCATGTCCACAAGAGACTTGTCACACTCAAGGAAAGTGAAAGAGCCTTGAGACAGGTCATGCGTGTACACGTACCTGAAGGCGTCGAGATCGAGATCGAACTCGACGAATAGAAATATATTTTTTCTGTCCTTTCTATATCTCCATATAGCAGTTTTTTATTCTACAGAAATCAACGGTTAAGTATGTCTCAGTCTTCAGAGGAACCTACATCTAAGATCTCAGAGCTTGATTCTCTAGAGTCAAGGCTTGCAAAAGGATTGGACCAGGTTCAGGGAGATATAGGCGACTTCGAGAACGATGAACAGAGATCCTCAGAGTACGTGAACAACCTGAATTCTCTTTCCAGAGACCAGGTCAAGGAGCTGGAACACGGTCTTGAAGTGGAAACTTCTGAAGGCCAGAAAATTCTGGATCAACTGAAAAATTCGCTTGGCATGGAAGAGGAATCAGTTAAAGCTCTTGCACAGGTTTTGCACAGGATTGACGGAAAAAACAGGGAGATCGAGGAAAAAGAACAGGAAATCGATGAGATGCTGGAGAAGCTCAGACAGGAGGCAGATAACGGGAACGTTGACCAGGAGCTAGCCGGCAGGTGTCTGGCAGAGATCATGGCTGTGAAGGATGAGCTTAAGGAGGCTGCAGATCTTGAGAAGGAAACCGCAGACATCTCTGAACGGCTTGAGCAGGATCTGGATGAGTCCCACCAGGAGCTGGTGGAGATGAAGAGGGATGAGGTAGAACTTCAGAACGAAATGGAAGATACCGAAAGCTGGGCTGTAAACCACGACTTTGACGAAATGCAAAGATTTGTAGATCAGGAAGGCAGTCCTGACCTGGTAAGTGAGATACAGGAACTCAAAAACGAGATCAGGCAGCAGAAAAGCGAGGAAAACCAGTTCATGGACAACCTGGTTGAACTTGCTGAAGAAGAGCATGTAACTGAGGAACACATAGATCACTTGATTACCCAGCAACAGGGATGGAGCACGGTGGCGAAGATAGGTGTCAAAAACACAAGTGTAGGGCTCAAGAAGTTCGGAGACGCACTCTTCGGCTTCACACCTAAAGCTATCGCGATGGGAGCAGGCGCCGGAGCCGCTCAAAGAGTAGACAAAGACCAGGTTATGGACGCGGTCGGGAAAGTCTCAGGCAAAGTAAGGGGGACAGCTGAAGAGGCAGAGTCTGAAGTCAAAGAGTCAGTAGAAGAAACCCAGACTGCCAAAGAGAGACTTGAAGAAGCAAAAGGCAGCTGACCTCTCCTAATTTAAAACTTCCAAGAACATTTCTATTTACTCTTTGCAGGGATCCGAAACTACATAGTAGTTTCTGGTCTCAAGCAAAAACACAATCTTCGTTTGCCGGGGTGGCAGAGTCTGGCTAATTGCGCCGGTCTTGAGAACCGGTGACCCATACGCGGTCTCCTGGGTTCAAATCCCAGCCCCGGCGATTATTTTTCTGCATTAGCTGGATTTGATTAAAGAAGCTCCCTATCTGCGAGCTTCGGGGTCAAATCCCAGCCCCGGCGAACACTTCCCACACATTTTTTCTCCAGATAAGATATCAAAGCAAGCAAATACGCTGCTTTAAAGCCGGCGCAGGAGTTATAAACCAGCTTAGAGAAATTATTGACATGTCGAAGACTGCCCGTGAGTTGATGGATGACCCGGATTTCATTCAGGAAGATGCTTCTGTAGAGGAAGTTGAGGATGAGTTCGCAGGAGCTGAGAACACTCTAATAGTCAGGAGAGGGGAAAAAGTTGTAGGGGAGATACATGAGAACTCTGTCCTGAAGGCTTTGATTCCTGAGGAAAAGGTCGATGAGGAGTCAATGATAGGTATCCTCGGGCTTTCATTTGACCAGAGCTATGCTCCAGATACTGCTGAAGACCTAATGAACGAACACCAAGTAACTATCCCTCCAAATGAAACCCTGGGCGAGATTGCTTTTCTCATGGATGAGGAAGACGTCCGATCCCTTCCTGTCAAAGAGGACGGCGAAATCATCGGAGTAGTGCACGAAAACACTGTGGTAAAAGAGGGCGAGGTGGAGTAAATGGCAGGTGGTCTGGCAGCAGGCACCATGTACGAGCTAGGACTTCTGCTTTTCGCATCATTCATAGTTGGAGAGATCTTTGAGAGAATTGGAATCGAATCTATAATCGGATACATAGTTACAGGACTTTTACTCGGACCTTCCGTGCTTGGAATGATCGAACCCGGTACCGTCAAAGGCTTCGCAACAATAGGAGCGTCACTCGTACTTTTCCAGGCAGGACTCCGTGAAGAAAATGTAATGGAGATCTTCAGGCACCGCCAGGGCCTGCAGCTTGGACTTGGAGTTCTGGCAGGTTCCTTTGTATTCATACTTGGAGCCATGATTCTTTTCGGCTCGACCTTCCTGCCTTACGAAAGTATGACTGCATTTGTTTACCTGGCACTTGGTTACGCAATAGTAGACATCGGAGTACCATCCAAAATAATGCTTTCCAAAGGACTTCTGAGAAGCGATACAGGAAAATATACAGTAAAAGCGTCTGTAATAAATGTCACAGTAGGTTTACTGGCCTTAACCGGGCTGGTAGTAATCAACTCCACCATGGAGACATTGATGCTCAAGATTGCAGGTATTGCTGGTTTTGCGATCGCTTTCTACGTGATGCACGAGTTTATCCACAAGATCGACGACTACGTCATCATGATGGAGGAGTCAGAGGCACAGTTCGCCATAACTTTCTCACTCCTGCTTGGACTCAGTTACGCCACCGAAGTTATCGGTCTTTCAACAGTACTGGGCGCCTTCTTCGCGGGAATCCTGGTTTCACGTTCAGAGTTCTCTGATTCACGGGCTTTCCAGGAAAAAATCCGGGCTATCGGACTTGGACTCTTCATACCGGTCTTCTTCGCCTGGTTTGGACTTGGACTGAGCATCACAGGGATAATCAACAACATCGAGGCAGCTACATTCCTCTTTGTCCTGTCAACAGTCTCGAAGTTTGGCATCGGCTATGCGTTCTCCAAACTCCACAGCATGGACCGACCGGTAATGATAGCCAGCTCGCTACTAAGCCTGGATATCGAGACACTGGTTGTACTGCTGATCGGGATCGACATGGGGATCTTCGGCAACGAGATCCTGCAGATCTTCGCACCCTCCGTGCTACTGACAACGACCACTATAGTGGTACTTTACGCGGTGATAGACAGGACTTCAGGTGAAGAAAGTTAACTGGATAGTAGTTTCACTGGCTCTGTAGACTGACTACCTTGCCTTCTTCATCTACAGTCTCAACACGGTCCTCATTCACCAGAAAACCAAGACCCATTAGAATCACAGGCTGAGGCATATCAATTTCCTCCACTATATCGTGAATACTGGCATCTTCCGCCCATTCAAGGTAGTCAACTATATAGCCCGCCGTACGTTCCACACCTTTTTTCATTTCCTCAACTGAGACTTGCGTTCAGCTTCATAAAAATTTTCGGTCCCAACAATTGCCTTCTAAAGTATATCAGTACAGGCGTACAGCCGTATCGAAAAAGCCAGAAAGCATGGTTTTTTATTTGAAGAATGTAAATCTCCGCCTATGGGTCTAGCAGGTAATGTAAAATCCACCATTCAAAACAGCAAGAAAAACGTGGATAAAGGTTTCTCAAATACCAAGAGCTTCTTCGGTAAATTCAGGGATCTAGCCAGCAACTTCAACGAGTTCATTGAAAACATAAACCAGGAACTCGAGCAGGCAAACAAGGTGATGAACGAGGAAGGGTCACTGGTACAGGGAATGATGCAGAGCGGTATCAACCAGCAACAGGAACAGAGATTTGAGCAGGACGCTCAACAGGAAGATCAAGAGGAAAGAGAGATTCTGGGCGACCTTGAAGAAGCTGTAGAAATGATAGACGAACAGACAGAACTCGTTGGAGAAGAAATAAACATCACCGAGAGCTCCGAAAAGGCCAGTAAAAAAGAGGAAAAAGCACTTTACAAACTCCTGCAGGACATGGAAAGCAACGGTATAAACGAGGAGAAAAAGAAGATATTCGAAAAAGGCCTCAAAGCCGTAGCAGACCAGGAAGAGGAGGAAGCAGATGAAATAAAGTACGAAGTCAAGGAAGAAGAGCAGATATCAAAGGAAATCTACCAGACTACAGAGGAAGTTAACCAGCTTATCAAAGAACTGGGACAGGACGTCGAATACCTTGAAGAACTGGTTGGTATGGCAGAACAGATGGGAGCCCAGCAGTTTGAAAAAGAACTTGACCAGATGCTGCATCGAAAAGAAGAAGAGCTCGAAAAAGCCAGAAACCTTCTACAGGAACTTGCACAGGAGGAAAGAAAAGTTGAGGAGGAAGAACAGGAGACCAAGAAAGAAGCTGAAGAAGAAGAAAATCAAGACGAGATGGAGGAACAAATAGTAGAGGAAGGAGCAGAGTTCGAAAACCAGGTAGGAGCCTTCAACAAACAGGATAAAGAGATAGATCAAAAAGCAGAACAGGAAGCCGAGGAAGCCGGTCAAGAAACCGATGCAGCAATGGAGGAGCTCGGAGACGAGAACTGGGAGAAAGCAAGCGAAGAAGAACTAAACGAGGGAATGGATCTCCTAGATGATGTGGAAAGCGAGACCAAAAAAGCAGAAAACGAAGCAGAGAGCTAGATGAACTCCAGAGAAGACTACCTGTCAGCCATCTACCGTTTGACAGATGCCGGGGACGGCAAGACGAAGACTTCAGAAGTTTCTGAGGAACTGGAAGTATCCAATGCCAGCGCCTCCGAAACCATACAGAAACTTGAGGAGGAAGACCTTGTATGCCGGGTAGCCTACAAAGGATTCACCCTCTCCCCGATGGGTAAAGAGAAAGGCCGGAAAGCAGAGGAAAAGTTCGAGAAACTGGAGAAAATATTCTCGAAGACAGGCGTAGAAAATCCTGAGCAAGAAGCTGACGCCGTCGAGCACTCCATATCAAGAGAAGCCGTGGAGAAACTTGGGGAAGAAGTCCTGGAAAATTGATTACTTAAAATTAATACCCTCTTAATTTGCTACAGGACATGCCTATAGCCCCCTGGTGTAGTGGCCAATCATGAGAGGCCCTGGCCCTCTCGACGCAGGTTCGAATCCTGCGGGGGCTAAAAAAGATTTTTCTCTACCAAGAAATTTCTTAAACAAGAGCGTACAATCTGTTTTCTATGAATCGAAGATTCTTAGTTCTAACAGCAGTCGCTTTTGCGGTTGTTGCATCCGGATGTATCGGCGGACTCTCAAACAGTGAAGCACCTGCAGACCAACAGGAACGTAACGCACCAGGTGAAAACACAACTGAGGCTTCGGGAGAGAGTGTGGACGTCGACAGGACTATCACTGTTTCAGGAGGAAACTTCTACTTTGAACCGGACACCGTAAACGTCAGCGTCAACGAGACCATAAGGTTCG
>JBEQAY010000005.1:0-42977 GCA_041640075.1 Candidatus Nanohaloarchaea archaeon | reverse complement strand
AAGAGTACCCTGAAGACGAATCAGATCTGCCGGAAGGACTTTCAAAGGACGACGTACCGATCAGTCCGAAGTACTGGGCAGGATTCAGAAGCCTTGGATCAGAGGTATCGACCGACAAGTCTGATGAGATCCCTGCATGGCTACAGGATGTGGAGAACACGAAGGAGAGAGCAGGCAGAGCCCAGAACAAGGACGATGAGGAGATCATGAACCGCCTCAGAGAATTGGGCTATATGTAGAGGCTTTCAGGCCTTCATTCAATTTCTTTTTATCTTATTTTCTTTTCTACCTGTTCCAGGCATCGCTGTATAACTCTTCAATATTTGAAACCTCTCTGGTGGTCATGTTGTACTCGCTCTGGGTGTAGTTGTTCACTGAGAAGGTTCTCTGCTCGTACTCAACTTCTGACGTGTAGAGGCCAGGATAGATTACCTCTCTGTCTATTTTCTGTGTGTAGTAGGTGATGTTTGCCTGTCCGTCCGGTACGTAGAAGGTTTCAAGGTCATTTCTTCCTGCTGCCTCTGCTTTCTCGATTATTCCACCTACTCTTCCAATGGTGCCATCAGCTCTTATTGTACCTGTTACAGCGACGTCTTCAGGTACAGTCCTGTTTTCAGTTGCTGCTATAGTTGCCAGTGTCATGGCTGCACCTGCAGAAGGCCCTCCAACGTACTCTCCGTTTATCTGGAATCTGTAGGTCACGTCTTTACCTTCGAGAGTTTCTCCAGTCACTTCTTCCGCTACTTTCTTGGCAGTCTTCGCGGAGACCTGTGTATCCGTCTCGATGAAAGGATCTGCATTCAGAAGCACACTTCCATCCCCAGGACCGACCTTGACGTTGACTGCTCCAAGGCTTCCGGTTCCTACGCTTGAGACAGCGGCTATATTGGCTGAGGCTTCACGTGTACCGTCAAAAGGCCTGTCAAGCGATGGAGTCGGCGCTATCAGGACTGAAGCCAGAACTATACCTGCTGCAAAAGCCGTTAACTCGTTGAAGTACTCCATCAATCCAGTTTTGAGATCAGTTCTTTAACTGTCTTACGCACTGAAGAACCAGAATCATGTTCAGGTCTCCAGCCGGTTTCCTTCAGTTTTTCGATATCCAGCCGCATCTCCGGCACGTCACCGTCCCACCCTTTTTCACCGCCGGTGTACTCGTAATCCGGGTCAAGATTCATCTCATCAGCGACGATCTCCGCTATACCGTCCACATCGATGGAGTCCTCGGATCCGATGTTGAAAACAGTTTCTTTCGATTTCCAGGCGCTTAGAATCCCGGAGACAGTGTCGGAAACATGTAGGTATGATTTTCTCTGCTTCCCGTTACCAAGGATAACCAGTTTTTCCGGCTCATCTCTGAGTTTGTGTATGAAGTCGTAGATTACTCCTTTCTGATTCCTGCCGCCGACTATGTTCGCCAGACGCACGATTGTAAGATCTATGTCGAAGATCTGCTGGTATACCTGGCACATATGCTCTCCACCAGCTTTCGTCGCTCCGTACATCGAGATAGGATCCATATCTGCGTCCTCGGGTGTCGGTATCTCTGTGTCCTCACCGTAAACTACTGAACTAGAGGCGAAGACAAGTTCCTCTACGCCTGTTCTTTCACAGGCCTCCAGAACTCTTTTCGTTCCTTTCAGGTTTTCGTTGAAGTCTTTTTCACGGTCTTCAGGGAAAGTGTTGACTTTCGGGTTCGCTGCAAGGTGGAAAACTGCTTCTACGTCTTCAAGTATTTTTTCGAGATCGTCTTCCTTGATATCTGCTTCGAAAAACTCTGCTTCTTCCGGTATGTTTTCTTCCTGTCCTGAGGAGAGGTTGTCGATTATCTTTACATCGTGATTTTCCAGGAGTTCCTCGGTTAGATGGGATCCTATGAATCCTGCTCCACCTGTGACTGCGACTTTCATACCGGTTTTTTCGTGAGTGAGTAATTAAAACGTAGAGGCATAAACTCTTGATATGTCGAAGAAACGCGTCTCACTGACTCTGGAAGAGGAGCTTGTTGACACGATAGACGCGGAAGCAGATATGAACGACGTCAACCGCTCTAGACAGGTCGAGACCATAATCAAAGAATACTTCAGGAACAGGTCGATCAGGACCGCAGTCATCTTCTGCGGAGGGGAAGACCTCCAGTCCATGAACCAATACGAAGGCAAACCTGTACTCGCCCATATAATAGATAATCTCGATCTGCAGGATATCCAGAGGGTTATACTTCTGACAGGAAAGAACAGGGAGGAAATAGAGGAACACTTTGGCTCAAGATATAGAGGCGTAAATCTGGAGTACGTTTCCGAGGAGGAACCAAAGGGAAAGGCGGCAGCACTTGCCAAAGTAGAGGACAGGATAAACAGCACATTTATTGCCCTCAACGGACATGTTATAAGCGATGTCGACCTTGAAGACATGCTTGAAGTCCACAGGGACGAGAGAGCAGTAGCTACAATGGCTTTAACCACTGTAAACAACCCTTCAGAGTATGGTGTGGCTAGACTAAAGGGTAGAACGATTCTTGGATTCGAGGAGAAGCCTTCATCTGGTGAGGAGCCTTCCAGGCTTATCAACGCCGGGACTTACCTGCTTGAACCAGAGATATTTGATCAACTAGGTAAGGAAAGCCTTGAAGCCGTCTTCGAAAGACTTTCAGACCAGAGAAAACTTTCAGGCTATATCTACGGCGGCGAATGGAAGGATTTTTCCGAAAGGTGAATTTCTTGAAACTTACAGTACTGGGCTCAGGATCGTGCGTGATAGAACAGAACCACAGAGCATCCTCAGGATACGTACTGGAGATGGCTGGAAAAGTTCTGATGGTTGATACAGGTACAGGAAGCACAGGGAACATTCCCGACACTGATTACTCAGTGCAGGATATCGATGCAGTCGTAAATACACACAGACACGCTGATCATATCTCAGATCTGCTGCCTGTGATACAGGACAAGGTAGTACGGTCTTTCTCAGCTGAAGAGGAGAGTTTAACTCTTTACGGTCCTGAAGGCCATGTAAAATATCTTGAGGACAGGATTCATCATGAGATGATGGAGAAACCCTCTGAAATGCAGGAAAAGTTCGATTTTGCTGTTGATATACAGGAGATAAAGGATGAACAGGAGATATCTGAAGATCTTGTGATGCGTTCTGTAGAGGCTTTACATGGTCCTGAAGGCTTCAAATGTCTTTCACTAAAATTTGATTCCGGCGAGAAAAGTGTGGTTTTTACGGGAGATACCGACTACAACCCCGAGCTCGAAAGTTTTGCCGATGGTGCTGATCTGCTGGTGGCTGACTGCTCCCGTCCCGCTGGAGAGGAGGTTGAAGGCCATATGAACGCCGAGGAGTGCGCCAGGCTTGCTGAAAGAGCAGGTGTTGAAACTCTGGTTCTTTCACACCTGTATCCGCAGGCAGAGAAGGAGGATCTGAAGCCTCAGGCACAGGAGATTTTCTATGGAGAGGTCGTGGTAGCGGAAGATCTGATGGTTCTTGATTTCTGAGAAGGATTTATAAAGGATCAAAGTAATACATCGTAATACGAATTGTGTTTGCGGTGATAACTTGATGAGTGAATCAGCAGCAAGAGACTATGTCACGGACTGGGATAATACTGTAATAGGCACGGATTCGGGTTATGAGCTTTTGAGAGCTTCAGCGGATTTCAACGGTGAGTTCCAGTACGTGCCGGATACAGTGGTTGGAGAAAATCTTCCATCAGGACAGGAACTCTATGAAAGAAATGATTTTGACACCTTGATGGAGGCGGTGACGGATGAAAAACCCAGAGGCCACAGCAACCCTCTCGTGACTTTCCTGTACGAAAACCCTGATTTTGCAGAGTACGCACGTCAAAACGTTGATGAACTGGATCTGGAGCCTAGAAAAGGTTTTGAAGCGGTTTTAGGTGCGAGATCGGACCGTGGAGGTCTGAACGTTCTTTCTACTGCTGGTTTCCAGCCTCTTGCACGGGCCCAGACTAACGGCCATTTTGATGGTATAATAGCTGGTGATGTGGGTGAAGAACCTTTCTACAACGGCCGTCCACAGAAACCAGAGAATCTCAAGGAGTTCTACCGACAGCAGGTCGGGCGAGATCCTCACGAACCTGTCTATACAGGGGATAGCAACGGGGATCTGGAGGCTATAAGGCTGGCAGATGAACTGGGTGGTTTCGGGGTGGCTGTAGGTGATGATCTGGATCAGGCAGTGAGTAAAGTGGATGAGGCCACGGTATACGTCGGCAACGATGAAGACGATGACCATCATACCTCGGGATGGGTACTGAACTTTCTCACTCACGAGCAACCTGTAGCTGACGAGGAGATGAGGGAATGGGGGCTTGAAGAACCAGAGGGCGAGATAATGGTTGGAGAACTCGCTGACGAGGAAAAAACTGAAGAGCTTGAAAGAGCTGAAGAATACTTAGAAGGTGTCCGAAAATCGTTCAAATAAACAGTATAGGGGAAGTCCTGGTCGACATGATCGGGAAAGACGGAGAAAAACTCAGAGAAGTACAGGAATACCACAGAAGGCCGGGAGGAGCGCCTGCAAATCTGACAGTGGCAGCTTCAAGACTTGGAGCAGACACTAAAATGACGGCTACAGTAGGAAAAGATCACTTTGGAGAACTCATGGTTCAGAAGCTCGAAGAGGAAGATATAGACACATCTTCCATAAGAAAGATAGAGGATAACACTACCCTGGCGTTTGTATCACTCAAGGAGAATGCAGAGCCGGATTTCAGCTTTCACAGAGGCGCAGATATGAAGATAACTCGCCAACAGATAGACCATCAACAGGAAATCCTTCACGTAGGTTCCCTTCCCTTGACGCATAAAGAAACAGCGGAATACATACTTGAAGCTCTTGAGAAAACTGATTCAATGGTGAGCTTCGATCCAAATCTGAGAGAGGAACTTGTAGATGATGAATACTTCAGTACCTTGAAACAGGTAATAGAACATACAGATATTCTTTTCGCCGCGGAAGACGAGGTAGGGCAACTTGGAGGTGTTGAGGAAGTTCTGGAAGATGTTGAGGAGATAGTGGTTAGTAGAGGTGAGAAAGGAGCAGAAGTGATTACAGGAGATGAAACTCACTCTGTAAAACCTCCAGAAGTGGATGTAGAGGATACTACAGGAGCAGGAGATGCACTGGCAGGAGCATACCTGGCTTTCAGGGCTGAAGGTATCGATTCAGCTCTCGAAAAGGCTGTGCATGCAGCCTCGCTTTCCATCCGGGAGAAAGGTGCCATGGCTGCACTTCCGACAAGGCAGGAACTAAAAAACTCACTGGACTCAAATTAGTGTTATGGAAAGGGCGCTGGTTACAGGGGGAGCAGGATTCATAGGCTCCAATATCGTAGAGAAACTTGTCGAAAGAGACGTTGAGGTAGTTGTGCTCGACGACCTATTTCTGGGCAGTGAGGATAACCTATCCAAGGTAAGAGACGAGATAGAGTTTATCGAAGGATCGGTGCTCGACGATGAAAAAGTAAGTGAAGCGATGCAGGGAGTAGATGTGGTATTTCACCAGGCAGCAAGGAGCTCCTCGCCGATGCACAAGGAAAACCCTGCTGAGGGCGCAAGAGTAAATATTGAAGGCTTCATCAGTGTTGCCGAGGCAGCGATAGATGAAGAAGTTGAGAAAATAGTTTATGCCTCCACAAGCTCCATGTACGGCAGTGTAGAACCACCTCACCAAGAGGACATGGATCTTGAACCTACAAATCTTTACACAGCTTCCAAAATGTCCAGGGAGCTGTATGCCAGATGCTATTCCTATACGGATAAGATTGAGACTACCGGTCTCAGGTATTTCTCTGTTTTCGGACCTCATGAGAGGTCGAAGGGAAAGTACGCTAACGTGGTCACCCAGTTCCTGTGGAAGATGCAAAACGACGAACAACCTGTGATATGGGGAGATGGAACGCAGGAGAGAGATTTCGTCTATGTTGAAGACGTGGCAGAGGCCAACATCTCCGCCGCCAAGACGAAGCCTGAACTGGATGGAGAAGTCATCAACGTAGGAGGCGGAAGTCCTGTAACATTCAATGAAGTTGTAGAGAAACTGAACGATGTACTTGGCAAGGATATAGAGCCGGAGAAGATCGAAAATCCGCGTGACAAGTACGTGGAACAGCACAGGGCTGAAAACGATAAAGCCCAGGAACTTCTGGACTGGACACCTCAGCACGGATTTGAGGAAGGCCTGAAGAAGACAGTAGAGTACTACAGGAAACACGTATAAGAAGTTTCAAGCCTATAACTTTTCCATGGGAAAGATAGAGAAGCCATGGGGATACGAGGAACAGGTCCTCATGACACAGGTAGACGTCGGAGACCAGGTAGGAATGCTTGGAATCCGAAGGCTCGTCATAAACGCTGATGAAATGACATCTTACAGCTACCACGAACACCAGGCAGACATCATCTACCTGGAAAAAGGCAACATAGTTCTCAGACACGAAGGCGACATGAAAGAACTCGAAAAAGGCAACGCCAAAGTCGTCAGATCAGAGGAAAAACACCAGCTACAGAACATCGACGACGAAGTAGCAGAAATCCTCGAAATCTCATTCCCATACAAACCAGGCGACATCACAAGAGTAGAAGACCCATACGCCGAGGAAAGAGAAGAAGACGAATAGATTTTTGTCAACACTGAGATTCTGAAACTTGTTTAAACATCACATATCCACTTTTTACGTGATAACCCATGAAAGTCGAGATAAAAAATGAACTATATGAAGTTCTGGAATTAAGGGCTGAGGAGAAAGATTTTGATGAGACAGAGGAGTATATCGAACACCTTCTTGAGCAGGTAGTGCAGAAGATAAAGAAGGAGAAGCAGGGAAGTGAATCCTCGTACAGCGAAGAGCAGGAGGAGAAAGTGAAGGAAAAACTGGAAGATCTCGGCTACATGGGTTAAAGGAGTTTTTAATGACTGTCTACGTTTTCGGTATAGACGGAGCCAGCCCTGAACTCATAGACCAATATATAGAGGACGGAGATCTACCTAACTTTGAGAAGTTAAGAGATGAGTCTGCCTATGCAGACCTTGAAACCGTTTTTCCACCTATAACACCCTGTGCCTGGACATCTTTTCTAACAGGTAAAAACCCTGGGAAACACGGTATCTACGATTTCTCGGTTAAACAGGAAGACGGCGATTTCGGGATAGTTACATCCTCTGATGTAGGCTCCGATACAATATATGATCTGATGAACAGGCATGGAAAATCTGTCGGCTCGCTGGGGATACCTCTCACGTATCCACCACAGGAAGTAGATGGGTACATGATCTCAGGGCTTCCTATCGACAGGATAGACGAAGATAAAGTATATCCGCGGGAGCTGTGGAAAGATATAGAGGAGATAGGAGGCCTTTCCATCCATGCCTCAACTTTTACCGGTGACAACGAGGAGGAGTACATACAGTCTCATCACGACCAGATCGATCAGATGGAGAAGGTCTTCTTCAGTTTGACAGAACAGCATGAACTGGATCTGAACATGGTCCTGTTCCCTAATACAGATACCATGGCGCACTGGATGTGGAAGTACATCGACGAAGACCATCCAGACCATCCAGAAGGGAACAAGTACAAGGACTGTCTGAAGAACGTCTACATCAGGATGGATGAGATACTTGGAAAACTAATGAGGAAACTTGATGAAGACGATTATCTGATTGTTATGTCTGATCACGGATTCGGCCCGGTTCACAAAAACATCTATCTCAACAATCTCTTCCGTGAAGAAGGATTACTCGAGTTCAAGGATAAACCGTTGACAATGATGCGGAGAAGCCTCCTGAAAGCAGGTATAACACCGGATAGAGGATACAGGCTAATATCAAAACTGGGGCTGGAAGAGTATATAGTCCAGAGCGAACAGAAGGAGGAAAGCGGAATACTGGGGAAGCTGGCAGAACTACCGGTTCTTTCCGAAGACGATATCGACTGGGAAAACACTAGAGCTTTTGTTAAAGGAAACTTCGGCCAGATATATCTCAAAGAAGACCTAAAAGGAGATCAGCGTGAGAAAACTATTGAAGAAGTAAAGGAATTGCTTGACAGCTTTGAAGATCCTGAGACAGGTGAAAGAATAATTGAAAACGTCCAAAGAAAAGAGGAAAGGTATCACGGTCCGGAGCTTGACAGAGCACCGGATTTGCTGTTCTTCACCAAGGATCTCAAGTACATGTCCTGGCGTCACTTTGAATTCGGTTCAAATAAGAAGATAAAATCAAGTCCTTCAAGAACAGGGCACCACAAAATGAAGGGTATATTCCACGTGTCAGGCCCAGACATCTCAAAGGGTAAACAACTGGAGGAACTAAAGATTACAGATGTAACTCCGACAATTCTGAACCTCCTCAACCTTCCTGTACCGAGAGATTTAGATGGAGAGCCAATT
The DNA here is from genome assembly GCA_041640075.1 of Candidatus Nanohaloarchaea archaeon. Classification (GTDB taxonomy): domain Archaea; phylum Nanohalarchaeota; class Nanosalinia; order Nanosalinales; family Nanosalinaceae; genus Nanosalina. Next base: position 34,557 of record JBEQAY010000005.1, on the reverse strand, counting down.
ACAGAAGCTTTTAGAGATGAGAGGAATGTGAAATACGAAGAAAAAGAGCTTGAAGGGATAGATTTCTAGTCGAGGGAGTAAACTAGTGCGCCTAAAGCACCCATCAGGATGAAACCCAGACTTCTCTGTAGAATTACCAGAGCACCAGCTTGGCTTGTAGATAAACCTAATACAATCAGGCTACCTGCTCCTAGAGCCTCAACAGGCCCTATACCCGCCGGAGTTATCGGTAGGGCAGCCACCATACTCATTACTCCAGTGACGAGTGCTGCTCCTGCCAGTGAAATTGGGGTGCCTAAAGATATAGCCAGTAGATATAGCACTATTATTCCGGAGAGCCATCTAAAGGAATGCCAGATCAATACCACCACTAAATCCGAACGAGGTATCTCTTTATAACCCCGCAGACCATCTTCCATAAACTCAGTTACTTTTGCTGGTACTCCCATCGACTTGCTCAGTCCGATAATTCTGATGAATAATTTATTCTTCAGTCTAATAGAAATCATGAGAACTACTAGAGCAGCTGCTGCTAGAAGCAACCATTTCAGGCCTCCAGCATTTCCCAAAATATAGAATGCTGATATGGCTGTTACGGTTCCAAGCAGCAGTATGTCAAGGAAACGCTCCATAGCTACAGCTCCAAGGACTTTGCCGTGACTGTCGATACTAGTATATCTTTCCATAAGCTTTGATCTTGTTAGGTCGCCTGCGTTCATAGGTAGCAGCTTATTAAAACCATATGACATTGCAATTATTTTAACTGAGTCTGTAAAGCTTATACTGTATCCTAGACCGCTTATTAGCGATTTCCATCTTAAAGCAGACCAAATATAGATAGTTAGAAATACGAGAACAGATAAACCATATATCTTCAGGTTAGAATTCAGTAGATGAGAAGTTATACTCTTAACATCTGCTATGTAGACTAGTGAAACAAGTAAAGCTGCTGTGATGCTGTAGCGAATTATTTTTAGATTTCTACTTCTCATCGAGATTTTTCTCCGGTGTATCCTAGAGCCTCAAGTCTTTCCTTTACCTCTTCTTCTACTTCGTCTTCATTTTCATTTGACTCTTTTCCATGTAGAACTTTTTCGGCGTAAGATCTTACTTCCTTCTCTATACCTTCTGAGTTTGTAGATAATTCTTTATTGCGGTCTTCAACCTCTAGAGTAAAAATCTCTTCATCTTTGAAACCTCCGAAAAGCAAATTCTGGTTTTTAGTTTCCTGACAGAAAACAGTCCTGTCTTTGAATTTTTCAGGTTCTTCAGCTATTTCCAGAAGATTCTCTCCATCGAGATCTTCCGGTATATCCTCTCCCAAAGCTGCTAAAACTGTCGGAACAATATCAATTACAGAAGCAGGAGTATCTAAAGTCATATTCTTCCCATCCACTATAATTAGTGGAACTCTAACAAGTTCTTCGGTCAAGGCTCCGCCATGTTCAAAGAATTTATTTTCTCCGAATGCTTCTCCGTGGTCTCCCACGATTAAAATAAGACTTTCAGCCAGTAGATCTCGCTCTTCTAGACTTTTAAATAATTCTTTGATTTTGCTGTCTACGTAACTAACTTCTTCATCGTACAGATCTATGAGACTCTGCTGTTCATCCTCGGAGATTTCTTCAGGTGATGTTATCGCTTTCTTTAGCAGATTCTGTGCTTTCCTGTTGCTTAAAGGAGTTTCCTGGTATCTTCCTCTAAATTCTTTCGGTGGTTGATATGGGCCGTGTGGATCCATGTAATGATTCCAGAGAAAGAAGTTACCGCTTGTTGAATCCAACCATCCAAGGGATTTTTCATTGATCTTTTCTGCGCTTGAATAATGTCTATTGGTTAACTTTCCAATAAACCGGTTTAATAGAGTTAGAATCTTGTTATTTCCCAGATACATGTCATCGTCAAACTTATTCCAGTCTTCGCCATATCCAAATGACCTTGATAGAAAAGGGTTTGAATGGAAACCACCTGTTTCGATGTCCAGATACGAACTTATGGTCTTCTGATTTAGGTGGAATCCTCCACCCGGTGCTTTCTTTGGTATAAGACCTTTTTTATTCGCTTTATATGGATAAACTCCTGTGAGCATACTTGACATTGCTTCACGAGTGTGAGAACTTGTACTAATACAGTTAGTAAACTCCATGTTTTCTTCAGCGAGTCTTGAAAGGAAAGGAGCTGCATCCCTCTCGTAACTACCGTTAATTCTATCTTTGCGTAATGCATCCACGCTTAAAAGTATTACATTACTGTATTCGCTCTGCATTTGACCCACCGTTTATTCTTTGTCCATTATTATAGTCAAAAACATTGAGTAAAATATCGTCTGTATGCCTGTGAATATACCTGTAAATGCAGCTATACTCTGGTTTATATTTGGTATGGCGGTAAAGCCGGTGCTGTACCAGTTGTAGGTAAGGTATATTGCATAACCTGCTCCCAGGAAAAACAAGGTTGAACCGGCTGCTATTCCTTTCTCGAAGCTGAATTTTTCGAGTATAAAGTTGTTTATGCGTCCCCCAGGATCTTTTATTGGGTCTGAGGTCACTGAAGTAAAGATTGAGAGGCTCTCTGCCTGATATCCGATTAGAAAGAGCAGTAATCCGGCTATAGTGGTGTTTTCACCAAGTTGCTGTCCTAGTGGGCTTATATCCAGAAAGGAGATTCCCAGTAATGAAGCGCCAAGCGTCATTAGAATCAGCCCGGGTACTGAGAAGATATAACTAGGTGCATTCAGTAGCATGAATTTTACGTGTCGCCATCCGTCCCTGAAACTATGTAGTGTGGCGTCTCCCTCTCTTTCATGGTATATTATAGGTTTTTCAACTATCTTCAGGTTTCTGGCTCCTGCCTCCATTATCATCTCTGAGGCAAACTCCATTCCATCTGTTTTCAGGTCAAGTTTGTCTAGAGATTCTTTTTTGATTACCCTCATACCGCTGTGTGCGTCGCTGACTCCTGCGCCGTAGAACCTGTTCAGGAACTTTGTGAGTAACGGGTTGCCGATGTATTTATGGAGTTTGGGCATTGATCCGGGCTTTATATCTCCATCCAGACGGCTGCCCATGACCATATCAGCGTCTTCATCCCTCATTTTTTGGATAAGCTCCGGGAGTTCCTCGAAATCGTATGTTGTATCTCCATCGCCCATTGCGATGAGGTCTCCTTCTGCTCTTTCGAATCCGTACCGGTATGCGTATCCGTAACCTGGCTTGTCTGGTGTTACAACTTTTGCACCTTTTTCTCTGGCGATTTCAGGGGTTTTGTCAGAGGAGCTGTCGCTTATGATTATCTCTCCATTCATTCCAAGTTCGTTAAAAGCGTTCTGCGCCCTTTCTATACATTCTCCTATACCTTCCTCCTCATTCATGGTCGGAATTACAAGACTTATGTCTGTCACTGCAAGGCACTCCTGTTAACCTGGTAAATAACCACTGCTGGCTGGGTTTGCTCTGTTAAAGGCATTCGTGTTTCTCCAAAACTCTGTACAGGCACAAGGTAGTTAGGTTCCTGTTGGAACTGGTTAAAGGCGTCCTGAGCTGTAATTTGGCCTGAACGAATCTGCTGCGCAAGACTTCGTGTCATGCGATAGGGAGGGATACCTGTATTTATCCAGTCTGGCTGGGTTCTCTCGTAGACATCTGTTATAACATAAGATATGTTTTCATCCCTCAGGAAGTTTTTGAAATCGGTTTCGTTTCCGGGTATCCTTCCTGCGGCTGATACAGGCGTTCTTGGATGTGTCCAGTATCTATACTGTGGCGAGGTAGCGATGAATCTGTCGTTTTTGTCAGTGTTCTCATTTAACCATTCTCCGGCAGGTTCCAGGGATTCAAATCCGTTGCTGGAGACCATCCCCAGCCCGTTAAGATAGGAGAAGCCGAGCAGAGGAATCAGGATGAGGGCGGCTATGTATTCTGGTTCAAAATCCGTACTATTGAGTTTTCCGCTCAGAAGCTCGGCGATCTGTGAACTGAACTCCTCTATTCCTATAGCGGTTACTGTCAGGATGGCAGGTATTGCGAATACTATGTATCGTGGAACCTTGGTCTGGTTTACCGACATTATTCCCAGACCGAAAGCCGCTGCAACCCAGAGAAGTTTTTCGCCGTCTCTGACTGCGTACATAGCCAGAGAACCGACTATCATAAGCGGTGTAAGTTCTCTGTGGAGGAAGAAAGCACCTGAAATAAGTACTAAAGAAATTACTGTTTTCTTGACGAATAGATCAGCGTCTCTGCTGAAAGAGTCAAAGAAATTTTTCAGGATCTTAACACCTGTCACTGCGGCAACGGGCAGAGTCAGTATTCCAGGCATCCCTGTGAGGAAGAAGAAAGTCCCACGTACATCAAGATTTCCAGTGGTTGATTCCACAATCTGAAGAGCCGTCTGAACAGAGCAAAGTGGGAAACCGCATACCCTCATGTTTCTCACCATCCATGGAAGCATCAGTAAGGCGAAAAGCCCTAAAGCGATGTAGTAGTTCCTGTTTGTAAGTTCCTCCCATAGTTTGGAGTCTTTCAGGTCTTTATCTGTCATGAAGTAGTCGCTGAGTTCACTTCTCTTCATGTAGAGGAAGAAGATTACTATTACTGGTCCAAGTACGTATCCTGGTTGTTTTGAGAGAGCTGTCAGGAATATGAGTGGTCCCCAGGCCCAGATTGCGTATTTAGAGTATTTTTTATCCTGCAGTCCGTAGTAGAATGCCAGAAGTGATGTTGTGAAGAAGAATGTTAAGGTTGCGCCCATTAGAATTCTTTCGCTCAGGAACCACATTATTCCGTTTACCGATACGAGTGCTGCTGCAATTAAACCTGTTCTTTTATTCAGTATTTCCCGTCCCAGAAAGTACGTTGAAACAACGCTCAGTGTTCCCATGATGGGACTGACTATTCTTATCGCTGTATCGGTCCCCAGGAGCCCGCCAAGAGTCATGTTTGACAGGGTTATCAGATAATTATACACTGGAGGTCTCTTGGTGAGTTGACCTTTCATCTCTGGTAAAGCATATTCAAGAAGGTGGTGTGGAAGTTCTTTCGCAAGCCTGCCATGGATTGATTCGTCTACCCACATACCTTCGAAAAAGGCGTATCTGAATCGAATTAAAGCTGAGAAAGCCACTATTCCAAATAAAACCAGGAAGTACTTGTTCTGAAACGTTTCCTGCATTTTCTGTTTCAGGTCGTCTATGTCCATGTCGCTCATAGTACCACGGTGAATAGTAGAAGTCCCGTAATGCAGATAAGGGCTTCTACAGTTATTAAACTGACTGTTATCTGTCTCTCAGTGAATCCTCTCCTCATGAAGACGTGGGTCAGAGAGTAGATTTTATCATGTTGAGATTCAAGTGATCCGTCTTCCTGTATTATACCCCAGGAATGGGCGTCAAAGCCGCTTCGAAGTTTGAGGAAGAACTCCATTATCCATGGTGTGAAGATGAATACTCCGAACTTCTCCATGTTGCCGACTACCATCGCTGAGAACATGGCGGCACCACATAGGTAGGTCAGTGAGTCTCCTGGAAGAATGGATGCAGGGTAGAAGTTGAAGTAAAGGAATGCTGCAAGCGGTGCTGAAATACTCCATGCGATAAGTGCTGCCTCTGTTTCTCCGTTCATGATTGCGAAAGTTCCCAGTGAGAAGGAGGCTACTAGACTCATGCCTGCTGCAAGACCATTTGTTCCTGCAAGCATGTTCACTATGTTTGATACAAACAGTAGGCCGATAGGAAGCAGCAGCAGTGGGTAAAGAATCCCCCAGTTAATAGTCATCTCCAGTACTGGAACTGTCATGCTCCAGGAACCAGCTCCTACAGCGATCAAGGGGAATGCGGCTGGTAGAACGAAAAGCATCTTCAGGTTCTGCCTTAGACCTGCCCTATGGACGTCTCCAGAGTCATCTTTCTCAGAGAAAAGATCCCAACTTAGAAGCACAGTTAATTTTTCCAGAGGAGAGTCTCTGGTTTCTGGTAGTTCAAGATCTATTTCATCGCTGTCAAGATCTGTTTCATCCTGGATAAGCTTTGTTATATTGATATGGATGTCATCTACCAAACCAATCAATGTTATTATACATACAGAGCTTAGTGCAGCCAGTATAAGACTTACCTCTACACCTGGTGCTGTAAAGAAAGAGTTAAGGCCAAGATAAAAAGTTGTTGCAACAAGGAAGCCGAAGACTACGCTGATGCCGCCTGAAGTTGGTATCTTAGGCTTTTCTTTTTTCTGCTGGTCAACGCCGTAAATCCCCGAGTCGAGGAGATACTTCCTAGCGTAGGGTGTTCCTGCAAAAGTTACCAGGAATCCCAGTGCCAGGGAAAGCAGCAGGAAGATCATCTCTCGGTAACCTTCCACATCTTCACGTAGTCGTTGGATGCTTCCTCAACTTTCTCAACGTAGTTCAAATCTACTCCATCTGCAAGGTAAAGTTCAACGAGCTGTGAGTTCATGATGGATTTTGGAACCAGTACTCCTCTTGTCTGAATCTGGTTCGAACTGAATCCTCTGTCAAGACTGTAGTAGGGATCCTCTGCAAGGCAGTAATCCATCTGTGAGTCCACGTCAAAGGTCTGCGTACCATCTTCAGTTATCAGACAGTCAAGTTGTATTCTCTGACCCTGTGTCTGGACTGAAGGAGCACCTGAATAACTTACAGATGTGTTGCTGATTTCTACAGGTGCGTAGACGCTTAGACCTGTTCTGGAGTCACTCATCTGCAGAGTTGTAAAGTTTCCACTCTGGCTCAGTGAGTTCCTGATATCCTGCGAGCTGGAGAGCGTGATCATGGATGTGGGCTCTCCCTCCGTCTCGTTAGGGAGGTTTGTGGCGCCGTTTGAGATCGTGCTGACTGCGCTGTACTTTCCTATCATGGTGTTGTCAAGTACTATGTAGTCCACAGAGTGTTTCTCGAGGAAGTTGGTCAATCCTGTCCTGTTGAAAGGATTGTCTGAGGTCAGGAAGTCGGCCAGTGGCATGTTAACAGCTCTCTCGACACCTTGAGTGTAGTATCCTGCGTTCCATCCGTTGGCTGTGGAAGGTCGTCTTCCTATGGATTCGAAGTGGTATCCGTAGTCCCACCAGGACATTGTAGCGGAGCCTTCAGGAGTCTCTTCGTCCATGTAGTTCAGGCTCTGATCCCAGGCCTGGTTAGGAGATCCACCGATACCCTGTATTGCGACGTATCCTGCGCCAAGGTTGACTCCTACCATCAGGACTGTAATAAATACCAGGATACCTCTCTTCAGGTCTGTAAGATCCTGTTCGGTTTCGAAGACCTTCTCAAAGTCTAGACTTTCTATACCTCCATATATTCTGGAGAAACCGTATCCTGCTGCAAAAGCTACCGAGAAAGTTGACAGGAATACAAGTCTGCTCTTTGCTACTGCTCCAAGCAGATTTGTGGCGACCCAGAGTACAGGAATAATCGTGTACCAGTTCAAATCGATGGTTCTGGAGGAGTAGAGTTCATTCAGATGCATGTAGCTTGCCCCTGCAAGTATCATGACTGATGCAGGAAGCAAGGCGTAAGCTATCTGTGAACCTCCGAAGAACAGAAGGAGTTCCAGAATCATAACCGATCCCAGAATCATACTGGTGAGCTTGAAAACTGATTCGTTGTCCAAGTATATGACGAATGCAAGGAATACCGCCAGTACCGCTGCACCTCCAACCATTCCAAAGACGAAGCTCTGCTGGAAGAAACCTATCAGAATCAGAGACCACGCCACGAAAGTTGCCTCAAATCCCCCGATAAATATGTAGTCGGAGATTTCTTTTTCAGTTAAACCATACTTTTGCATCAGCATGAATCCTACTGTGGCCAGCATGAAACCTATTCCTATCATCATCATCGGCCAGCTGCCGAGTATATTTGCAACAACAGTCAGAGAAGGATGCAGACTTCCAGCGTAATTGGCACCCAGGCTGCTGATAATCGTTCCAAGACCTGGAGCTGTGTTCTCTGCAACTGTTCCTCCAATGACTCCACCTGTGGAAGACTGTGTTGCTGCGCTCATAAGGCTCTGCAGTTTAGAGGTCAGGAACTCTGAGTAAAGTGGTGAAAGTAGTAGTGCAAGTCCTCCAAGTAGTGATGCTCCTGGGACGAAGTACTTCAGGTTAGAGGAATCTACAACTTCGAACTCTTCGACTCCATAGCGAGCCCAGAGAAGACCTAGAAGGCCTAGGTTCACCACCAAGAACGTGCCTGTGAACCAGAACTTGTTCGGATTCAATGTCGATGCAACTCCTCCACCGATCAAAACAGTAGGAGTATATGCTATCAATAGGCTCTTGATATCTTCGTCGATGAACATTACAGAGCCGACAACCATCGGCAGTAGAAGCCAGAGCATCTTTGATCCTCCCCAGGAGATTGTGAACATTGCAAGTGAAAGACCTGAAAGGATACCGGCCATCCTGTCTTTTCTCTTCCAGCTACGGGTGAAGAAGTAGAGTGTCAGCATCATGAAGAACGTTCCGGTCGGCTCCTTCTCGAAGAAGCCTGCTGAGGAACGCCTCATAACTCCAGGAATTACTGCAAGGAAGAAAGCTGCGAAAAAAGCTGTTCTCCTATCGTAGACTTCTTTACCGAAGAAGTACATTGCAACTGTGGAGAGCGCTCCCATCAGTGCTGGATAGAACTGAGCCCATTCAAGATAGTTTGAGAAAAGGAATGATCCTCCGAACCAGTAGCCGATGGCAGGGATAACGATTTCTCCAAGGTTGTGGAGGTAGAAAGGTGCGTTATACGGGAAGTACATCAGGAAGTCAGTCTGTGGTATACTGCCCTCGTAGGCAAGGTGCTGTGACACCCTAAATATATAGTAAGGGTCAAGTGCCTGAAGATGCTGCATACCCTGCTCCGGAAGGTATCGGAGCCAGAGTGCTAACCCAAAAATTGATACAACGGTGAGAACCGCCCAGTTGTTTTTCAATCCCTCAACAGTGAAAAAATCGTTAACGCGCTCTACATAGTTTTCTAAATTCATAACTATAACACGTTACTCGGTATTCATCTTTTTTATTTCACTGGTGGAAGACTCCGGAGTGTTTAAAATGGTTCACCGGATAAACTGGAAACAGTGAACCCGAAAGACCTCTTCAATGATATATATGAGGACTACGACAAGTACCTCTATATCCCGGTTGCGCTTATAATCCTGTCAATAGGAGTTCTGGCTTTCGGATACCTCACACCAGGTTCAGCACTTGACCTTGGACAGGACTTCACGGGAGGAACCACCATAACATACCAGGTAGATCAGGAATACGATACGAATACTATAAACCAGATATTCGCACAGGCAGGTTATCCAGGTTCCAGTGCAGTAACTGTGGGAGAGAACCAGAGCATGCTTCAGGTAACAGCACCACCTCCAGAGATAAGCAGAGCTGAAGCGGTAAGTATTCTCTCGAACAACTCTATACAGAGCTTTGATATAACGGAAAACGATATACTGAGCAGAAACTTCTCCCAAAGACAGCTAGGGGAAAGACTGCTCATGCTGGCCACATGGACCTTCATCCTGGCATTCTCAATCATGAGCCTGGTAATTTTCATATCATTCAGGGATCTAATACCTTCGCTAGCAGTTATCTTCGCGGCATCAGCGGACATACTTTTCGCAGTAGCTGCGATGTCGTTCCTTAACATACCTTTAACACCAGGATCTCTCTCTGCACTACTGATGTTGATAGGATACTCGGTTGACACAGATATCGTACTGTCTTCACGTGTCCTGAAACAGAAGAAAGGAAGTATAAAGGACAGGATCTGGAGCTCCACCAAAACAGGTGTGACTATGAGTGCAGGAGGAATTGCAGGTTTTGCTATCCTCTACACGGTTTCAATGATGATAGTAGGTCCTTCAACTCTTTCACAGCTTGCATCTGTGATGGTTATCGGACTACTTGCCGACATGCCGTTCACGTGGTTCGGAAACGCAATAATCCTCAAAAAGTATGTTGAAGGAGATATAAGAGTAGACAAAGGCTTGGAAAAGGTGATTGTATGGAAGTAAAGTCGCTGGCCAAGGAATGGAGAATCTGGGTTCTGGCTATAACACTCGTAGTTTCATTTGTGATGCTAGCGCCACAACCTCTGGACTCTGATAATGACGGGACCTGGGATACCTACACTCTTAATGGCCTGAATGGAAGCCTTGGAATAGACTTTACAGGGGGATCACAGCTTACACTTCGTGTAGAAAACAATGATTCCCGGGCAATGACTCAAAGAGTTGTTACAACACTTCAATCCCGTGTAAACAATCTAGGCCTCAGTGGAACTGACCTTGCTGTCAGAAACATCGGAGGGGAATGGAGGATAGGTGTTACGACTCCAGAAACGAATCAGTCACGTGTAGAGCGTCTTATCGCACAGGAAGGAGCTTTCGAGGCCACGATGCCTTTCATTTTCCAGGACTCGGCGAACTTCTCGCTGGATGACACATACAGGTTTGAGAGAGTAAATGATGCTGTAAAGGTAAGCAGATACGGCGAAGGTGGAGAACTCACAGATCTTGGAAATCTGAACGAGAGCAGTTCTCTAGAGGCAGGAGGCACAACCATAAGATACTCGGGCCCTTACCAGGGCTACTCCATGATGGAGATTGTTGTCTACGACAACCAGGACATTGACTCAGTGGATACATCTAACTCTGCGGTAAGACGACAGGGAACTAACAGTTATCAGGCAGTTATACCTCTCATCGTGTCGCAGGAATCTAAGGACAGGATGCAACAGGTGGCTAACAACTTCCAGGTGTCAGCAGGTGCTCTGGTAATGGAAAACAGCCAAACTACTAATCTAACTATCTACATAGATGATGAGAAAATTAGGGAGTTTACAGTAGACGAAAGTTTCCAGCAGGGAACGGTCTCTCAGCCAACCATCAACCTTGATGGTACAGATGAAGGAGATCTCAGACAGAGGATGAACAGGGTTGAAGGATTGCTCCAGTCAGGTAGGCTACCTGAACCTGTAACAGTAGTCAGCTCGGAGAGAATCTCCAGCACGATCGGATCACAGTTCATGACAGCTTCAGTCATATCAATCATCGGCTCACTTATCGCAGTCGGAATCATAATCTTCCTAAGGTACAGAAATCCTAAACTAGTCTTACCTATTGTTTTCACAGGTGCTTCAGAGGTATTCATACTTCTCGGCGCCTGGTTCACGAACTTTGCCACTTTAAACCTTTCAGCTATTGCAGGTATAATTGCAGCAGTAGGTACAGGAGTCGACGACCAGATAATCATCACGGATGAGTCCGAGACAGAGTCCATAAAGGACTGGGCTGCACGTATGAAGACGGCATTCTTCGTTATCTTTACATCTGCAGCCTCCACGATCGGAGCGATGACACCAATCCTTTCACCCCAGTTCTCCACGCTTATGGTTGGAGCTGCAGGGCTTGGGCTGCTTGGTTACTCGCGTTACAGTTCAAAGGCGAACAACCACTACATAGCAGTAGGTATTATTGCCATGATGGTTGCAGCAGTAGCCTACCAGTTCCCACTGACTCCATTACAGCAAATCCAGGAGTTCGCGACAACTACGATAGTTGGAATTATGGTAGGAATCGCTATCACAAGACCTGCCTTCGCAAAGATCCTGGAAAGTATGGAAAAATAAATGGGTCAATAATTAATTAAGAAAAAAGTTATTGAAGCTGCATGATGGCGTCTGCGACTTCATCACTGTCTTTCAGAGCTTCTTCTGCTTCATCTCTGTCAGCACCTGTCTTTTCAACAACCAGGTCGATGTCTTCCTCTGCTACTTCCTCTTCTCCGCTTTTCTCTTCTTTGCTGTAGTTTCCCTGTAGCTGGAAGATTTCGTTGCCTTGGGCATCGATCTTTGAAAGTGAAGGATTGCTGAAGACAAGTTTCTGGTCCCCGATGTGTACCTCCACCTTGTCAGCATCGATTTCATCCATGTCTACGCCCATCTGCTTCATCATCTGTGCCATATCCTTTCCGCCGAACATAACTACTCTTATTCACTGCCATTCTTTTTAAATCGCCACCAGGCTACCTAACCACAGGGAAATATGCTTATATACATCACAGCCTGTATACTTGGAGTAGTCTCAGGAGTAATCACAGGGCTCATACCTGGCATACACCCGAACACAGTGATATTCACGTCTCTACCGCTTTACCTCTCCACATCGGTAACTCAGGGACTGTACATCTCATATGTCACCGGGCTTTCAGTATCCCATACTTTCCACGACTTTCTTCCAGCGATCTTTCTGTCAACACCGGACGCTGAAGCCGCCCTCTCTGTGGTAGCTGCGCCTGAGATGGTTGAAAAAGGAAAAGGGCTTGAGGCATTCATCTATACGGTAAAAGGAGGCCTGAGCTCTGTAATATCGATAACTTTGCTGGCTTTCCCGCTTTACTTTTTGATGCAGGATGCCTACAGTTTTATCTCAGGTTTCATGGAGTATATCCTGGTTTTCTTTCTTTTCTACATAGTGTTCCATTCAGACTCTGTTAAAGAATCTATCCTGGTCTCGATATTTTCCGGTGCTCTGGGCATCATAGCCTTCCAGTCCAACATAAATCAACAGTTCGTACTCGTACCTATATTCTCAGGACTTTTTGCAGTACCTGGTATAGTCTCCATGATGGGTGAAAACTTCCAGATACCTGAACAGGAAGTTCCAGAGGAATCTATTCTTGATTTTTCAAGTTCTGGCATAGCTGGAACACTGGCAGGGCTTCTTGCAGGGACTATACCTGGTATAGGTGCAGCTGTATCGACTTCATTCATGACACCGCTCATGGACAGATCCAAGAAAAGTTTTCTGGAAGCTATGGGTGCCGTCAATACTTCGGATATAATATTCTCTCTGATTTCTCTTGCACTGATAGGAAGAGCAAGATCGGGTGTTTCAGTAGCTTTAAAGGCTATAAGCCGTCCATATGGCTCTCAGATTCTCTTTTTCATGTTGCTAGCAGTTCTATCAGTCATCGTTTCCATACCGGTCGCTCTGAAAGTTTCCAGGAGATATCAGGAATTGCTTCAGAGGTTTGAGATGCAGTTTATTCTCTATATTGTTCTTGTATCGGTTTTGCTGACTACTGTGGCCTTGACTGGTGTGATGGGTTTGCTGTTGTTTGTAGTTTCCTCGTTTATCGGGATGACGGCGATGCGCTTCGATGAAAGAAAAGCCTGTATGGTCGTGCTTATCGTGCCCTCGATTCTTTCATTCGCAGGAATCGGCATATTTATGTAAATAGATCCCGGATAAGGTAAATGTGAACGATAGAAAAGGATTTCTGCTGGCTCTTATACTGGTTTTCGGCCTCGCAGCCTTTATGATGCTTAGACCGTTCACAGCTTACCTGCTCGGGGCAGCGATACTCGCGTTCATACTCCACAAACCGCATAAATACCTGGAAAAATACACTGGAGAAAGATTCTCGGCATTCTTCCTCACGCTTTCAACTATACTTCTTGCTGTAGTCCCGTTGATCATTGTGGGTGCAGCAGTAGCGGACGATGCCCGAGGAGTTGTACAAGGAATAAATACTACAGACGTCATAGACTTTGAATCCATTGAGATGGAGTTAGAGGAACTTACAGGAGTAGAAGTGGATATACAGGCAAGAGCAACCTCTGCTATATCAAAGTTCACTTCAGGAGCCTTCGGAGGCTTTTCAAAGGCGATAAACCTTGCAGTAGGTGTTACACTAGGTCTTTCACTGACACTTTTCCTCACGTACTACCTGATCAAGGACGGTACAGGTCTTGTAAAATGGACAAAGGATGTTTCAACCCTGCCAGAAAATATGGAGGATAAACTAATCGAAGAACTTTCCTTTACAACTTCAGCAGTGCTTAAAGGCCATCTACTGGTCGCACTGGCTCAGGGAGTGATAGCAGGTATAGGGCTGGGAGTTTTCGGTGTTCCAAATTTCCTGTTCTGGACGTTCATCATGGTCTTGTTAGGAGTGATTCCGATTGTTGGAAGCATGCTGGTCTGGCTGCCTGCTGCAGTTTACCTGTTCCTCTCAGGAAGTGTCGGGGCTGCTGTAGGATTGCTGATCTACGGATTTGTTATAGTCGGTATGACTGACAACTTCCTCAGACCTCTGGTTGTGGACGATGAAGCCGATCTACATCCCGCCGTCATAATAATCGGTGTTCTTGGTGGTGTAACGGTTTTCGGCGCTCCAGGACTTTTCATAGGTCCGATATCGTTCGGAGCACTAAAATCAGTCCTCACAGTATTCATAGAGCACTACGAGGAACTGTAAAGCTCAAAATAAGATAAGATTTAAACCCTGCCGGAACTAGTTACTGAATAGTAATGGCTTCTAACAGGGATGCCTTACTCACGGCAGCAGTGCTGACAGTACTCCTGATCTTCCCTACAGCTTCTCAGGATATAAACTACGGTGATACAACAGATACTTCTTCACCTGTAATTTCAACGGAAACAATCACAGATGTAGAAGTTGATATCGATCACGAAGATCCGTCAACAGTAACAGTTGAAAGGCATGATACGCTTTACAGTGTTGAGGAAACACCACAGAGAAGACTGGAAAAGATAGAAACGCCGGAAGCAGAGCTGAAGATCAAGAGGACAAACAATACTAGGATTTCAGTTATTAAATCTCCATACGGTACACTGAAGAAAGGTATTAGGAACGGTAAAACATACTCAAAATTTGAAGGCGCTAACAGATCTAAATTATTGGCCATCATGAACGAGATGAAGTCTGAAGCCAGTAACTACAGGCAAATGGCACGGGACAAGATGCTGCCGGATATAGAGATACGTATAACAAAAAGCAAGGCAAACGACGAAGATGAAAGACTTGTAATAGACAATGACGATACCCGATCAGTTGAGCTATCAGGCTGGCAGATACTGAACTCGGACGGCGACACATACACCTTTGAAGACATCGAGATACCGGCTAGGGCTACGATGGAGGTTTACACTGCGTCTGAGGACGAACTGAACGTAAGCGAGTCCGAAGAAAATATCTACGTCTACGGAACCGGCACGGACTGGGACTACAACTCGGATACAGCCACACTCTTCAACCTGCAGGGGGAGGAAGTAGACCAGGACTCCTACTAGATTTCGCTTTCAGACTTTCTTTACTGTACCATCTATCTCGTATTCCTCGCCGGTGACCACTTTCTTCAGCTTTGTTTCCTCCTCATTGGCGACAATCATGATTTTCTCAAGACGGTCCCAGTACCCGGCTGCATCCTCCAGTTTAAACCTTGAGACAACTCCCAGCACAACGTAAAGATACAGTATCGGCAGGAAACTTGAGCTGTTGAAACCTCTGAAATCAGCTATAAGGTACGCTATACCGGCAAAAACTGTCCCAAGTGCCGCACCATACTTCAAACGCTGGTCCACACACTAGATTTGAGGTTTATGAATGAAAAATTCTCCGGGTATCCGCAAAGCTTTTGACAATCAGAGAACTTTCCCAGTATATGGCTGTATACTTCACCTGTCCGGACTGTGGTTACCAGCAGAGAAGCAAGGCCGAGAAACGGGTGGAGTGCCATAAATGCGGCCGCAGTTACCTGAAAAGAGACGCCAAGAAGACAAGCCGGAAAGCGCCACAGGATGTAGAATCCGGTTTCAAGAAGTACAGCAGGAAAGACGGGTCTAAAAGCGAGGAATAGAAATTTACAGGACAGGCTGATAAAGTTTCTATCAGCTTTTCTGAACGTGAAAGAATACTCTCTGGAAGCTGAGAATTTTGACCTTGAACTAACGATGACGTGTGGCCAGACCTTCTGCTGGCACCGTATAAACGGAGAGCTCTACGAAGAAGGTGAGCCACATTTCTACACTTTCAGAGACGGTAAGCCATTGATCGTGGAACAGATAGATGAAGAAGTTATTGCAAGGACAGAGCTTCCAAGAAAAGAAGTTGAAAGGGCTCTCGGGCTTCACCATGATCTGGAAGGGATCTTCTCTACTTTTCCCGAGGACAAAAACTTGGAGAAAGCCAGTGAAGAGCTCTGGGGCTTGAGAATAATTCAGGACGAGTTCTTCCCGTGCCTGATTTCCTATCTTTGTTCTCCGCAGATGAGGATTCCCCGTATCAAACAGATGCACAATGACATGGCGGAAAAGTTTGGAGAAGTAAGAGAAGTTGACGGTATCAAGATGAGACGGTTCCCTACTCTTGAAGAGCTTTCACAGGCTTCGGAGGACGAGCTCAGAGACCTGGGTGTGGGGTACCGCGCCAAGTACATCGTTGAGTCTATCAAGATACTTCAGGAAGAGTTTGAGGAACAGAAATTTGAGGAACTGGATTATGAGGAGGCTCGCGAGCACATGAAGAATCTTTACGGCGTTGGTGATAAGGTTGCTGACTGTGTACTGCTTTTCTCTCAGGGTTATCATGAAGCGTATCCTATTGATACGTGGGCGAAGAAAGCACTGGAGAAAAATTATCCGGAACTTCACTCTGATGATTATGATGAAGCCTCCAGGAATATGAGAGATTACTTTGGAGAAAAAGCTGGCTACGCACAGGAATATCTTTTCCACGCTGCCAGAAACGATATCATCGACATCTGAATTTCCCGGTTACTGACTTAAAACTCGCAGAAACTTGTTTCTTGTATGAATATAGGCATAGTGAAAGCAAAGTACAACGCCGGTATAACTGATAAAATGCTTGAGTCTGCAGAAAAGAAGGCTGAAGAGCTTGACGCCGGTTTTGATGTTCTGGAGGTTCCAGGTGCTTATGATACACCTCTCGGAGCTGATAGGCTTGCCAGGAAGGAAAGTGTAGATGCTGTAGTTGTTCTTGGTGCAATAATAAAAGGAGATACTGACCACGACAGGATTATAGGTGATACTGCTGCCCAGAAACTTTCTCAGATAAGTCTGGACAGGGATAAACCGGTTATGCTGGGTATAACAGGTCCAGGAATGACTGCAGAGGAAGCAAAGGAAAGGATCGACTACGCAGCTCAGGCGGTTGAAAGCGCAGTTGAAATGGTAGAAGAGCTTGAAGAGGTGTAGAAGTTGAAGGAGCAGGAGAAAGTTGAGAAATTTATTGAGGAAAATGATCTTGAAGGCACGACAGCTTTCAGGATTCTGGATCTTACAGCTGAAGTCGGCGAGATAGCGTCTGACGCAGCGAAGTCAGCTGACTACGGTCTTGAAGAGGATAAAATCGATGTGAAGGAGGATGAGATTGGTGACGTACTTTTCTCTTTACTGGCTGTTGCGTCAGATCTAGGTGTCGATGCCGGTGAAGCCCTGGAAAAATCTCTGGAGAAATACAGTGAAAGAATCGAGGGTTCAGGTACTCCTGGATCCGGTGACTGAAAGATTTTTTACTGTTTACATTGAACTCCTATTTACTGATGAGTCTTCTAGATCTGGAGGGGAAGGATTCCGATGACATAGTGTTTGAAGCCTTCCAGTTGAACGATCTTCAGAGGGAAATCTTCCAGGAAATCCGCGACCAGCAGATGACAGTCAAACAGATAAAGGAAGAAGTCGACAGAAGCCGTTCAACAGTTCAGAGAGCCCTACAGGAGATGCTTGAGAAAGATCTGATTCTGAGAGAAGGTAAAACGGATAAAACAGTTTACTATGTCTACACAACTCTGCCCTGGGACGAGATAAAGGAACTCACCAGAGAGACAATCTCGGAATGGTATGAGGACGTCGAGGAAAAACTCTCGTAAAAAATTAAATGTCTATTTTTCTTCTGATTCAGTATTTCCAGAAAAGGTATCCCAGTACTCCTACGGCTAAGAGCTGACTTGGGAAGAGGAATAAAGGCTGGACATTAAAACCTGTCAGAGTAGCCACTAGACCAAGGACTCCAGTACCAAGGACTGCATACCTGCCGTATTCACGTGTACGCTGGTCTAAACCTTCAAGTGTTAGATCTTTCAGCTGGAGGGAGCGCAGGATAACTCCTGCTACAAAGTACTTCATGACTGCTGAGGCGACCAGCCATGAGGACTGGACGACTTCGTACATGAAGCCTATGAGAGAGTTTACTGCTGCCATGGTTAGAAACAGTTCAGCTTAAGTAATAAATGACGGGATTGATAGAAAACCGTGAGAAAAATTTAGAAGTTTCAGGCTTCCTCTGCAGAGGAGGCTTCTTCGGCCTCACTTGTTTGGAAGTCCTTCATGATGATGATGTCGTCAATTGATTCGATCATTCTGTACGGGATGACGACGTTTTTGGCTCCTCCGACTTTCTCGGCTAGATAGCTTCCTTTCTCTGCAGCTACGACTACTGCTCTCACCGCGAACTTGTCAAGTTGCATTTCTACATCCTTGATTTCGCCGCAGTAAGCGCCTTTCTCCGTGAAAACCTCTTTATCTACTATGTCCGAGAAGTCCATTATATTTTCAGCCATTATTTTACCACTTTATAATCCAAAATGCTTCTCAGAAACTTAAATAGTTTGCCCGAACCCGGTTTCGCAGGGTTTTTAAGTTGTTTTCTACCCATATCTTCAACAGCGGCTTCAAAATGCGATTAAAAGAGAAAATTGCGGAAGGGTTCACACACTCATACCTTAGAACAGAGCAGAAGATAGTTGTGGACCACCTCAGAGCAGGCAGAATCGACCAGGAAACCTGGCAGGAACACCTAGAAGAACTCGAACAGATAACAGAGGCATATCTGGCAGGAGAGATGAAGCCGGAAAAATTCCTTGAGAAGAGAGAACAGATCACAAGAGAAATCAGGGACGCAGAACATACAGATATAACAGGAGTGACCAAGGAAGAAGCTGTTAGTCTCTACGAACCGGTCCGAAATAAGCACGAAGACGTTTTGAAAGAAGTTCACCATGAATCCACACCTACAACAAGAATATTTTACAAGACTATCACCAACAAGATGGCGCTAACCTTTACACAGTTTAAACACCTGTAAAAACACATGTCGGGGTGGCAGAGTATGGTTTATCGCGGTAGCTTGCTAAGCTACTGGGCTTCACCGCCCTCCCGGGTTCAAATCCCGGCCCCGGCGATTGGTCTTGCTCAATCGATACGCGCCGAAGGGTTCAAAATAAACCCTACATATCTTTTCTCTAATTTTCTATCATCTTGCAGAGATTGCTTAAAATTTACGTGAAAATTTTGGTGTATGGAGTTGCTGGATCGGTTGACATCTGTATTGGAGGATTTTTTCTCTGGTGTAGGTGTTGGCAGGTCTGAACTGGAGTTGTTTAGAAGTATATCCACGCTCGGTATTGTAATTGGTTTCTCCGCTACTTTTTCTGCACTGCTTTTTCCTCGTTTTCCGGCGGCGTTTTACTCTGCTGTACTGGGAGAGTATTCACAGGTTTTTATGGACGCTCTGGTTGTCGGTGAACAGCTTTTCAGCTTGATAGCTGGTTTCACACTGCTTTCGCTAAGTTTGATACTTCACTTTTTGATAGATGTGTATCTGGGTGTCTTGGAGGATGTTTCGTCGTATTCTGAGACTGCAAGGCTGCGGATGGTTGTTTTATCTACTTTTTTCCTGTCTTTTCTGGTTGCAAGAGTTGCAGTTATTCTTTCAGGTATAGTAGGCCCTGAAACTTCTGGTATGGCAGGGTTCTTACCTATTAACGAGGTATGGATCTCAGGTTATCACGTACATCACTTTTTCTTTGGTTTCATGGCGTTGATCCTGGCTGGATGGATACTGCTTTTCAGGGAAAACATATCCAGGTACTACGCAGGCGGACTTTACGGTACAGGTCTCGGGATTTTCATGGATGAGTTCGGCATGCTGCTGACAGAAGGAAATTACTTCGCCACGTCCTCGTACTTCGCAGCGATGACATTTCTTTCACTGCTTCTGGTAGGGCTCTACTGGGACAGGATGACCTCAAAACTTGACTAGTAGCTTCAAACTCTTTTCCGCATGGCAGAAAGATTAATTAATGAAAAGTATTACGATGTATTATGGCTTTTCTCTGTGTCGATATAGGTGGTACGAATACCCTCTTCGGTGTTGGAAACGGTGATTTTCAGGTCGTTGAGAAGATGAGATCCGAACGCTTCCTAAGTGATATCGATGCTGCACTGGATCAAGCTATCGAGGATCTTGATTATACCCAAGAGGATATTGAAGATGTTGCTGTAGCTGCAGCAGGACCTATAGATAGAGAGGAAAAGATTTTCTATCCACCAAACATCTCTGAAGAGTCTGGAATGGATGAAATAGACCTTGGTGAGCTTCTTGATTTCACCGGAAAACTTCAGATAGTGAACGACTGTGCTGCCGCAGCACTGGGGGAGTATCACTATGGTGACCATGATGTAGAGAACCTCGTCTACGTGACAATAAGCTCAGGTATCGGGGCAGGTGTAATAATCAATGGCGAACTTGTGGAGGGCACAGATGGTAACTTTGGAGAGGTAGGACATATGAAAATCGGAGAGCAGCTTGAATGCGGATGTGGAGGAATAGGACACTGGGAGGCATACTGTTCCGGAGAAAACATGCCTCAGATGGCTGAAAAGCTATTCAATGCAGATTTCAAAAACTCTAGAGAAATCTTTGACGAATATAATAACAAAAATTCCAAGGCTGAGAAAACTATAGCCAAGATGCACGAGATCAATGGCCATGGGTTAGGTAACATTGCAGATCTATATAATCCAGAGAAAATAGTTTTAGGTGGTGCACTGCCTTTAAATCATCCGGAGCTTATGCTTGACCCCCTTGAAGAACAGGTAGAGGAAAATTCGGTTAACATTAGACCTGAAATCACACTCTGTGACTTGAGAGAAAAAGCAGTTTTACATGGTCTACGTGCGGTCTGCAACGAGAAATATACTTCAGATAAATAGAAAAAACTAAAAACTGGGGATTAAGGACGTTTAGTCTTTTACTTCTGCCACGTCGCCTAATGTTGCTTTCCTTGTGTCTCCGGAGTCGGTATCTACGTCTGCAACGTCTGGATTCGTGTAGAGGTCGATCCCGAATTTTTTGGAGAGTTTTGAAGCCAGGGAACGATCAGGCTTCAGCTCCTCTCCTTCTACTTTTTTGATGACAGACTCTTTTTCGTTGAGATCGTCTGCAACTTCGGTTATAGAGAGTTTTTCCCCTTCACGTGCTTGTTTTACCTTGTCTCCGTAGTTGGGGTCAAGTGTTTTCGTTTTCTTCTTTCTGGTGCGTGATTTCTTTTTCTTCTTTTTCCTTGTCTTTTTACCGCCTGTTTCGACGGTTTCTCCCATGTCTGCACAGGAATCACAGACCTTCAGGGTTGCTCCTTCGATTTTTGCCTTTTTCAAAGAATCGGTGTCTTTTCCACAGAGTTCACATGATGCCATTTAGATTCACATACTTGGAAAGTGTATTTTTGCTTGAATAGGATAGCTTTGATGTATTATTGCAAGTGGTATCGTAAAGTTAAAATACCTGCGATAATTCTTCGAGCAGGAATAGTTTAAAATCGGTTCGGAGAGTGTTGTTCAAAAGTTTTTCAGAGTGATAGAAATGAAGGATGAAACTGTTGAACTTTTGAGATCTAATCTTGAACACGCTAAAATCTTCCAGAACCGGTTTGATGAAGTTCAGGACTCGCAGGAGCCTGATTTTGTTACAGTCTGCTGTTCGGATTCACGAGTGCTACAGGATCACATGTGGGGTAATGAACACCCGGGAAAAGTTTTCACCTGCAGCAACATCGGAAACAGAGTCTTTCAGAGCACTGTAGACGGTAAAAAAGTTTCAGGTGACGTTCTTTACCCTGTCAGGCATACGGGAACAAAGACTGTTGTCGTTGTAGGGCATACAGGCTGTGGTGCAGTAACTGCAACCTACAAGGATATTTCAGAGCATCTTAACGAGCCCTCAGGTATCAGGCACTGTATAGATCTTCTGGAGGAGAGGATCGAAGAGGGCGCAGAGCAGCTACCAGAAGATTTGACTGAGTCTGAGGCAGTCAACCATCTCGTTGAGTACAACGTTGACAGGGAGGTTGACTTCTTGGTCGAATCGGATGAAATACCTGAAGACGTAGATGTAATCGGAGTTGTGTATGATTTCCAGGATGTCTACTCTGGTTCCCGTGGCGAAGTTCATATTGTTAACGTGAATGGAACCGAGGATCCCGGAAAGATCAGAGACGAGAACCCGGAGATACAGGGCAGAGTGGAGAGAATTTCTGACTTCAGCTAAAAACTTTCTTCTTTCTACTTTTTAAATCCTACAGTTTTTCTGAAGACTAAACTGGTTTCACAGACCTGAATGAATCGGTTTTCAGGCTTTAACCCCCCTACCTATAAAAAAGAGGCTCGACAATACCTTATTGGAGGATTTCACAATGGTAGATGTACTTAAGAAGTCAGGCGTTCGTGACGCTGCAGACGGAGTCAACGTTGGTTCCGATTTCTACGATGCTCTAGACGACGAAGTAAAGGACCTAGTCGAGAGAGCAGTAGAAAGAGCTCAGGAAAACGGACGCAAGACCGTAAAAGCAAGAGACGTTTAAAGTCTCTCGCTTAATAAAAATTTCTTCCTCTTTCCCTTTTATTCATTTTTCCTTAAAACTAGAGTTCTTCCTGCCGTCTTTTGACCTCTTCAAGCTCTTCTTCAACTCTGTCAAGCGCGCTCCGTAGCTCTTCAACAGCTTCAACACTTTCAATAGTTAATCTACCTAGATCGTTTTCGTTAAGCTCGATAACGGCTTTCCCGTCCTCCATCTTTACAGAGTATTTCAGGATGTCGTACGGTCCGTCTTCGAATTCGTATACAAGTTCTGACATGGAAAAGTTAGAAGGTTAGAGGGTTTTATGAGTTCCGGATCAGTTCCTTAGCTTCCTCAAGACCAGCCCCAGCCGTTTCCTCATTCTGGGCTTCCGAGATCACCCTTATCTTCTGAGATGAACCTGAAGGCCGCATCAGAACCTCTGCGTGCCCAAACTTCGCCTTCACGCCATCCTTCTCCGAGATTATGTCTTCTTCCTCGAGGCCTTCACGCAGTGCATCCATGACTCTTTCCTTGTCTTTGACCTCCAGGCTGTCGCGCTGGACGCTGTAAAAAGGCATCTGCTCCAGCTTCTGATCTATATCGGTTCCTGCAACCATCAGAGCCGTCAGGGTACCGGAGTTGTACGGCACAAAGTTGAGAACAGAGTAATGTCCGTTAGGCTCTCCTGCAAAATTCACGTTTTCCTCAAGAGCTTTATCCATGACGAAAGGGTCGCCGACACGCGTGTAGAATACTCTGCCGTCACTTTCCTCCATGAGGTCCTCGAGAGCCTTTGAGGTATCAATTGAGGCAACCGAGTCGCCGCCCACAAGCTGTCCGATGATGCAGAAGACTTCGTCACCGGACAGAAACTCGCCATCGTAGTAAACTGTTACACGATCACCATCCATATCAGTGGCAAGTCCAAGATCTGCTTCCACCTCTTCAACCTTCTCCACAAGTTCGTCAAGTAGTTCTGGCTTTGGATTTGGAGGATCACGGTATGGCATCTCCTCATCTTTTTCATCCGCAAGATCCACCACAGTCGCTCCAAGGTTGTCAAGAAGATCTGGCAGGACTTCACGTGTTGCACCACCCATGGTATCGACCACTATCTTCCTTTCGATCTTTGCAGAGCTGTTCCGTGTCGCTGTCATCTTAAGCTCATCCTTGTATTTTCTCCTGGACGTTGACTCTATCCTGTCGACCTCTCCATCCCCTCTCACGAATCTCTCCTTTCTGAAGTTCTCCTTCACCTGGTTCAGGTCCTCATTGACGAATCCGTTTCCTTCAGGATACATGAACTTGAAGCCGTTGAAGCTCAGCGGCATGTGAGATGAGGTGACCTGTACCGAGACGCAGCCATGCTTTTTCCCGAGGTAGGCAGCGTAATCAGTGGGTCCTTCCCCGATGTCAAGTATCTTCATCCCCGAGGACTTCAGTCCCTGGATAAGACTCTCCTTTAGCTTTGCGGAGCTCTCCTTGTTGTCTCTGCATACCACTATACGTTTAGAGAAGTTTTCGCGTGTAAAAGCTGCAAGAGCTTTTCCAAGTCTCTCGGCGAACTCCTCATCCAGTTCCTCAGGGTATTTTCCTCTAATGTCGTATCTCTTGAAAACTTTCTCAGGTTTCATTCCAGATCACGTATCCTCTCAATGAGATTATCTATATCATGTTTCTCTCTGTCAAACACCATTCCAGGCACGTTCGCCTTTTTAATCTCCTTCTTCCTGTCATCTACGAGGAAATCAATATCGCCGACATCCTTGGTCGCACCCTGAACAATCAGGAGCTGGTCAAAAAGCCTCTGAGCACCGGAGTTCCTGACCTTTTCCCTCTGGAACTTTTCTTCACCTCTTGTAACTATCACAAGCTCGTGCTCTGGCTTTAGACTTCTTAAACTGTCAAGGTCGCTGTAAAGAAACTGATTCAGATTATTCATGGTGGCATAAATTTTTTCCACGTCTATATCACAAGCTTCAGCATGTTTCTCCGGTGAGTAACACCCGTATTCATCGTAGACATCCTCTTCGACATGGTGAAGACCTGTTTCATCCTTCAGGTATTCATTGAAACTATCAGTATCAAAAAGCACGCGGTCGAAATCAACACCTATCTTCATCTATCCCCACCTTCTATAAATTCAGAATTTTGTATTACTGGTTTTATTTTCTCCATAACTTCTTTTCCTGCTGCTACTGTGAAATTTAGATCTCTTTCGATTGATTTAGAATGGTAGGTTCTAGATAATGTTTTGCCCCCCGCCTCTTCAACAATTAGATGTCCTGCTGCGTAGTCCCAGATATCTATTGTATCTATTCTAAAATCTATGTTGCCTCTTGCTATCTCTACAAGTTCCAGAGCTGCTGAGCCTGGCTGAACATAGCTTGCATCGATATGCTTCCTCATTTCACTCATATTATCCTCTATATCTTCGACTGACGAGGCCTCTACCATTCCGAGAGACTCTTCTAATGATTCTCGGTCTGATGTGGCCTTCATTCTCTCTGAATCTGTTATCTGTTCTAAGGTCTTGTCGAAACTGTATTCGGTCTCAAACCAAGCGCCTTCATCTTTTATTCCAAGGGAGATCATTCCGCCCTCAAATCTAGGAGATGCTATTCCTCCCACGACTACCTCTCCGTCTTCCTGATACGCTATTGACGTGCAGAAATAATCTCTTCCTGCTGAGTAGTTTGTCGTACCATCGATAGGGTCGATGATGAAGTTTCTATCTTTTTCCTCTACTCCATGATCTTCTTCAGCAATTATACCGGTTTCAGGAAACTCTTCCTGGAAAAAATTGATGATATATTCTTGAACATCCTTATCTGCCTGTGTAACTAGGTCTATGCCGCCTTTACCGTCTTTAGTTTCGTATCCGGAGGTATCGTATTCTTCAAGCTTCTTGGCTGACCCATTCAAAACCTCGACTATTGCCTCAGCCTTATCTCTATACTCAGGATTCAATCTTTTTTCACCTGTTCTTGATCAACATAGACGGTTTCTCCCTGTTCCACGTTCTCATGAACGACTGTTCCCGGCCCTATCTTTGCATCGCTGCCGATCTGGATGCCTGGCATCAGTGAAACGTTTACACCTATATCCACGTTATCTCCTATAACTGCACCCATGAACTTTCTGCCAGTATTTTTCCCGTAGTCTTTCCCGATAAGATCTGACTCTATATGAGGCCTTTCACCGTTTTCTCTGAATCCTCTGTTGGCTGTAACCGTCTCAGCACCTATCTTGGTATATTTACCGATAATCGAGTCCCCGATATAACCTGAATGTAGTGAAGAACCAGTCTGGAAGACAGAGTTCTTCACCTCAGAATTAGTACCTATAGTAACATCTTTCTCGATTGCTACGTGATCTCTAACCAAGGCATTGTTCCCTACAACTGCGTTTTCACCGATGTAGGCAGGGCCTCGAATAACGGCGTTCTCAAATATTCTTGCGCCGTCCTCAACTATCACGTTCCCCTCTATCTTAGCAGATTCCGCTATCGAGGCATCTTCCGAGATATTTTGATCTCTCTCCTCCATCAACTCCTCAACTACGGAAAACAGGTCCCACGGATACTTGATGGAGTTCGTCTCTTCCTCGATCTTCAGGACTGAGGCTGGTTCCTCGCTCATCTGCTCACTCAACGCATCCTCGTACTGGTACTCCCATGTCTCAACATCATCAAGATAACCAAAGAAGGATTCATCAAGTAGATACATACCCACTATCTTGTGGTTCGAAGGAGCTTCCTCAGGGTCGGGCTTCTCAACCATGTCAACGGCTTTACCATCTTCATCCAGTTCCAGGATGCCGTACTTCTCCGGTTCCTGGGTCGGTGTTGAGACGAAAACTATGTCTGAGTCCTCTTTCTCGGCCTTTTCTATCATAGGCTTGAAGAACTGGTCTGCGTTTGCCCTGTAAGGAGTTAAAACAAGGAATTTTTCGTCCAAAAGGTCTTCAGCCTGTCTCAGAGCGTTTCCCATGCCTCTAGGTTCTTCCTGTACGACGTAGTGATCTGCGGAGTTGCCCAGCTCTTTCTCTATCTCCTTGTCCGGTCCTTGAACAATTATAACTTCATCTACGCCAGCGTTTCTCAGTTCTTCTATAGTATGTTCTATGATAGGCTTTCCAAGGACTTCGGTAAGGCCTTTATGCCTGTTATCGCTGAGGGGTTTGAACCTGCTGGACTGGCCTGCTGCAAGGATCACTGCTTTCATTGAAGTTCTTGCCTCGTGGTTTAGTCTTTACACGTGAGAGTTTTGAAGTTGATCACTTCCGGGAGCGAGGACCCAGATAGCATAGTCGTGTTCTCTGTAACCTTTATCTCCGTAGGTTTTCGGCTCATCTGGGAAGAAAGCGTTTTCTACAAGTTCAAGCCCTCCTGTCTCAAGCTCCTGCCGGATCTCATCCATCCGCGCACTGTCGTTTTTCTTGTATTCGCCGTCTTCGACCTCCCTGTGTATGTTAGCTGAGACCAGGTGTCCGTCCCCTGCAACCATGTCCCCCAGGTCGCGAGCGAAGTTCCTGAAAACTTCCCCAGACTCGTTCTCAGCAGGATAGTACACTGACTCGCTCATGAATACTAGGTCATATGCTTCATCGTTTTCACGGGCAAAGTCCACCATGTCATCCTGCAGAACTTGAGCTCTGTCCGGATTAGGTGAGTCCTCAATCAATTCCTCTGCTTCCTCGACCGCGACCTCAGAGATATCTACACCAGTGAACTCTGCCTCAGGATACTGGTGAAGAACCTTCTCAGTGAACGCACCCGGCCCTGTTGCAAGCTCAAGTATCGAATCTGGGTCAGGCTGTCTCTCCACCGCTCTCCTCAATGTCCTGTCGTATTTTCTCTGCTCGTATTCGCTTTCAAAGAATCCCCATTCCGAGTCCTCAAATTTTTCATCAAAATACTCCTGGTCAAATCCTCTCAATCTTCGTTCACCTCCTCAAGATCTATATTCTCTGTTGACCTCCCATGGCTCATTCTTGTAAAGTCCTCAAATTCAAGGCCTTCAAGATTCTCCATTTTCTCAGGATCTTGGATGCCCAGTACCTCGGATCTACCAATTTTGTCGTCGTACGATGAGTAGAGCAATCCGAGGAAGCTGTTGAACTTCTCCACCATCTCATCGTATCTTCCTTCTTTGATCTGCGATTCGTGAAGTCTCAAAGCTTCTATTTTCTGGTCGAAAACGTCTTCTACTTCGGTTCTGATCACTTTACTGGCGAGGTTCTCGCCTTCCAGGAAGGGCATCTGCCATACTATATAAGAGGCCTTCAAGGGTTCGATCTCGGAACTATGTACGGCTCTGCTCGCCAGTAAGTTCGTTGCCCTGTGATCGGGATGGCCTTCGTTCCTCGCGGGCATGAAGACTATGTCTGGTTCGAACTCTGAAAGTATCTCTCTTATCTCTGAAACTATCTCATCCCTGTTTTCCTGAATCTCCTCCCAGAGAGTACCGTCCTCGTAGTCGAGAAAGTCACATTTGATTCCTAGGTAGTCTATCTCTTTTTGTTTCTCCTCTCTGCGGATCTCGATGAGTTCTTGAGGTTCTATCTCGTTGCTGCCGTGCCTACCATCCGTCATCTGAACGGTACGGAACTCCCAGTCCTTCTCCATCAGTTCCAGTGCTGTCCCGCCCATTCCGATGATCAGGTCATCGTCATGGGGCTCTAATACCAGTGCTTTCACTGTGTTTTATCCTCTGATTTGATTTTCATGCTTCTGAATAGGTTTCCGGATTTTCCACGAGCTCTATACTTTCTTCTTCCTTTTTCTCTGTTTCAGGAGCTATTACTTCTCTGAGACCTTCGTAATCTGATACATCTGTACGCATAGGCTTTCCCTGAGAGTTTCTGTGGATGTAATCCGTTACTTCTTCCAGAATTCTGTTGGTCTCTACGGCGCTTGCTATATCGACTGTCATCTCTTCTCCACGCGCTGCTGCATCAATTCCCTCTTCCAGGAACTCTGCGTGCCAGTCTGAGCCCCCATAGGCCAGTACAGTTATGCCTTCGTCGTCTTTTCTCAGTGTGTACATCTCTCCGCCCGTAGATACAAGGTACTCAGCTTCATCAGTTTCTATATACTCTGCGCGGATTTCATGTCCACCATCTCTCCCGTATATCAGCTCAGACTCCTCTATGCTCTCAATAACTTCTTCACTATCTTCCACTCCTTCTGCTAGTTCGACATGGTGGTCATTTAACGAGAACTTCTGCTCGAGTTCCTCTGCTCTTTCCTCTACCTCTTCATCCCATCCAGTAAGAGAGGTTGCTACCTTTACATCTACTCCGTTTATTTCAGCCTTTGCTTCAGAGTATGCATCGTTTATCCTTTCATCTGAGCTAGGATCTTCAAGTTCGGTGTCTGAGATTCGAATTCCATCCTCGCGGTAAGCTACATCTTTTTCCTCCAGGGAGGCTATTGCTTTCCTGTAAACTGATTTATCTTCATCAATATCCACGGATTCGTTTTCGCCGAACTTTCCGTCCGCTTTAAGCGTGGTAAGGATTTTACCCCAGTCGTGGACTCCTTTGTCCATCATTGATCCTGAGTTATGTTTCAGAAGGTTCCTTTCTTGATCATCTTCGTTTTTTGGAACCATCTTGATAGGCTCAGACATCCTGTAAGTCTCTATCCTCTTGACATCTGAATCAGACTCTCTTATTTTCTGGATTGTCGTTTTCTTCTGTTTAGAGAACATCTCAACCTGGTTCTCTGAGAGGGGAATATCAAGCTCCATCAAACGAAAAATTTCACTGCGTGCAACGCCTGAAGGTTTCTCGAATAATTCTGCCACTGATTCAGAGAGTAATGCACTATTTTCTCCTTCCAGACGATCTGCCATAGCTTTTGTTACTCTCTCCCTCTGATCGGTCCATACGCCGTCGTACACAAGGCCTCCGTCAAAACCTTTCTGAAGGTAATCTACAGCATCCTCGTTCACAAACTCTAGTTCAACGTCTATATCTTCGTTCCTGTATGTTTTTGAGTGCCAGTCCTCTTCAACCAGGTCCCATTCCTCTTCAAATATGAAGGCCTCTTCAGGATCTTCAAACTCTTCAGGGTTATCGCTCAGGGCCTCCTCTATATCCTTGTATTCTTCCTCGGATCTTTCAACAGCTACAATCCTCTCAATTTCGTCTCTCTTCGATAGAAGGCCGTGTTCGAGGTCTGTATTCCAGACATTGTCGATAAAGGTATTCAGCGTCTCCTTTCCTTGATGTCCTCCTGCTCCAAGTACTGAAACAGTCAGATTCCCTCTATCTCCAGCACTCATTTATTATCACATAGAGACAACAGTATCAGCAGCTTAAAATAGTGGGTTGTAAATTTTTTTCGAAAAACTTTTGATAGTTGTGAAGAAGTTTACAAAACATGTTCCATTACCTGGTAAAGGAAGACGAGTTCCTGCCGGCAAAGGAAGTTGATGAAGAGGGACTGAAGGTCCTGGATTCCAAGATTAGGAGGAAGATACTGGAAGAGGCTTCGGAGAAGAAGGTTTCCGTAGAGGATCTGATGGAAAGTCTTGATATAAAAAAGCAGGCTGCTTACTACCACGTCGAAGATATGCTGGATTCAGGTCTACTTGAAGCCTCTGAGGGAAGACCACGTTACTTCAGTGCAGAGAACTCTGCTTTTTATTTCACACCTGATTCTGTAGAACCGGAGGAAAATCCACTGATGCTGGAGAACGTACCGGATATTCTACAGGGTTTTGTTCAAAAAAGTAAGATAGAGGCGAGAGTAATCGTTGGTGCGCCGTATCCTCATGGTGAACATGACAGGAGGCACAAAAATGCGTACAGGGCCGGAGAGATCACAGCGATACTTGGAAACTACGGCAGGAGAAGACAGCAACTAATCCATACAGATACAGAACTTGACGAAAAAATCCGGGAAAGACCTCTGATCTCGGTAGCAGGACCCCTGGTCAACACGCTCACAGAGGAACTCAACTCCGAGATGCCGGCCAAGTTCACAGAAACTCACGACAGGATAATTACGGAAGAAAACAGTTACTCCGGTGATGAAATCGGGTTCATAGCGAAGACACAAATCGATGGAGAACCAAGGATGGTAGTAGCAGGCCTTTTTGGACTCGGAACTTCGGCAGCAATAGAAGCACTTTCCTCTAGAGCAGAGGAATTAGGTGAAAAAGGTGCTGTAGTCAGAGGCTACGGTACAAAACACAGTATAGAAGAGGTTCAGATCGTCGAGAAACTCTAGTCAGATTAAAGTAACTATTAAGACTCCAGTTATTATTACAAGGGCGCCCAGAAGTTTTCTGATTATTGCTTCCTCCTTGAAGAATCTTCTTCCGATAAGTATGCCAAATATTCCAGAGGTCTGCTTTATTACGACTACTTCTGACGCAGAGATCATTGAGAAGGCATAGATAGTTATAACAGCTCCTACTGCAGTTACTGTTCCCATGGTAGCCACGTCTTTCCTCATGAAAGATTCTATGCAAGGTGAATCACCTTTCTTTTTCTTCCAGATCCAGAAGCCGATGAGCCCTATTACATACGTGAAATAGGTGAAAAGCAGGGGCTCGATGTTTGTAGATCCAAACCTCTTTGCTATGGCCAGTACTGCAAATATAACTGCTACAAGTACCGCCATCAAAGCACCCCTATTTTTCAGATTCTGCAGAGGCGCTCTAAAGCCTTTGTCGGAGACGAGGATGTATGAGCCGATTGCTCCCAGGAGCGCTGCTGCGAGAACGGTTGCCGAGAAATCTGTTGCCAGGAAGACCGGTTCCAGAAGGGCCACTATCAACGGAGTCATCTGCCGTAATGGCTCGGTGACGGATAGATCAGAGATCCTCATGGCCTCGACGTAGATGTACGTGGTGGAGAGAACACCTCCTGCAGAGAGCAGAAGTGCAAGGATGAGTTCCGGTGTGAAAGTTATTGAGGACTGTATGAAGTAGTATGATGCGAACGGGGCCAGTATCACGGCTCCGTAGACCTGGGTCATGTAGCCTATCTCCACGGAGCTGAAATCGGAGGAGATATGCTTCCTGATTGATTCTCTCAGTGAGGAGGTAAATGCAGAGATCAGAGCCATCAGGATACCTATCTCCATAAAGTTCAAACCGCAAGGAGCTCTTTAAAACATTCTACTTGCTTATCTCATGCAGGTCTGTCCTGGCATCAGGTACGAACTTGACGCCGTAGATGGAATTATTTATCTCTATGTAGCTTCCTGCACCTATGAAACTTTCACGGATAACTGAACCGGAGCGTACATCGGATTCCTCTCCTATTATACAGTTCTCGATGCATACCCCAGGGTCCACGATATTTTCCTGGAAAACTACTGATTCTCGGACGGATTCAGCATCTATTACTCCGTTACGGGATATTGAACAGTTCTTCAGCCGTGTGTTTGGCTCTACTACTGTGCCTTCACCTATGTAGACATCTCCCTCGATAACTGTACCAGGTTTCAGTACTGTTTCTTCAGCAATCTCTGCGTTTCCGATGATCTCAACGTTTTCATGTACTTCTGCAGAGTCTGCGATCTCTGTTTCAGTTATCTCGAACTCTCTTTTCACTGCGTCAGCTTTTTTCAGAGTTTTTGGATCTCCTATGTCGACCCAGTAATCCTCTACAAGCTCGAAAGTAGCTTCTTCTTTCTCGGCAAGTTCCTTTACTGCATCCACAAGCGAGTTCTGTCCGTCTTCCAGGTCTTCAAGTAGATCGATTATCTCTGGTTCGAACATGTAGATACCGGTGTTGACAAGTGAGTTGTCTGGTTCATCTGGTTTTTCATTTATTCCCGTGACCATGTCGTTAGTGATGCTGAGCACACCGAATTTTTCCGGTTTTTCCTCTCCGGCCGCAAGCATCGAAACCTTTGAACCAGAGTTATGGAATTTTTTCTGCAGATGATCCAGGTCTCGGTCTGAGACCACTACATCGCCGTTGACCACAAAGAACTCTTCATCCAGAGGATCAACTGCCTGTAGTGCGGATCCGGTCCCTGTTAGTTCCTCCTGGTGCACGACGTGTACGTTAGGATTTTTCTCGAATCTCTCCTCGAACTTTTCCTCGAGGTGGTTTGCCACGATGTAGAACTCGTCTACACCTGCTGACTCAAGATCCTGTATCAAGTGTTCGATTATCGGTATACCCATCACAGGCATAAGTGCTGTAGGCAGTGTTTCTGAGAAAGGGAAAAGTTGCTCTTCTTTCAGTGCACATGGAATTACTGCTTTCATCCTGCTATTCTTTCAGATTCCTCATTTTCAAGTATCTTTCCATCCCGGATAACAAGGCTCTCAATCTTATCTCTCGCCTTCTCAAGCTCATCATAGAAATCTTCTTCCAAGGTAACTTCATCCCTGACATCAAAGACAGCGTTCATGAAAACATCAGTCTCCTTCTCAGACACAGGGTTCTCTGAAAGACCGGCAGGCTCCAGTACAGCGTTTTCAAGCACCCTGTACAGCTGGTCGTGAGTATAATCCCTGGTCTCAATCTCCTCCTCTTTATCAAGGTCGTAAAGCCGTCCGTGAAGCATATCACCTATTAGATTTCTTGAACCATGTGTTACGAAGAATCTTGCTTCCTCGTCAAGGAAGGCTTCATCCTCCTGCTCCACGAAGTCACGTTCAAGTATCTCCTCGCCAATATTGTTTCTGACTTCCCGCGCATGGTGCATAGCACCTTCACTCAGACCCAGCCAAGAAGAGTTAAGCTCCACAGTAGTCTCTGAAGAAGTAAATCGGGCGTAAGTCATACCTGTGGCGGTATTATCTTCTATAGTTTCTGTGTAACCTCCGCCGGTAGTCATCAGTTTATCCGAGTTAAAATCTTTAGGCATGAAGACCTCTGGCTCGGCCTTCTGAAGTTCAAGCTTGAATTCACCGTTCAGTTTCTCCAGGAAGTCCAGTACGTAGACTTCATGTGTCATCTTATCCAGTATGTCTCCACCTTTCACTCCAGCCCGTTTTACAGGGTTGTAAAGTTTCTGGAGTCCAATAGAGGATTCTCTGAAGACTTCAATTTTCTCTACATCTTCGTCCTCCAGTAGTTCAAGAGTTTTCCGGACGGCAGGGTTCTCCCTTTCTATGAAGTCCACCATCCAGGTAACGTTCCGGTCCTCTGCAAGTTTTTTCTCTCGTATGTGTTCTTCACGGGTCATCGAAGAGGGTTTCTCCGAGAGGTGGTAGAAACCACGATGTACGGACTCGTAGATATGGTTGGAGTGGGACTGTGTCGGACCGGCGTCATAGACAAGTATCTCGTTCTCCTGACTATCGATTTCCTCGGCCCGCTGATATAGCTCTCCTGCAGTATGGAAGGTTTCGATCTCCAGGTTATGTGTCTCTGCAAAATTTTCAGCGGACTCAAGTTTCTCGGGGTCGGTATCTGCCACGCCAACGAACTCTACATCAGCCTCGGGAAGATTGTTCTCCATCTCTATGAACTTCTCAAAGCCATGTCTCCCGAAGCTTCCAAGCCCGATCTGGAAAATTTTGACCTCTCTCACATCTCTAGGTTTTCTTTCCAGGTTTAAAATTCCGATTCAAATAAAAAGATTACAGTTTGCTATTAATAAGTAGCAATGGCTAAAATCACTTTTAGAGTTGACGATGACCTCGCTGACTGGCTTGACGAATACACAGATGATACGGATTACAGCAAGTCAGAAGTGATGCGATCCCACCTCGAGTCCATGAGAGATGATGAGTTCTACAGAGAATTTCATGAACGATGCATGGATGAAGATTACGAGCATCTTGCTGAGTTTTTAGAATCGAGTGATGAAGTCGATTCTGATTGGATAAACCTCGACAAGGTTGATTATGATGAAATGTTCGACAAATTCAAGAGCATAAAGCATACAGCTGAGGAAGGTGGCATAGACGAGGCTTATGAAATGGTTGAAGCATTGGGCGAGGAAGGGTTTGAAAGAGAAGAGATTTTGATGCATTCAATTGTCGCTAAGTATGACAAGTAGCCAACCCTATTTAAAATTTCACTTCACGTGCATGAGTACGAGGTTCAAAAACTATGGGAGATCGACCTGCAAGCATTTACAGAGAGCAGCCTAACCAGCCGTACACGAGAAAGGCACAGAAC
>JBEQAY010000004.1:0-56250 GCA_041640075.1 Candidatus Nanohaloarchaea archaeon | reverse complement strand
TCTCCTGGAAAGACTGTGAGGCAGTTTCTCCTACCTCACCGAAATTCCATTCATACCTGACAATTTCGCCATCAGGATCGTAAGACTCTGACGCATTAAACCTCACATCCTGAAGTAGATTCGAACCAGTATACACTACTTCAAACGAAGGTCTCGGTACCCGATTACGTGACACAACAACATCCTTGGTTACGTCCGTGGAGGCACCCTCGTCATCCTCCACAGTCAAGGTTACAGAGTAAGATCCTGTCTGACCGAAAACATTCTCAACTGTCTCACCCCGAGCACCGATACTCCACCTGTACTCGGAGATGTTGCCATCAGGATCAAAGCTCCCTGATGCATCCATTGTCACTGATTCACCAGGCCTCACTGGAGTATCCCAGGTGAAACCTGCAACCGGTTTTTCATTATCTTCTTCATCAGCGAAGTTGGCACCTGTAAATCCACCTCCGCCACCCCCTCCAGAACCATCATCCGAATCATCAGTGGAATCAGAGTCATCACCTGTCTCTGGAGCAGGGATCGTAAAGTTAACCTGCTGACTGCCGAAAGCCTCGAAAGAAGCTGTCCTGCCTGTATCAATATTATCTATTACAAAACTGACCTCAGTAAAATTCTCACTGTTTCCTCTCTCCACTACAAGCTCGTAGACACCGCCAGAATACTCCTGAGAATCCCGGATAGTATTATCGACAACTGCCTTCACAGTAATATTCTCCGCCTTATCACCGTTATCATAGAAGACATGACCATGATACTTCGAAGGACTCGAACTCGGTTGAGCAACAGCTACAGAGGCAAAAATAAAGATAAGAAAAACCGGTAAAAGGTGTCTCTTCATCACTTAATCACCTCATTCGGCGTTGGCGTAAACTCCGTCTTCCTTCATCAAGGTCCAGTAAGCATGACCTGTCTCGATCTCGGACGGATTTTTCTGAACCTCGTACTTCTTGTCACCGGCCGCGTTCTCAAGACTACTCATCGCATCACCGGTCGACTCGTCGTACTCCTCCAGGCTTCCGAGCAGGTTCCAGCCAGATGTCGCATTGTAACTTACAGGACTTGAAGGCTGATTCCCAGAGATCTCAGTCTGGAACTCATGATCAACATTCATAGACAAAGTCTCCTGCCCATCCATGTTGAAGATGTAACCAAGACCTCCACGGAACTCATCACTATCACCCGTAGCTACTTCCTTCCACTCACCGTTCTGGTAAGTCCAAGCAGCCTCAAGATCCTCTAAACCATCTGTAACCGAACCTGCATCCACAGTGCCTTGATTGATCGGGAACGAAACCTTGTTCGCACCCGGATTCAATATCCTACTGAACGTATCAACATCAGCGTTCAAGGAGTTGCTGGCAGTGTTCAGGTTTATGTAGGAAGCATCAACGCTTCCAGTTGTCTGGATGCCATCCATTCCGAACCAGTTGCCAGTTGCAGCCACGCTCGTGGATCCGTCATTAACCACTCCCTTATTCGAAATCAATCTGCTCTCATCAATGGTTACTTCAGCACTTGCACTGTCTTCATAGGCATAGACTGACCTCTCGTCACTACTTCTCAATTCAATTCCATTTGCATCAACATCTACATCTTCCTCTTTAGCAAGAACAGCGAGCGATGAACCTCCAAATCCACTGGAATCCGGAGCAACTCCATCATTAACTGCTGTAACATCCTCAATAGTCACATCAATCGTATCTCTCTGTCCTCCATAGGCGTTGAACGTTGAAATCCAAATCGCATTTCCATAATCCTCACTTCCTGTATCATCTTCAAGGACCGTCTTGATATTACTAAGAGTTACAGATGCAGGAGCCGGACTACTACCTGTTCTATCAAAGCTAACTCCTACCGCCTTTGTATGTCCATTACCAGCAATCTGATCATTAGTGACCTTGCGACTGATGACCATATTCCTAACTTCAATTCCATCAGCTTTCAGCTGCAATGCAGGATGGTGATTGTCACCTGCAACACTTGAGTCAGTCACTAGCTTAGGTTCTCCCTTACCAACCAGATTCACTTCCTTTGACACCCTTACTTCTTCTTTGTAAGTCCCTGATTTGACAACAATTGTGTCTCCACTTTCTGCGTTGTCGATAGCGTTCTGGATCGTCTCGTAATCCTCGTTGAGATCATCGCTGTCTCCATCAACCACCAGATCTGCTTCTGAGGTTCCGGCTGTAACAGTAATCGCATCGGAGGCACTTCTACCGCTATCTCCATCCTTCGTGAAGCTTCCACCTTGATCATCAGCGTTTACTGCGAAATCACTTCCGAGTCTGCTTCGATCTACCGTCAGAGTGAAGGAGTTCTTGTTCTCAAGCAGTGTTCCTGAATCTTTGAAGAACACTCCATCGTACTCAGAGGTGCCTTCTCCTCCCTGACTACCGGAGTTAAAGTCGTAGGTATCAGTAGTCCATCCACTGCTCGAACCGTACTCATAGTAGTCTGGCTGGTACCCTGAAGACTTTGCATCAACTTGGAAGTCATATTGACCGTCATCATCGACATCAAAGCCGAAGACAACTCCACTGTCGCTTCCGTAATTACTTACTCCTGTAGCTGTGAACCTGTATTCGTCTCTTGAAGTGTCATAAGTCATCCTGAGGTCCACGTTCGTCTGGGTCAAGTCCTGCTGATCGATCGTAGCTGGTGAGCTGTATCTACTGAAGTCGTGTCCAGCTTCCCTGTAGTGGTCTACGTCTTCTACTCCTGTGAAGCTACTGACTTCAGGTGCATCTCCAGTCTCAAGGACTGCTTTGCTGCCGTCTTCCCAGTAGGTTGCCTGGA
This sequence comes from Candidatus Nanohaloarchaea archaeon, assembly GCA_041640075.1. GTDB lineage: Archaea > Nanohalarchaeota > Nanosalinia > Nanosalinales > Nanosalinaceae > Nanosalina. Next base: position 53,448 of record JBEQAY010000004.1, on the reverse strand, counting down.
CTGTTTCTCCTGTCTGACTATTGAATCTGAGTTCTCCAGGCTCATCTTTCAGCTGTGCTGTAGCAGAGCCTGAGACGTCCACGAACTCTGTGAACGTGAGGTCGACCTTTGTAGCCGAACCGTCGCTGACAGCGTTGTTAATTTCGCTGTGAAGCAGTACAGGCGCTGCTCCGTCGTCCGAGGTTACTGTCGTGTCGCTTGCGAACTCGTTTGGAGTCGAAGCTGTGTCCTCTACAGCTCCTGCGTTGACTGTTACTTCAGGAGTGGCTCCCGTGTCGTAGCTGGAGCCCTTGTCTACCTCGACTCTGACAGTCTGGTCAGAGTCATCATCGCTGATTTTCTCGCCGCTGTATCCTGAGACTTCGAAAGCTGAGGTATCTGCTACCTTAACTGCCTCTCCAAACTTGAAGTCCACAGCTTCAATGTATCCATCTCCGTCGCTGTCGACCGTGGTTGCTTCCGAGAGTGTTGGAGCGAGCGTGTCGGTCGGTGTGAACATTGTATCGCCTGTGAAGGAGTTCTGGTACGAGTCCTCTAGAGTGTCATTATCTTCAACTGTTACCTTTGGTGCGTCTCCTGTCCCCATGTCGGAAACAAGAGTCAACTCTACTTCTCCTTCAGTCACTTCGGAAGCTTTATCTATAGTGAAGCCATTCACTCTGAAGTCCTCAGGTGAAACTGTGGTACCATCTAGTCCTTCAGTAAATGCAACACTGATTGTATTGGAAGACGTTACCTCGGAATCTTCCTCAACCACTTCAGGTCTGATTGTATCCTTGTGGACTGTAGTGAACTCTTTGAATCCGTTGGTGTTGTCATTACCTGCCTTGTCTGTAAACTTGGCATCTACGTCGACGCCTCCTTCACTCAATTTATTTGAAACGTCGCCGAAGTCGACGGTCACAGTCGAACCTGAGTCATCGTCTGCGTTGACTTCCTTTGTAGCTTTAACAGACGAGCTTCCATCTGAAAGCCTTGCAGTGACAGTTCCTTTCTCGTGTCCTGCTACAAGTGAAACTTCAACACTGTAGTCATCTTGTCTATCTATATTGATGTTCTCAGCTGTAACGTCGTCAGGTGCTGCTGGCCTGTTGAGATCCAGAGTGACGGTCTCACTTTTACTCCTGACATTTCCTGCCTCGTCCTCTGCCTCTACACCTAGTTCCACCGAAGTTCCAGACTGCCAGTTAGATATATCGAACTCATAATTGAACGAACCTGAGGATCCAGGATCAGGATATCCTCCTTCTGCGTAATTAGCGTCACCATCCGCGAACGGTCTTAGTTCTTTAACAGGATTCTCATCGCTCCAACTTCCTACAATCTGGCCTTCCCCAGAAGCCTCATCTATGTTTATGTAGTCGTCTCCTCCAGCAACTTCACTAAGAGTGATAGATGGTTTAGTCTCGTCTATAACTACTCTATCTGTCTCTTTCACCGAGCTCGTAGATGTTCCTGCCTGATCCAAGACTTCAAGAGTTACATCGTACGTTTTTCCTGCTACAAGTCCCTCTTCTGATGTCTGATCCGGACTTGAAAGATCTAGAGTTTCCTGTTGTGTGCCTCCATCTCCTGCGTATCCAGAGTCGTCGAAGCTGTACGATACGCTGTTTCCATTGTCGTCTTCAAGGATTATTGTTGTCTGGTCAGGGTTGTCTTCATTGTAAGAGTAATCTACATCCAGCGCCTGATCTGTCTGCTTGTAAACCGTGCTTGAAGGAGCGCTTACCTGAAGATTGGCAGGCGACTCAATGTCAACCTCTATGTCTCCTGTGGGATCGCTACCTAGATTATCCGCTAGGTCGGTTGCATCTACATTGAGTGAATGAGTTCCATCGGTAGGTGTTGATTGACTACCCGCCACAAATGTTGCATCGTATGTATCTCCACTGTCTGGAGTTAGAGTTACTGTTCCTGCTCCGAAAGCGGAAGCATCGGTCTCAACCGTGTCAAGGTTTGAGTCCGTCACTGTGGCGGAGACTTCTACTTGATCTCCTTCAGTCACCAGTCCATCAGGATTGTTTACTTCGCTAATCGAAGCACCAGTAACATCAGGTTTCGTCGTGTCGAGCGTTAGTGTACCTGTTGTCGCTGTCTCCTTGTTGGATGCGTCGTCTGTCGCCTCTACAGTTACCGAGTAGCTTCCATCAGAGTAAGCAGACGCTTCGTTGACCGTGATTGTCGCATCGTATGTGTCTCCTGTATCATGAGTTAGCATTACTTTTCCTGCTCCGAAAGCGGAAGCATCCGCAGTTACAGTATCTACAGGTGAGTCATCCGTGACTTCTGCCGAGATCCTGACCAGATCGCTATCACCAACCACTCCGTTAGTGTCTGAGGTGTCCTCAATCTTTGCGGAGCTGATCCCTGGTTTCTTGTTGTCTAGTGTGACAGTCTTGCTGCTACTGCCCTCGTTTCCTGCAGGATCTGTCGCAGTTACCTGTATATCCTTGTCTGCGTAGTCAGGCCCATTCACAAGTGTGTATGACACATCAAGTGCAGAGTCGGAATCAGAGTCTGAGGCGGTTACCTCATATAGGCTCTGGAGATCTGATTCTTGGCTGACAACGCCATTATTAGGGAGGTCGAAGTCGTCTAGGTAGACATCTACGATATCACCAGGACTTGATGTGGTACCTGCCGCGAATCCTACAGCTACGACATTCTGATTGTGGTAATTCGAGAGCTTCACTCCTTTGATAGTTCCGTCGGAGTTAACTTTGTACCAGCTCGCTGCCGATTCAACCGTGTGATCTGTAGCTGAGAGGCTCCATTCACACCAGGTGTTTGCGGATTCAGTACACTGCTGTGCTCCGTTGTTATTTGTGGTTGCGAGCATTGTGCCGTCTTCCATGAAGAGATAGGTCTCATCAGGAGCCTCTATTCCCGAGTCAGAGGTGTAGAGAGCTTCGTAGGTAAGGGATGTGTCACTCTGAAGCGTGAAGTCTGTCGGAACGACCAGCTTCGTGTAATCTGTCGTCTGAGTATTACCAGAGTTAATTTGAACTACCTCATCAGCACTATATTCTGTCCATTGAGCCGTCAAATCCTGTGTTCCATCTTCATTAGTGTCTGTGAACCTGAACTGGTTCTCGAGGTTAGCGAAGTCAGCTACAACGCTGTCTACTTGGTCGTTGTCGCTCGCCGTGATGTCAAGGTTCACGGTCTGGTAGTTCGAGTAAAGAGTATCTGACTCCTCTACGCTGATTGAATCAACGGTCGGAGAGGTCGTATCGTCTACCTTGATATCCTTGGTGGCTTCGTCCGTGTTGCCTCCCTTGTCTTCCACAGTGACGCTGACTGTGTAGGTTCCAGGGTCTTCGAAATTATGAGTTGTGGAAGCGGACTCTGTAGTCGTCTCATCCGTATTACCGTCGTCCGTGAAGTCCCACCTGTACTCTACTATTCCTGTGTTGTCTTCCGATGCGGAAGCGTCTAGAGTTACAGATGTGTCCTCGTCTACAGGAGTTGTGAAAGTCAAAGACGCTGTAGGATCGTCGTTGTCATTTACCGTGACTTCATTATACTCTTCATCTCCCTGTGGCTCTCTCGCTGTGTTGTCGCTGGTGTCGGTCGCTGTTATGTAGTACTGGATGTTGTTTACAGTGTCATCAACTGTGATCGAGTCTGTGTATTTTTCTGAGCCACTCAGTGAAATCTCAGTGTAACTGCTCTCTCCCGCGTACTTGTAGTGAGCCTTTACGGTATCCACCTGTATGTTGTCGCTGACGTCCGCACTGAACTCCAGCGATTCTCCTGTTGTGGCTGAATCAGCTGTATTGTCGGTTATCGTCGGCGCATCGTTGTCATCGATTGTGATCGTGTATGTGCTTGACGTCTGCTGGTTGCCTGCTTCGTCCTGAGCGACTACTTGGTAGTCGTCTTGGTTAGTGTCTCCAGTTGGAGCCGTGTAGGAATATTCGAATGTGCCGTCTCCCGTATCTGTCATCTGACTTGTCTCTTCGAAGTTGCCATCGTTATCAGTGTCAAGCTTTATCTCTACGGTGCTTGAGTCTAATGCGTAATCGTCAGACACGTCTGCAGTAATAGTCTCTGTGTCTCCTGTACCTGTTGTGAAGTCTCCTTTCACATTGCTGATGCTTGGAGCTGTTTTATCTACCTGGACAGTTGTTTCTTCTATACTTTCTTCGTTGCCAGCTGTGTCTGTTGACTGATATCTGACGTAGGTTGTTCCTTCCTGATCAACTGTGACCGATGCTCCTGATTCTCCTTCTTCTGTAGTAGCATCTGCTGGGTCACAGTCGTTGCTCTGTGAATTATCTTCACAGTAGCTGGTGTTGGCGACACCTGAAGTCTGATCAGATGGTGTCAAGTCTACTGTGACGTCGGATGACTGCCATCCGGACGGAGCGTCGTCTGTAGTATCAGGGGCTCCTGTATCAATCTTGACCTTTCCAGAATTTACGCTTTCATCGTTTCCTACCTCGTCCTCTGAGTAGTATCTTACATAATTGGTTCCTTCAGAATCAACAGTAACTGAGGTGCCTGTTGAACCATCGGAAGAAGGATCACAACTATCTGATTGGTCGACACAGTAGTAAGTCGTAGCTACGCCGGAACCATCATCAGTTGGATCTAGAGTAATAGTCTGTGAAGACGTTCTCCAGTCGGTTCCTGTGTCATCTGTGCTTGTTGTTGGTGCTACATCGTCAACTAGGATTGAAACTGAGTTGGTTTCCGTGTTGAATGCGTTATCTGTTGAGGAGACATCCCATGTAAAGTCTTCTTCACTTCCTGTAGGTGTAGTGGCGGAGAAAGTTACAGTACCTGTCTCATCCTGATCGAGATTGTCCTCGCTACTAGGATCTGCATCTCCTAGACAGGTTACTTGAGATGCATCTGTTTCGTCGCTCTTAACTTCCCATCCTGTAGGACAACTTATTGTGTTAGTGTCTATATCTCCGTAGGATGAAGTGGCTTCTACCTTTATTCGATATACCTCGTCACTTCCATCGTTTGTTATGTCGAAAGTAAGCTCCTGTGAGACATCTCCTTCAACCTGCTGTGGTTCAAGTGAAACAGTCTCAGCCGCAACAGTCGTGATTCCAAGGGTTAGAAAAAGTGTAAGCAGGATTGCGAACTTGTTGGTTACGTTCAAGATAGTCCCCTCCTGATGACCCTTAGATGTTTTATTTTTATCAACCCTTTGCCTATAAGCGCCTGAGATCATTGTAATAAGTTACAACATTATTTCCGGGTTTTTAACGGTTTTAGAGGCTTAAAGAGGGTCGAAGGTTTTTCCTTTCATGTTCTAGAGCCGGGTTAAGAGAGGCTCTGAGAGAGATTTGGTGTCTCTCAGAGGTGACAAAAACTTTAACTGTGTGAATGTTGTTTTAGGTTGCATGGGTTTGAGGGAGTTTTCGGATAGTGAGGTGCTTGAATTGCTTGATGGTGGAGTGCCTCCCGCGGTCTTCGGGGCTGCTGGCGGCACATACCTGGCTAGAGGCTGGAATGGTTTCCGGTGGGAGTCGAAAGGAGATCTTTTCCAAGAGGGAGTGCGGTCCGATACTCCTGTTCATGGTTCTTTTGACGGCATGGATGAAGTCGTGAATTTTGTCCGCGGTGAGGGAGTTTACTCCGATAGAAACGGTTTCTTTTACGGCGAGGAGGATCTGGAGGAGTTCAGTGACGAAGGTTTCTTCAACGATTTTAGCTGTCATGAATGCGTCGAGGAGAACCTGGAAGCGGATGTCGGAGAGGTAGTTGATCCCAGAATATTCCCTGCTTTCAATGTTTACGAGGTGGAGTCTTACAAGGTTGGAGAGGAGAAGTATCGTGGAGATATGTGGTATCAGTGCAATGAACATCCGGAAGTACACCTGATGCGGTCGGAGACCTGGTACGAGGACTCCGGTTAAGCTCTAAAGAATTCCTGAAAAAACTCTTTCTGTGAAAGTAGAAAACCCGAAGAACGGAAGTTCTTCTGAAACCGAAGACTCAGTGGAGTCTTCTAAAGGAGGAAAATCCGAAGGATTTTTGAACCAGAAATCTTCCTCGAAGGTTTCGGATCTGGATCTTCCGGATCGGATCAAAGCAGATTACATCGATTCTGGTATCACGGAGTTGAATCCTCCGCAGGAGAAGGCTGTTGATGCTGGTTTGATGGAGGGTGAGGACATGGTTGTTGCTTCTCCGACGGCTTCCGGGAAGACTTTTATCGCAGAGCTGGCGATGGTCAACAAGGCTGTTAAGCAGAGTAAGACCGCGGTTTACATCGTTCCCTTGAAGGCTCTGGCAGCGGAGAAGTACCAGGATTTCTCGGAGAGGTACGAGGATCTGGACGTCATGATGAGTGTAGGCGACAAGGACGAGTCCGGAGACTATCTGGAAACTGCGGATATCGTGATCGTGACCTCTGAGAAGCTGGACTCCATGCTCCGGCACAGCCCTTCCTGGATCCATCAGATCGGACTGGTAGTAGTCGACGAGATCCATCTCCTCACGTCCCCAGACAGAGGACCTACTCTGGAGGTTACACTGACTCGTCTACGGGATATACTGGATTTCCAGTTACTGGGGTTGAGCGCCACTATCTCTAACTCTGGTGAGCTTGCGGAGTGGCTGGACTCAGAGATTGTGGAGTCTGATTACCGGCCCGTAGAACTGAAAGAAGGTATCTACCAGCAGAACACTGTAGAGTTCTACGACGGTGACGGAAGCCAAGAAGGAGAAGAACAAGATAATGGAAGTAGCGGTGCTTCCGGCTTCAAGACAGGAAACGAGATCAAGAACAGAGATGAAGGAGAGGAAGCCGCGGAGGAGATGTTTGTGGAGGACAGACATGGAAGATCCACGCAAAATATACTTGAAAACACTCTCGACATGGACAAGCAGTGTATAATCTTCTGTTCATCACGTAAAGGAGCTGAAAAGGAAAGCGACCGGTGTGCAAAGGTAGCAGAAGATGATCTGGATAGGCAGGAGAAGCAGGAGCTTGAGAGGATTGCTGACGATATCGAAAACGTGCTTGGAAACCCTACATCCCAGTGCAAGCGGCTGGCGAAGAACGTTAGGAAGGGTGCAGCTTTTCACCACGCCGGTCTTGTGAATGAACAGCGTCAGCTTGTCGAAGATGCATTCAAGGAGGGTTTGATCCGTTCAATCTCTGCGACACCAACACTTGCAGCCGGTGTAAATCTTCCAGCGTTCAGAGTAGTTTTGAGGGATGTCAAGAGGTATACAGGTAACGGTATGGACTTCATACCTGTTCTGGAGTACGAGCAGATGACAGGGCGTGCCGGAAGACCTAAATACGATGATAGAGGTGAGGCGATAACTCTTGCCAAGAATCCTGGTATGAAGAACGAGATCCTGGAGAGATATATCCAGGGTGAGCCTGAGAAGATCCAGTCGAAGCTCGCGGCTGAACCGATTTTGCGGATGCATACTCTTTCTCTTGTTGCTTCAAGGTTCTGTACGACTGAAGAGGAGTTGCTGAAGTTTTACCGTAAGACTTTCTATGCTCACCAGTACGGGACCATGGAAGAAGTTGACCAGAAAGTGAAGGAGGTTATCCAGCAGCTCCGGGACTACGAGTTCCTGGAGGAGGACGAGTTCAAGGCCACTACTACCGGTAAACGAGTTTCCGAGCTCTACATCGATCCTGACTCGGCCTACAGTATGATCGAGAGCCTGGAGAAGGCGAAGAACCTGAAGGAATCCGAGAGCCGAGACACGAAACCTATCTCCTACCTGTTCATGCTGTCAAGGACTACAGAGATGCAGCCAAGTCCACGTGTGAAGGACAAAGAGTACTCCGAGATAGAGCAGGCTTTGATGGATGCTGAGAAGTATATTCTTGAGCCTGTACCTGAGGAGTGGGATATGGAGTACGACTCCTTTGTAGAGGACATGAAGAACTCTCTGATGATGCGTGCCTGGATCTCAGAGCTGGATGAAGAAAAAATAATGGAGAAGTACAGTATCGCGCCGGGCGGGATCAGAGCCAAGATGCAGAACGCGGACTGGCTGATCTACGGAGCAAAAGAACTTGTCAGAACCAGGGAACTCGATGAGAACGGGGAACTTGACAAGGACCTAGAAAAACTGCGGCTAAGGATGCAGCACGGAATCAAAGAGGAACTACTGAACCTGATAAGCTACGACCAGATAGGACGTGTTAGGGCACGTAAACTCTACGACCACGGTATCAGGGATCAGGAGGACATCAGAGAAGTCAGTTTCGAGAAGTTAAAGAAACTGATCGGAACCAAGACCGGCAAGAAACTGAAGAAACAGGTCGGTGAAGAGAATATTTTCGACCGGGAAAACGTTACAGACTACTTTGACTAGATTCCAGTTATATGAATTCTTCAGTGGCTTCCCTGTAGATCATCTCGAATGCGTCAGCTCTGGGCCCTTCAATCATCGCATCCAGAGCTTCCTGCATGAAGTTGAACGGTACCGGAAGAGAAGATTCAGACGTCTCAACCTGCTCCTTGGTGTACTCCATCAATTCCTGCTTGGATTCTATCTCCTCAAGATCATCCAGCAGCTCATTGTAAACCCTTCTCTCCACTGCATGCAGATCCTGATTACGGCTTTCAAAACTTCCGAGACCGTAAACTCCAGAATCAAATGAAAAGGTGTACTCAGGTATATTATCCAGTCTGTCCTCAACTTTTTCCTCAAGGATTTCCTTGTACTCGTCGAACTCCCACCTTGGGACACTCCCCAGAGGAGTCAAGTAATCCTCAAATACTAGATGTTCTTCCACACCCACAGATTTGGTTCGAACTTTTTTGTTTGTTTCGAGTGACAAAGAGAAAAATTTGATTTGGAGCAATTCAGGGAAGTTTATTCCATCAGCTGTTTAACCTCGTACACCAGTTCCTCGTGACCGACCAGGAACGGTACTCTCTGGTGTATCTCGTCTACCTCTACATCCAGTATCCTCTGCTCTCCTGTAGAGGCTTCTCCACCTGCTGTCTCGGTTATGTATGCCATCGGGTTGCCTTCAAATAGTATCCTGTACTTCCCGTTCTCGTATCCTTCCTTGGCAGGGTAGCCGAATACTCCGCCGTGGTGCAGCATCTGGTTGAAGTCGCCGACCAGCGAACCACCGTACCTGAGCTTGTACTTCCTGGAGATCTCGTCTTCCATCTCCCTGAAGTGGTCGAACCAGCCTTTGTTGCCCCCGAAGCCATAGGTTTTCTTCTGCTGAATCTCTATATCCTCGCTTGCAAGGTGTAGCCCGGCCTCGTCACCTTTCTCCTCTTCAAGGACGTACTCGTTTACCTCTCCACCCCTTGCAACAGTGAAAGTCGTCAGAGGGCCGTAGAGCACGTAGAAAGCAGAGACAAGGTTTTCACCGCTGCAGGGTAGTTCTTCACTGTAGATACCTACTATAGTCCCGACAAGGTTGTTCGTGGGAATGTTTGAGGATCCATCCAGAGGATCTATCGCCACGGATAAACCTGAGCCGCAGTCAGTGATCTCGTGTTCCTCCTCGGACGCGAACTCTCCTACTCCGTCGATAGAGGTAATTTTTTCTTTCAGGAACTCGTTTGCCCAGACGTCTGCCTCCATAACTTCTTCGTCCGACGGGTTCTCTTCTCCAACGTACTCTCTACGGTGCATCATGCCGGATGAGATATGAGGTGCGGCCTCCGCCACCTTATCTATAACCTCCTCTACAACTTCTTCCTGCTCCATGATTCTATCACACTACTTCGCTAACGTCTCTGCCTTCAAAGATGACTTTCTCAAGCTTGTTCAGCAATTCTTCCGGATCCTCCCTCTGGAAGATGTTCCTGCCTACTGCAAGGCCGTTTCCTCCTACCTCTATTGTTGCGTGGACGTCTTCAAGGAAGTCTTTATCGCTTCTCTTTGAACCTCCGCTCATGACTGTTTTCATATCGCCGACGACGTCTTCAAGCTGCTGCCATGCATCCTGGGTTCCTGGGTACTTGCATTTAACCATATCAGCGCCCAGCTCGAGACCAAGGCGTGCTCCATAGGCTACTACAGCTGGATCTTTCTGACCTGAGTAGTCAGGATTTTCCTCTATCCCTTTTCCACGCGGATAGCTCCACATAACTACAGGGACATCGTATTTCCGTGCTTCTTCCTGCACTTCCCGGAATTCTTTCCACATCTCATCTTCGTGGATTGATCCGGCGTACATGGTGTATCCTACTGCGTCTGCGTCAAGTTCCTCTACTGCGTACTCTACACTGCACTGTTTTGGGCTGTAGTAGTCGTCTCTTTTCGGCAGGTTGGAGTTACCGTTCAGCTTGACAAGTAGCGGTGCTCCTTCGTTTCCTGTTTCCTCCTGCCATTTTCTGTAGTATTCTGCGTTTCCTTTCTGAAGTGCCAGTGCTGTTACTGCGTCGTGCTGTGATACTTTGAAGACGTGTCTAGGTTCTGCGCTTTCCGGCATCGGCTCGAAATCAACAGGTCCGTGCTCTGTACCATGGTCGTAGGCCAGTATTAGAGAGTTTCCGTTTCGATAGATCGGGGAGTCAGTATGATCTTTCATATTACAAAGTATTACGGTTGGTTGTTTTTATTTTTTCGAGTCAACTGTTTCGCCAGATTTTTCAGCTCAGCTGGAACAACGTAGTACATGGACTACGAAAACGAGATCGAGGATATCGTCGAACGCATAGAAAACGGAGAAAGCCAGGAGATGGAAGTCTACCAGGATCTTGCCGGTATATACCACTTCCTATACGGAAACACGTACGACTACGATGGACAGGCCGACGTGGCGGAGGAAAACGCTCCCGACAAAGTATCCTGGGTTATAGATGGGGGTTGTGGTACCGGAGGACTTACTGAGATCCTTGGCGAAAGATTTCCGGATGCAGAGGTTCTAGGAGTCGACCTGAACGGTGCTATGCTGGATATAGGACGTGAAAACATCGAACACGGAAACTTTGAGTTCAGGGAAATGAACATACTTGACCTCGAGGAGAAAGCCGACGTGTTCACGTTCTTCGGCACCACACCTCACCTGGAGAAAGAAGAGGTGAAAGAACTTTTTGACAAAATCCATAGCCAGCTAACCAAGGACGGTGTTTTCGTCTTTGATTTCAAGTCTCCGAACGTGAAGAAACATGAGGACGGCCACTGCTCGATCTGGAGCCGTGAAACAGAAAACTACAAGGTAAAGAACCCTATAACCACGGTATACCAGGACGGCAAACCTCACTACGTTTTCTCCTTTGAGTTCACCGATAAAGATACTGAAGAAAAGTTTTACGCCGGTGACATCATGAAGATCTATCTCTACACTAAGGAAGAGATTAGGGGGATGCTGGAGGATTCAGGTTTCGAGGAGATTCAGGTACTGGATGAAGGAGATCAGAGCGGGATCTTCGTGGCGAAGAAAAAGAAGTGAAGAGAAAATTTTGAGTTACTGGTTTATCGCGTCGTTGATGTCTTTCTGTACGACGAAGATTCCCAGTGGTGCAAACACGATGTACGCCAGCAGAACCAGTAGCCAGTCGTGGCCGTCTGTTGCCTCCTGTGAGGAGACCGCCTGCTTGTACATCGAGATTATGCTGAACGGCGGGAAGAACAGGACCAGTGTTCGGAGACCTGGATGTGAGTCATCGTCAAGCTCGCTCTTGAACTGCCTGTTCGTGTCGTAGAACCAGTAAACGTAGTAAAGACCGAATGTCACCAGTGAAAGAATCACTGCAGCGATTGGACTTCTTTCTCTCATACTGCAGAACTTTTTCAGGGACTTCAAAAAAACTAGCTGTTCAGGTGTCCGAAACCCACTTCAAGATTTGCCGGGAAAGTTTTTGCATGACTCTTGAAGAAAATTCTGAATCAAGTATTCAGGTCGGCGAGCAGGCACCAGAGTTTGAGCTGGAAAACTTTGAAGGAGAAAAAGTTGCTTTAAGCGATCTGGATAACTACGACGGCGTCCTCGTGGTTTTCATGTGCAACCACTGTCCTTTCGTGCAGGGACAGGCAGAGGAACTGAAGCGGCTGGAGGAAAAGTACTCTTCGATCGCAGTCGTAGGGATAAACCCGAACGCGGAGACGCATCCTATGGACTCTGTGGAGAAGATGCCAGAGTTCATGGAAAAATTCGAGCTGGATGAGACAAATTTCTACTACCTGGTCGATGCTGATCAGGAGGTTGCGGAAAGCTATGGAGCTGTATGTACACCAGATCCGTTCCTGCTGGACATGAGACACACAGTTTTCTACCACGGAAAGCTAACAGACCGTACAGGTCCTGAAGGAGAGATAACTGAGCATTACATGGAGGATGCGATTGAAAAAATGCTGAAAAGAAAGAATCCTCCAGAAGACCAGCCTGATTCAAAGGGTTGCAGTATCAAGTGGAAAGGTGAAGACTGAATGAGTTACAGGGTCCGGCCAGAAGAGCATGAACTCCGTCAGGCACGTGAAACAGTTGAAGGTGTGCTTGAAAGCTGCAAGTACAGTCTGGAGAAAAACAAGTTGCTGGAAGTGAACCTCGGGGTTGCTCCATCAGGTTCAACCGGCGAGCACGGTGCTCGAGGTGTCGCAGTGAATGCTGAAGCCGCGCAGATCTACTTTGACCCGCAGGTTGAAGACTGGCAGGAAGATCTTGAGAAAGTTATACGAAAGGAGTACGGTAAGTCCTGGTTCTACGAGGAGATGGAGATGTCGGGCCTGGTATGGCAGGAGCTTCTTGCAGACATCTTTGGATTGATGTTCCTCAGCCAGGTCGAGGAAAGAGATGTAGAAAAGTTCCCTGCAGAAGAATGGAGGGATAAAAAGGATAAACTGAAGAAACATATCTCTCAAGAGTTCCAGGAGGACTTCTCATGGGAGTTAAAATGGCTTCTAGGGAAGAAACTCCTGGAAAAATATGGTTTAGAGGATCTTCCCATGCTTAAGAGAAGTGACGTGAGTGACGCAGGTGACGAACTTCTCTAATGAAAACTATTTTCCTGGGAAGATTTCAGCCGTTCCACAAAGGCCACTACAATGTTGTAGAAAAGTATCGCGACGAGTACGATGATTTCTCGCTTGTCATAGGAAGTGCAGGAGCTGAAGAAACTAAAGACAATCCTCTAAGCTTCGAGGAGCGTAAAGAAGTTATACAGGAATGCTTCCCTGAATTAGAGATCCAGGAACTAGAAGACGAAGAGAAAAATGAGGAAGGAAACAGGAAATGGGCAACCAAGTTAGAGGATAAAACCGATGCAGAAAAAATAATATCAGGTAATAAACTTGTTCAGAGGCTTGTAAGCGAATACTCGGATATGGATGTGCAGAGCCCTGACATGTACGACCCTGAGATCTACTCCGGCACTGAGATAAGAAGGCGGATACGTTCAGGCGAGGAATGGAGGTATCTTATACCTAGAGAGGCTCAGGAGAGACTTGAGGAGCTTGAAGAAAAAATCAGGGATGCAGGCCATGACTTCAGCTTTAAACCAGGATGGAAGAAAGAGAACGCGTACCACGGAACCGCTGAAGATGATAGATAGTCTACAGTATAGTAAGGAATATTTCTGGTTATTCTTCTCCAGTCAGTACCCCAGGTATCTGTTCTACGATGTCAGTAGTGAGCGCACCTTTTCCAAGTTCTTCTGCAGCTTTCTCTCCGGCTTTCCCGTTTATCCAAGCTCCTAATCTTGCTGCTTCAGAGATTTCAAGACCCTGTGAGATTAAGGCACCGATGATACCTGCCATTACATCTCCTGTTCCTCCAACAGTCATCGTAGGATGACCTGTATCGTTTACAAACTTCTCTTCAGGAGTGTAAATTCTGTCTTCTTCTCCCTTCAAGACGACTACAGTCTCTTTTTCCTCAGCAAAATTTTCCAGAGAACCAAATTTTTCCCGTATAAACTCTGCCTCTGCTTCGTGAGGAGTAAAAACAGCTTTTCCAAAATCAGCAGTTGCAATAGGTTCTATAGCATCTGCATCAACTACCAGAGGTGATTCAGATTTTTCTGCAAGATTTTTCAGAGCTTTTCCTTCAGGCTTTGAGAGCCCGGAGCCGAGGACCACTGCGTCCGCCCATTCCGAAAGTTCTCTAGCAGCTCCAAGAGCATCGTTGCCGAAGTAATCCGATTCAAAGCCCTGTACTATGAAGTTTTCAGAGTAAGACCTTACTACATCTCTAACCGTCTCCGAGGTCAGGATATTTACCAGATCAGATCCTGTTCTGAGGGCGGCTTCAGCGTTCAGTGCAGGTGCTCCAGAGTAGTCTTTGCTTCCTCCGATTACCCCTACTTTTCCATTCTGGCCTTTGTGCGAGTTGGATTTTCTCTCCAGTTTTTCGATCAGATCCTTCACAAAGTCAAATTTGTCGGTGGATTCTTAGAAGGCTTTTTATTCCACTAAAAGTATCGTGTTACGTGATATTATGGTAAAAGTTGTAATTAACGGAGTCGGAACAATCGGTAAGCGCGTGGCGGAAGCCGTCGAAAAACAGGATGATATGGAGCTTTATGGACTGTCAGACGTGTCTGCAGGACCAGGACTCAGAACCATTCTCTCACCGGAAGGAGAGCTTCACGGCACAGACCTCTACGCATCCAACGAAGACGGACTGGAACAGCTTCAGGAAGAAGGTATGCACGTCGAGGGACTACTTGAAGACTATGCAGACGAAGTAGACGTAGTAGTTGACGCCACTCCGCCAGGGATCGATGAGATGAACAAGGAAAACCTGTACAGGCCAAACGATATCAAGGCGATCTTCCAGGGAGGTGCACCTGACGACATCGCAAAGGTAAAGTTCAATGCCGACGCCAACTACGAGGAAGCATACGGAGAGGACTTCGTGAAAGTAGTCTCCTGCAACACAACATCACTCTCCAGAACCATGAGCGCAGTAGATGAAGAGTTCGGAGTGGAAGAAGCAGTTGCAAACCTTGTCAGACGTGGAGGCGACATCCCACAGGACGGAAGAGGACCTATCAACTCGACAATACCTGTTACAGATGTACCAAGCCACCATGGACCGGATGTCCAGGCAGTGATGCCTCATCTAGATATCAAAACCCTGGCAGTGAAAGTTCCAGTAACCTACGGACACGTACACATGGTAAACGTCGAGCTAGAAGATGATGTCAACGAAGAGGATGTAATCCAGGCCTTTGAAGAACAGCCACGTGTCAACCTGATTGAGGCAGGAGAAGGTTTCGACTCCACAGGCAAAGTCCACGAGCAGATGCGAGACCTTGGCAGGAAAAGATCAGACATGCAGGAAGCAGGTGTATGGCGAGAAACAGTCACTGTAGACGACGGAACCGCTTACTGGATTCACATGGTACACCAGGAATCTATCGTCGTGCCGGACAACGTGGATGCGATCCGATCCATGTTCGAGATGGAGGACAAGCACACTAGCATCGAGAAGACTAACGACGCGATGGGTATCGAATAGTTCAGTTTTTCCAGTTCATTATCTTCTCTTTTCCTATCTTCTTTCTGACTGGATGGAAGGCTCTCTTGCCTCCTGGTTTCTCAAGTTCTTTTCTGATTTCTTCGGTTTTTATGAGGTCGCCTGTGGCGTTAAAGTATCTTTTTATGTCGCTGTTGCCCCATTCGGGGTAAAGACCTGTTCTCTCAATTTTGTATCCAAGTGCTTTTGCGATCAACGGTACCCGTACCTCGTCGTTTGAGTAGGCAGGGACATCTATCTGGGTGTATTCCTCTAGAAAGTTTCTTGGTAGACAGCAAGCCGGGAATATACATCCATATGACTTTCCGGAGTATCCTGTCTCCTCTTTAACCCACTCCCTCAGTTTCAGCCATTCATCTCTGTATTCTCCTGTTACCCATGGCCACCCGTATTCCTCGGCTTCTGGGATTGGCTTGAGGCCTGAGAGACCAAGTGCATCTTCAGGTATAGTTTCATAGATGTTTTCCAGAGGTGCTGTCAGAAGTATATCCCATTCGACGATATGAAGCATGTCAAAATCTTCTTGGTTCCCCTTTTCTCGGAACCAGTCCCGTACTGCCAGATCTCCGTTCATCCATTTCCACTCAGACGCTCTATCCTCGATCACGTGGAGATGCTTCATACCGGCATCTTTCAACCTCTCTACACCTTCAATTTCCTCTCCCAGGCCGTATATCTCAGTATCAGGATTCAGCTCCTTCAGGAGCTTGATTCTTTCCTCACATACCTCGGCTTCCTTGTGAAACCTGAACAGGATAGCTTTCTCCACACAGAAAAATTGAGGCATGGAAATATAAGAAATCAGGCGATATAGGCCAGCTTCTCAACCTCTTCCACCAGTTTCTCTATATCTTGTTCATCATTGTAGAGATGTAGTGAAGCCCTGACACCCGGTTCGATACCTTCTTTGTCGAACCAAGAGTGGACACAGTGCATCCCGCTTCTTACCGCTATATTTTCCTGATCCAGCATCAATGCTACCTGGTGCGAATCCATTCCTTCTATCCAGAAGGTCACTACACCTGCACCCTCAGAAATATATGAAACATTCTCTAAATCCTCAAACTTTTCTTCAAGTTTCCTGGTAAGTTTTCTTTCATGTCTATGGATTTTTTCCATACCGATCTCGCTCAGGTACCGAGCTGCTTCACCCAGACCAATTATACCTGCTATATTAGGGAGTCCTGCCTCAAATCCGTGTGGAAAATCTTTCCTGTGTGCCTCCATATAAGTTGAAGTTCTGACTGCCCCACCACCGGTTTTCAGTGGTGCAAGTTTTTCTTCAGCTCTTTCAGATACGTAAAGACCTCCTGTACCTGACGGACCCAGCATCTTGTGACCTGAAAAAGCCATAAAATCGATTTCTAGATCTGAAATATCTACTGGTCTATGTGGAACGCTCTGGGCAGCATCTACAAGAGTGTATGCCTCGTTTTCTCTGGCTATCTGCGCTGCCTTCCCTACATCCAGCTCTTTACCATCAAGATTGGAGATATGGACCAAGCTGACCAGATCTCCTTCACTTACCTCAGCCTCCAGCTTCTCGAAATCAAGCCCGTTATCTGTACCGATTACCTCTACCTCGCAGCCCTCTTTTTCTTGCCACGGCAAGAGGTTAGAGTTATGCTCTCTATCCGATACAAAAACTTTTTCGGTTTCAAAACCCTTTGAAACAGTGTTAATGCCTTCTGTAGTACCTGAGGTAAACATCAGTCGTTCTTCAGACGTTCCTATGAACTTGGCAATTTCTTTCCTTGCCTCTTCCATTTTATGTGAAGCCTTCTCTGACATGGAGTGATGGCTCCTGCCTGGACATGCTGGATACTCTCTGTAGTAGTTTTCGACTGCCTTGATTACTTTTTCAGGTCTTAAACTCATGCAGGCGCTGTCCAGATATGTCAGGTCTTCCTTAAGGGGTGGAAAATCTTCTCGTCTCATCTCGGAGTCCAGAAATCGATTGATTCCCTGATTTCGGCGGTGATGTTCAGGTTTGAGGCCTTAGTTAGTGCGCAGCCTCCTTCCGTGGCGGGACTGCAGTCTCCATGTATAATGAAGTTGTAGATTCCCAGCGCCATGACTCCTGTGGATAAGAGCAGAAGGATGAGAAGTGTCCAGGTTATGTATTCCATGTAGTTGTTGAGGAATCTGGCAATTCTCTTGTCTTTCTCCATGGCTTTTCCTATTATCGTTGAGCGCAGTTTTGTTTCGAAGTCTGCATCGCATTCTCCTGTTTTTACTCGCTGAGTGAAACAGTTGAACGATTCTTTTGCAAGTTCTCGGTAGCCTGCGAAGAATATTCCCAGGAAGCTGAAAACCAGCAGTGAAAGAAGGCAGAGCATAACCAGGAAATCGGTTGATTTACCAGTTAAGTGTATTGGTAAAGCTCTCAAACACTGGTAAAAATTTCTGTAGTCAGGACATTATTTAATCAGTAACTGAACCAGATACTTTCCTGTGAAGGATCTGAAAATCTTGATGGTAGGCTGGGGGTATCCTCCCGACATCGATGGTGGTCTGGATGTGCATGTGCAGAAGCTATTCGAGAATCTCAGAGAGAAAGATAATCTAGAGGTAAAACTTGCATTACCAGAGGAGAGAGCACCTGAAAAAGAAGACTTAATCCCTGTAGAGACCGGTGAAGGCGACATGGGCTGGAAAGCCCGGAAGATGAGCTCCGAAATAGCCAGTATAGCTGACGAGTACGATATAATACATACACACGACTGGTTCGGGGCAGAAGCAGGATTTAAAGCGAATAAATATGCGGACGTTAAATGGGTTTCAACACTGCACTCCATTTCCTCAGACCGTTCCCGGAACGGAAGCGGGATAGAAGATCTTGAAAAACTTGCAGCGGAGGAGCCCGACCAGTTAATTACTGTGAGCCAGCGAATGGCAGACAAAATTCAGGAAGAATACTCTGCAGATCCAGAAATTATACATAACGGGTTTTCAAAAGCTGAAACTTCAGGTAGAGATGTAAAAGAACAACTGGATATAGAAGAAGATATGGTATTTTTTGTAGGCCGTCATGCAGAGCAGAAAGGTATCGAACACCTGATCTACGGTTTCAAGAAGTATCTGGATCAGGGAGGATCTGCTGAACTTGTTATAGGCGGGGAAGGACATATGACAGATTCTTTAAGAGATTTTACAGAGCTACTGGACCTCCAGGACAGTGTACATTTCACAGGCTTCATCCCGGATCGTGAACTTGGGGATTTCTATGAAGCCGCTGATCTCTTTGTCTCTCCTTCTATCAGCGAGCCGTTTGGTCTTACAATAACTGAAGCCCTTGAAGCAGGTACTCCTGTTGCTGCGACGAGTAACGGTGTTGAAGAGATTCTCAGTAGTGAGCAAATCATCAGCATCGATCCTGACTCCGAATCAGTAGCTAAAGGTATACGAAAAGGCTTGGAATCAGACGCTATCAATATCAAAGATTCAAGGACATGGGAAGATATGACTAGAGAAATACTTAACGTTTATAGAGAGATTAGCTGATCACAAGAACTTCATCAGGCTCTTCAGGATGTTTTACGGCCCAGCTACTGTTTCCTTTCTGCAGGAAAGTTGGATCATCATTGTAGTACGTCGAGTAGCTTTCTTTTTCTCCTGGGAGATATATTCGCTCGCCGGAATCGGATTTCACAACCAGAGCAACTTTCTGTTCGGTCTCGACTTCTATCACGTAGCTTTCTCCCTGTTTCCGGGTTTTGGCTTCCATACATTGGATTGGTGCCGGCTGTGTTTTTAATCTTGCCTGGCCCCTGAGTTTTCCCGTTCACGTGGCAACACTGCGTGTTTTAAATCAGCGCCGTGAAGTTTCTTTCATGTTACCGGTTTCCCTAAGCTTCGAAGTGCATCAGCCCCACCGGTTGAGGACTGATGGTGTCAACGAGGACGCCTACAGCCTCTACGATAGATACTTCGACGATGAGATGAACGAGCACTTCTTCAAGGATGTGGCTGAAAACTGCTACTTCCCGGCGACCGAGAGACTGCTCAGGGCTGCAAAAAAGTTTGAAGGTAGAGACAGACAGTTCAAGGTAAACTTCTCGATTTCAAGCTCCTGGATCGAACAGGCACAGGAGTATCACCCGGAACTCATAGATATGCTCAACAGGTTCCCGGACTCCAGCATAGATTTCATAGGACAGGCACATTATCATAGCCTTGCAGGACTTTTCCACGACAAGGATGAGTTCCGCTGGCAGATAAACAAGCATAGATCAATAATTGAAGACACTTTCGGCACTAAACCTCAGGTCATGACCAATACAGAGCTCATATACCACAATGAGATTGGAAAAGTTGCCTCCGAAGAAGGATACGAGGGAATATTCACAGAAGGAGTTCCACGGGTCCTGGGCTGGCGTTCACCGAACTACTCGTACACACAGCCAGATTTCGTGACTGAAAGCGGCAACAACATCATGCTCAGGAACCGGAAGCTTACAGACGATGTAGGCTACCGTTTCAGCGCAGAATGGTGGAATGAGTACCCTCTCACCGCAGAAAAATATGCTTCGTGGCTTGCAGCCTCTGAAGGTCAGGCGATAAACCTTTTCATGGATTATGAGACTTTTGGAGAGCATCACTGGGAGGGTACAGGTATTCTATGGTTCCTGGAGGATCTTCCGAACCAGGTTCTGAAGCATGATAACCTGAAGTTCTCAAAAGTTCGTGAAGTTGCCCAGAACGATCCTGTAGGCGAGTTCGACGCCTTCGAGTACAACACTGTTTCATGGGCTGACCAGGAGATGGATGCTTCTGCGTGGTTAGGAAACCCTATGCAGAAGATGCTTTTCAGAAAAATGCAGGAGATAGAGTCCAAGGTCAAGAAGATAGATGATGAGGAAGTTACAGAGGTCTGGAGGAAGATGCTGACCTCTGACCACCTGCACCACATCGCTACCAAGACTATGGACGACGGATCAGTACACAACTACTTCTCATACTTCGACCACCCTCATGAAGGCTTTGCGGTCATCACAGAGCACCTCATGGACTTCCAGCAGCAGGTTGAGAAGAGATATAGAAGCTAAATTTGTGTGATTAGATCCTCATGTAACTCCATGAACTCCTTCTTTGATTCTTGGTATGTCTGATCCAGGTTAGTTACTTCAGCCACTGTTTCAAACTCCCCTTTATCTCTCTCATTGAGCTCTACTCGTTCAGTAGCGGCTCTACTGTGCTCTCTGTCTTCAAAAAGTTTGTCAGCCTCGAAAAGGTATAGCATGTAGTCAACATCCTTAACAGTAGATGCCTGTCCTGGGGTAGGAGGTTCAACATCTAGAAAATCCCATACAGCATCTTGCCAGGTATCCTCCAGATCCTCAAGTGCAGGCAACACCTCTTTATTAGGTTTCTGGGCATCTCCCAGATAGGCCTCCGCTGAATCGTGGTGCAGACCATAAAACTGGATTTCGGCATCATATCCATGCTCATCGAGAAGTCTCGCAGTATCTACAGAGTGCTGTGCAACATTCACCAGCGGATCAGTATGTCCTCCATATCTGAACTCTGTTGAAAGACCCTGCGCAATAGATTCCAGACTCATTTTCTCGGGATCAGGATTCTCGGGATCAAACCAAACACCATCACGAGGGATATAAAGACGACCATAATCCTCATCGCTCTTTGCCATTAACTGAAGATTGAAAGGGAACTCTAAAATTTGTCACCAGCGACAAGCTATCTCAGACAAATTACCCTTGCTTTTTCGCCAAGTATATAACCACTTTCTGGAAATTCTTCACTATGGACGAGTTCAGACTGGAAGTCGAAAACAGCGAAGAGATCTCTCTTGCGCACCACGAAGCAGATTCCAATGAATGGATATTTTTCTGCCATGGATACGGAACGGACAAAGAGGGAAGCTACGAGAAAAGAGCTGAAAGAGCAGTTGAAGAAGGATTCAACGCTGTAAGACTGACTTTCCGGGGAAACGGAAAATCGGACGGAGAGTTCATAGACCAGAACCTGAGCTCACGCATCAAAGACCTGAAAACAGCCATAGGACATTTTGAGCCAAAAAACCTCATCCTTTTCGGTATGAGCTTCGGCGGGAAAGTAGTTCTACACGCAGCCGAAGAACTAGACGTTGAAGGAATTATTTTCAAATCCCCAGTGCTTTTGAACTCCGAGATGGATAAGTTCCGTGAAGTAGTCAAGGAAAAAGGAGAGTACACGCACTTCGACGATAAAACCATAAATCAAAGATTCTTTGAAGACTTCGACACCTACAGCTTTGAAGACGCTGTAGAAGAACTTGATATGCCTGTTGCGATCTTCCAGGGCGGCGATGACTCAACTGTAAAGTTCGAAAGAACCGCTGACGCCGTAAAAGAAATAGATACAGAGGTCATGCTGAGAAAGTTTGAAGGGGAAACCCACTTTATGACAGATGAAGCAGAAGAAAAACTTCTGGACGAAATGTTCTGGTGGCTTAATAAAATAAATAAGAGAGACCTCTAGAGTGTTTGGTTATTAGATTCAGCCTGAAGAAGTCTCAGGACACCCAACTTTTCAGTCATCTGGAGATCCTGTGCGAACTCTTCAAGAGCTGTATCCAACCCTTCCTCTCCTAAAGTGTCTAGATACTGCTCCATGCCTACTTCAAGGCCAGCTTCATCGGTTCCAGCCATACCATGGAAGTCTGTAGGATCTCCTTCTACCATAGATCTTGCATAACTCGCTACATCCGAACCATAGCTTTCCTCAATTAAATCATAAGTTTCGTCCGACAATTTCATGACAACTAGTTGGTAACAAAAATTTTTAAACTTATTTCAGGGCGTTCTGGTATATTCCTGTTGTCCAGGCCGAAATCTGTTCCCAGCGGAAGTTGTCTTCTACGCGTTCACGGGCGTTTTCTCCCAGCCAGTCGCTCCAGCCAGGGTCGTTAAGCGCACGTTCGACTTCGTGAGCTATAGAACCAGGATCAGCAGGGTATGTGTGAAGGCCTGTATACTCATGGATTATCGTATCCTTCATACCACCCGTATAACTTCCTACAGTAGGTGTTTCACATGCAGCGGCTTCAAGAGGTACTATACCGAACGGCTCGTAGACTGAAGGTGCGACCGTCATCTCTGCACGTTTCATAAGAGATAGAAGCTCTTCGTCAGGTACGTATCCCGGGAAATGCACTTTATCTCCGACCTGTGACTTTGCAATATTTTTGTAGTGCTCTGTTGCTCCCGAACCGCACATTACAAACTTTGCCTCAGGATTTTTGTCTATTATCTCCGGCATGGCTTCTATCAGATGTCCTGGCCCTTTCTGCGGATACATACGGCCGACAAAGAGCACAATCTGTTCCCAGTCAAGTGCGTAGTCGTTCTTGTTCAGGTTCTCAGAGTGGTTATCGAATTTTTCCAGGTTGACGCCGTTCGGAATATAATTTACTTTTTCTTCAGGGACATCATAGGTGTGTTTCACTTCTTCTGAGAACTCTCTTCCGACTGTGATGACTTCTTCTGCTTCGTATGTCCCGTACCACTCCAGGTTATGGATGGTCCGCTGGTAGTCCGAGTCTATGCCATCGCGGCCTTTCTGCGTACTGTGGACAGTGAAAACCATCGGCAGGTCAAGTGTTTTCTTTACTCCCGTCGCTCCAGGCACCGCCATCCAGTCATGTGCATGGACAAGATCAAAGTCTCTATTTTTCGCCAGTTCTATAGCTTTTTTCTCCATCTGGTGACCCAAGTTCATTGCCCAGGAAAGCGTGTTAGAGGCTGTGTCAGATGCAGGCACCCTATGTATCTCGACCCCATCCCTGTGCTCAACTTCTTCCGTGTCTCCATATGTGAGAACTACAGGTTCATGGCCCTGATCCGCCATCGTGGTGGCTAGGTCCTCACAGTGTGCAGCTATTCCACCAGCCTTATACGGCGGGTATTCCCATGTGACGAAAAGAGGCTTCAAAAGAAATCACCCTTTCTAAAAATATAGTATACAGTTTTTGACCGGCTCAAACTAGTTTTTCACCTCTTTTTTGTTATCTAGTAATTTTTTATAGTTCTTTAAAACTGTTTGTTGCCATCCATCGCTCAAAGGATCTACCATCTGCATTTTCTCCTCCGGGGCATCAAGGTCGAAAAGTGCCGAGTTACGTGTCTCATCACGATTTACAAATACTTTGTCGGCCTCGTACACGCCTTGCCATTCAAGTTCGGATATAACCTCAGATTCTTCTCCGCCAAAACCTCGCTCATTCTCGGTAGAGTGCAACGTTAAAACCAGAGGGATCTCTGCATGCTTTGAAAGAGCTACTCCCCCAGGTACAGTGGTCCAGTCGTTCGCATGTATTATCTCAAACTCCTCATCCTCCATTAGAGACGTCACTATTCCTTTCATCTCGTTATTCATCATCATGGACCAGTTGTACAGATTATCACCTTCAAAATGGAGAGGAAATCTTTCAACCCGTACTTCCTCGCTTACACTGTAGTATGAACCATCGTCAAACGAAATTATGGTGGCATCATGCCCCTGAGAGACAAGAAATTCTGCCAGATTTTTTGTGTACTCTGAAATCGCTTCTCCGTCCTGGAAGTCCTTTGAAAGTAGTAGTACGTTCATTCTGAAAACCTCTTCTGGAAACCTATCTCCTTGCTTTTCTCGACGTCAGGCTGGTTATACGGGTTTACGTCCCGTAGCTCGGCTGAGTAAACTGCCAGGCACTGCATAAAAGCCATTAGCTCTCCAGCAGCCCGGTAACTCAGTTCTGTAAAGTTTAACGTGACATGCGGGATATCATCGCTTTCAAGTGCTTTTTTGACTCCCCTATACTCTGCTTCAAGTGATCCAGAAAGTTCCAACCCATCTAGATCCCCCAGCTTGCGGCCTCTAAGATCTATATCTTCGAGGTTTCCTGGTATATCCACAGTCTCCTTCTCGTGAGTCTCCGCCTTTATGAAAAGTGGCAGCACATCGTTTTTACCACCGAAGAGCCTTTGATTTGTGTGGTGCTGGTACTCGGGGCCGAGGTCGCCGTAGACCGTCATCCCTTCTCCCTGCTTGCATACTGTCTCATGCATCAACTGGATTAAAAGTGGCTGGAAACCCAGTAGACGTGTCGAGTACACAGGATTCAGTATCTGGTCGTAACCCATCTCCTCCGCCTGGTAAAGACACGATGCAAGATGCTTTGCCGGGTTCTCCTTCCCGTCAAGTTTTCCGTACATCTCATCAATTCCTGCACGAATTTCCTCAACGTCCATACCCATGAACGCTGCCGGGGTTAGTGCCGTCTCGGTACCTCCGGAGAACCGGCCTCCTACATCAGGATGTTCAATCCATGGAAGATCCTCTCTTTCAACGATCTCCCTCAAAGCACCTTCATTGTCTGAGGTTACAGCAAAAACCGGGAAATCCCTCTCCATGAAAAACATCAGCGATTCGATGACACCTACAGTCGAACCCGACTTGCTTACAGGCATGACAACCGTATTTTCAGGTTCAAACTCCTTTGAAATCCTGTTCAGGTAGTCTGGCTCCATCGTAGTGACTACCCTGACATGACCCCTGACTTCAGGCATGAAAGTATACAGTAAAGCCCGGAAACTTGTGACAGAACCACCATTTCCTATCAATATTAGATTTTCACGGGAATACTCTTCTGCAGCTTCTTTAATGCTCTCTAAATCAGGCTTTTTATCAGCAAAATCTGGTTTAATCTCCTCTATATCTTTTCCGTGTTCGTCCAGTCCTTCTATCTCGATCTCAAAACTCATTCTTCCGTCACCGCTTTACTGTGCGCTTCTCTGTAGTTTTCTCCAAGTTTTTGCCACGAGGTAAGCTGTGCCAGTTTCCTGGCATTATGTTTCCGCTCTGTTATCTCTGTCTTCGAATAATTTACGATCTCCTCTACCATCTCCGCTAGATCTTCCTGCGCTTCCTCGTAACTCTGCTCTTCTCTTTCAAGTATTTTAATCCCCTTCCGCTCGCCAGGCTCGGTTTTCTCCTCCAGGAACTGTCCGAAACCTGCCATATCAGTTGTTACAGAAAGTGCTCCGTTAGCCGCTGTCTCAACAGGGGTGTAACCCCACGGCTCATAGTAACTAGGGAATATTCCAGCAGAAGAGGCAACTATAGCGTCCTGATAATCCATGTTAAGCAGTTTATCTCCCACTGAAAGATACGAAGGATAGAATATGACTTTTACTCTATCATCCTCGGAATTTGTAAGCCCGTTTCTTTCAAACGCCTCCATTATGCTGTCATCAGGGTAGCTGAGATCGTAAGCTGATACAGGCGGCTCTTCACCTTGTTTAGCATGGAAATTATTTTTCAGAGATCTTGCTTTTCCATTACCGTCTATAACCTCGGAGATCTGCCGTTCAGGTATCTCTCCAGAAGTTATCGAACTCAGCAGATTCTTTCTGAGCTCTGGCATAACCGTATCAATGTAATCCTCCAGCTCCTCGAAAAGTGAAAGATTTTCAAGCACTTCAAGCTTCTCACCATCAACGCCCGCAGGTATAAAGAAGAAAACAAAGAAGTCATCGCCCTCACGGTCATTCAGATCTCCAAGCGCATCTATAAACAGGTCCGCACCTTTGTTATGGAATTCGTAACGTCCTGATATAAACAGTATTCTTGGATCATCTTCCAGGTCAACGTCGTAGTAAGGTTCAAAGTATGCCTGAAGGAACCTTTTCATCTCTTCCTTCTTGTTAGTATGGTTATATGAAAGCTCTTCCAGGCTAGGGTACTGTTCAACGTTGAACCCGTTTGGTAGTATCTTATCAGGTTTTTTCTGCAGTACAGCCTCTGCTTCCTTTCCTGTAGCCTTGCTTACAGTTGTGAAAACTTCTGCCTCGTGTGCAGACATTTTTTCGACCTGGTGTTTTGGTTTAACACCGTAATCCTCTGCCAGGCTCTGATCAACATTTCCCTGTTTCACTGCCGCCTCCAGGTCGAAATCAGAGTTTGAAAGCGCACGTCCAAGAACTGTTGCATGTGTCGTGAAGACTTCAGGGCTTTCAAAGCAATGCATAGCTGTTCCAGACAGCCATTCATGGAGCTGGACTACAGTGTGTCCATCTAACTCATTTTCAAGTTTTTCTACAAGTTTGCCTACCGCGTAACTCCATTCCAGTGGTTCCTCAAACTCTTCACCCACTCCTAGAGAGTCAACTCCGTATTCCTCCCACAGGAAGGTCTTTATATCGTCCACGTCTTTTTCCAGTCCTTCCGGATCTACAAGTATGCATTTTGGCGCGCTGGGGATGTTCCAGACTCCGTAGTGGTATGTTGCGCCGGTCTCTTCCTCGAGTTCCTGGAAGATTTCTGCAAACGGATGATCTTCACGTGGTGCAAAGTCCTCTCTCGCAGAATCCTTATCGTAGTATCCTACTGTAATGTAGTTGTCGCCGTAGAAGTCCTGCATCCTGCCGGATTTAGACTTCAGTACCTGGTAGATGCCTCCGACCTTGTTGGCTACTTCAAAAGATACTTCGATAAGGTTGTCCGGCTGCATGTTCAAAGATTGTTTCTGCTCGTATTAAAACACAGCCAAAAACTGGTTTACCACTTCCAGGTTAAAATACGGGTTTTATACCTCCTGACGGCGACTTGAAACCTATGAAGTACAGCATTACCGAAAACCTGGAAAACCGGAAAGGAGTTGTTTCCAACCTGCACTGCTTCCTGAACCGTCATATGGATACTGGTTTCAAGTCAAAGTGGAGTGGGATGTGGTCTCCCCCGCACAAATACCTTGATTATTTTGCCTTCAAGATCAACGGAGACTGGCTCGGCCCTGAAACACTGGAAGCAGCAGAATACGGAGAAGAAATGGTCTTCCACCATGAAACAGACAGCTTAAGAATCACAGAGACCGTTAAAGCCAAGCCTACCTCTCCAGGGATAACAGTGAACCTGAGTTTCGAAAACAAGCTGGGTGACAAGAAGGCTGTGCATGCGATGCTTGAGCCAGGAGTTGATATAAGACATAAATCCCGGGACGTGGATGAATCCGACTACAGTATAGAGGAGGGACCTAACAGACTCACTGCGGCAAGGAACGGAAAGAAACTGATGATTTCCAGCGATGAAGACTTCGAAGTAGACGGTGAGCCGTACGAAAACGAACACTTCCCTGGAGATCGGCAGAAATGCATGATTCCAGGTAGAATCTCTTTCAGGAAAGAGCTTAAAGATATAACAGAGCTTGAAGTCGAGTTCACTACTTCAGACGGGACTTTCGGTGAGTTAGAGGATTTGGATCAGAGCCTGGAGCTTGAAGGAGTTAGCAGGCTGTTCAACTACAGTCTGGAAAGTATGAGAAACCTGGTTTATGACAGAGATGGGGTTGGAGTGATCGCAGGACACCCATGGTTCCAGTCATTCTGGGCCAGAGACGGTTTCTGGACCTTGCTGGGTCTTATAGATGCCGGCTACTTCGAGCTATCGGAGGATATACTTACGAACTATGCCAAACAGGGATTACCAGGCAAGATAAACATAGGTTCAGAAAACAGAAAGGACTCTGCAGATACGGACACCTATCCTCTTTTCATAATCGCCGCTGACAAGCTTGAACGACATTTCCGGACAAACGATAAAATCGAGGACGCAAGAGAAAAAGCTATTTCAGAGCTTGAAATAGATGAAGACGGAGTAGTAAAGCACAGTCCTGATGGCACATGGATGGATACTCTTGAAAGAGATAAAGCAGTAGATATACAGAGCCTCTGGCTTAAAGCCGCAGAGATAGAAGGCTTAGACGAAGAGGAGGAACTAAGATCCGGACTGGAAAAATTCGAGGACGAAAACTACGTACAGGACAATCTCGGAGAAAAGAACTCTGAGACAATCAATCCCGCAGTCCCCTTGATGTTCGAACAGTTCAACCAGGAAAAAGGATCTGATTACCTGGAAAAGATTAACGCAGAGTTTTCATCAAGGTTTGGCGCCCGTACACGCTCAGTAACGGATCCAGGATACAGTGCAGACGGTTATCATACAGGAAGTGCCTGGGGTCTTACTACAGGTTGGGCAGCAGCCGCAAACCTGGCATACGGGAATAAAACTCAAGGGAAAAACTTTCTTGAGAAGATGACGCAGTTCCTGGATAGAAATCAGCTGGGAGCACTACCTGAGATAGTAGACTCCGAAACAGGAGAACTTCTTGGATGTAGCGAACAGGCATGGAGTGCAGGACTTGTAGTTCATGTAGTTGACTCGCATCTGCTAGGTATAGAAGTTGAAAACCCTAACAAAATCGTAGTAGATCCTGAAGAAGGTGTTAACGGCGTCAGAACCGGCAAAAAAGTTGGTGAGAATGAGATAGATCTTAAAATTGAAGATGGCGATCCAGAAGTACTTAACAACCCGGATATGGAAGTTGTATTAAAGTGAATAATATATGATCATTGTTAATTTCAAAGGTTACAGTGAGGCAATGGGAGAAAAAGCAGAGGAACTTGCCGAAAAATGCCGTAAAGCTTCAGAAAACACCGGTAAAGAAGTAGTGGTATGTCCACAGCCGCAGGATATTCAACGCGTCTCTGAAACAGGTGTAGAAACAGTTGCACAGCACGTAAGCAGGAAGGATACCGGGAGTCATACAGGTCATGTAATGGCTGAAGGCGTAAAGAGAGCAGGAGCTACTGGTACGATGATAGACCATTCCGAAAGGCGTCTGGAACCTGAGATCATTGAGAAAACCGTGGAGAAAGCCAAGGAACTTGGTTTGAAAACCATCTTGTGTGCTAAAACTCCTGAAGAAGTTGAAAGATACTCCCAGTTCAAACCCGATTACATCTCTATAGAACCACCAGAGCTTATAGGAGGAGAAACAGCAGTATCCACAGCAAGACCTGAGATGATCAGGGATGCAGTAGAGAAAACTGCTGACGGAGTGGAAACCCTTGCTGGAGCAGGAATTAAGAGTAGAGAAGACGTGGAGAAAGCGAAAGAACTTGGCTGCGCGGGAATACTCGTAGCTTCAGGAGTTGTTAAATCTGAAAACCCTCAGGAAACGCTTGAAGATCTCTGCAAGGGATTATGAAAGATAAATGGCGTATTGAGTACCAGAAAGTTACCCGACTTCTGGACGGCGATAGAGTCAATGTTTTGACAGGTTTCAACGCCAACATAGACCTGCTTTACAATTTGGAAGATCTCAACCTGGATCTAGCGGACGTAGAACCTGAGCTGGTTAACCCTGTTGAGAGTATCACCGACCTGAAGTCCTCTCTCAAGTTCTGCCTTGAAAGAGGTGAAAACGAGGAAGTTGACGGAGAGGAGTTTTACCAAAACTTAGATGCCGAACCAGATGAAAGAATCGGTGGTCAGGCCGGGATAATAGCAAACTTCCTCTCCGGCTTCAACAACTACGTTGCCTTCCATACACCACTCCTGTCAGATGATCTAGCCGATCTTATCAACGAAGAAGTTGTAAGCCCTGTTATTGACGGTAAACTTCTCCTGAAGCGGGTTCAGGAATGCGTGAACACTGACAGGACAAAGAAAAACACTATAATAGAATTTAAAGGAGAAAATACTGGTAGATTCATTATTTCAGACAAGATGAAAGGTTTCGGCCCATACTTCAGAACCGGTATAGCAGATAATTTTGAAACCCTTGAGAAGGACCTGGATAGAATTATTCTCTCAGGCTACCATAACGCAGATGGTAACTTCGAAACCAAGCTTCAGAAATCAAAGAAGCAACTAAGTGCTCTTGAAACAGAGAAACACCTGGAATACGTCGCCATGAGAGAGGATAAGTCAAGTTTGATCTTCGAGAAGATACTACCTGAGTTCGAGAGCGTGGGAATGGATGAAACAGAAGGTCTGCAGCTGGCAGCACTCACAGATATTGATACCGGTTCGGATGAATTAGATATAGCAAAAGCTCTTGAACTTGGCAAAAAACTTATCGAAGAGAAAGATCTTTCCCGCGTACATATACACACGTACAGATATCACCTTTGCATTGCTACAGCAGATTACAGGGTCAGCAAGGAGCGTATGAAAAAATCACTGCTCTTTGGAGAAGCCTGCGCCATCCAGATGGCCAGTCAAGGAAGTATACCAGATATAGACGACATGCAAGGATTTGAACTTGACGAAACACACGTCCACAGGCTTGATCCTCTTGAAAAACTGGGCGATGAACTTGGAGATAAAAATTTTGCTGAAGAAGGAGTTTACAGTGACGGAGAGTTCAAAGTAGCTGCATCTCCTACTCTCATCCATGAAGACCCTGAAAGATTGGTGGGTATGGGAGATATCATCTCTTCTGGAGCCTTCACGGCAGAACTCAAGTAGTTAACTTAGCTCAGAGATCAACTCTCTGACCCTGCCCTCTACTTCTTCCAAGATTTCCTCAAGTTCTTCCTCCGTATCCGCCTCGCACCTAACACTCATCTTCGGCTCAGTGGAGGATGGTCTGACCAAAGCCCAGCCGTTCTCAAACTTCACCTTCACGCCATCCTTTGTAGATGTATCGTAATCAGAGTACTCCTCTGCAAATCTCTCAGTAACTTCCTTCTTGACGTCTTGAGGACAGTCTATACGCAGTTCTGGTGAAACAGGATAATCCGGGAAATCCTCTAGCTCCTGAACAAGATCTCTTTCACTGCTTATCCTTACCATTAGAGCTGCTGCAAATAAACCATCATCCCATGGAAAGTCGAAGGCCGGGAAGTAGAAGTGGCCCGACAACTCTCCAGCAAAGACCACGTCCTCACCTTCATGGATCCTTTCCGAGATAAATGTATGACCAACACGCGACTCCTCAGGCTCTCCGCCGTGTTCCCGGATTTTTTCAGCAACGAGCTTTGAAGCACGCAGATCGTAGACCACAGTTCCTTTAGTTCTTTCTAGAGATTCCTCTGCGAAAAGTGCTATAACCTCGTCTTCATCGACGTAACCATGACCTGGTAAAATGAAACCAGCTCTGTCTCCATCCCCGTCAAAGATTATACCAAGGTCTTCATCATTCATGCCTTCTTCAAGTGCTTTTCGTGCCTCTTCACTTCCAGGGTCAGCAAGATGGTTCGGGAAATCACCGTCTACATCTTCATTAATCATATTTACGCTGCAACCCAGCTCTTCAAACATTTCACGGGCCATAACACCTGTGACACCGTTACCACAGTTTATAGCGACACTTATACCTATCTCCCCTATCTCATTCTTCACTGCTTCAATGTAGTCCTGAACTAGATCTGTTTCCCTAAGTTCTCCTTCCCCTGTTTCAAACTCCTGTGAGTCGTATATATTTTCTATCTCTTCCATGCCTCCGCTGCGGGACATCGCAAGCGCGCCCTCTAGGTTAAACTTGAAACCGGTGTACTCTGGCGGGTTGTGTGATGCTGTTACAACTGCAGCAGATTTGAAACTGTTTTCAACCTGCCCAAAGTATACCACAGGAGTTGGAACCATGCCTGCGGAACAGACATCTGTTCCCGTAGATAAAATTCCCTGGATGAATGCTTCAGTTATTTTTTCACCGTGCTTCCTGCCGTCCCTGCCCACAAGAACCTCATCTGCATCTGTAAAGGTGCCATAGGCTTTTCCAACCCTTTCAGCTGTTTCTTCGTCTATCTGATCGGGATAAGTACCTCTGAGGTCATAGGCATGGAAGAAATCAGTCATTATCAATTTTTCACCAGTAGTCTTCCAGAATATCTTTCCTCTCCTTGTAGTTTTCTCTGGTGTCTTCCAGACTTTCCTTCATGACCTTGGTGTCGAGGCTGGTCTCCATGAATCCTCTGTCCTTCTCGTATATCGGAACCAGCTGCACGTGCAGGTGTGGTATTGATTCGCCTGCAGCCTTACCGAGGTTTATCCCGACATCGATTCCTGCCGGTTCGACAACTTCTCTCTGAAGCTCCTCAACCTTCTGAACCATAGCAAAGAGGCGGTTTCTCTCTTCGTCTTCGAGTTCAGTCAACGAGTTTACATGCTTCTTGGGCACCACCATTAGATGACCGGTGTTGTACGGGAAAATGTTCAGTTCCACCATGAGGAAGTCGTCCTCGAAAACTGCGGCCTTGGTAACTCTTTGATCGTCTTCTGCCTGTGCACAGAAGATACAGTCTATGTCCTCAGGTATCTCACTCCCTTCATACTCTTTTCTTTTGGGACTCCATAGATACTGCTCGTAGGGCTTCAGATCGGTCATAAGTTAGAGTTAACTCTGAGAGATTTAATATTGCCGGGAAAACCCGAGAAAATAGTTTTTAACTTATAGGTAGCAAAAACACTTTATGAACGGTAAAAAATGGATTGAAGAACACCTGCAGGACTGGAGCAGCTGGGAACAGGAAAACGGGCTTCACAGCCCCGATAACATCAAGGAAGGCGAAACAACCTCCAAGGAAGAGCTAAGATATGCTGCTGGTCGTACATGGACAGAGATCAGAGAGGGCCTTGAAGTAGCAGAAGCAGTAGACAGAGCAGAAAAAGGCGAAGAAATAGAGTTTGAAGATTTCTTTGATTATACTGTAGAGAACAAAGAATATGATCAAAACTCTGTAAGCGATCACACTCAGCTTAAAGATGAGTTAGGTTACGAACTAGCTGATATAGCGCTTTTTGCAGTAAAAATAACTACCAGTATCGAAACAGGTTTTCAGAACACCGGCTATACACCCGAATACAGCGTAATCGCTGAAAAAATATCTCGCCAACATGAAAGAAGCTCGGATAGTCATACAGCAATTCTTGAGAACGTATACGGTAAATTAGATCCTGCTTCTAAATCCTCAACACTTTACTCGGAAGTTATGTCAGAAAACCCGGATGAACAGAAGATACTGGATGAGATCGATGACACTATCTCCTCTCTGTCACTTATGGGGTCAAACCTACCTAGAAACAACCTGGCTACATACATCTCAGAGAAAATTAACTACAACAAAGACAGAAGTATCGAAAACATGGATGCCGATCATCCAGAACCTACTTCCGAGTTCCAAAAACAGTAATTAGAGTGTTAAAGCAGTTCCAGTTCGTCTACCTTATACCTGAGCTTGGTGCTTATACCTCTTTCAGGCGGTTCTTCGCCTCTAACTCTATGAGCTACATCTTCAATAGCATGGGAAGCTCTCGAGTTAGGCTTGTAGGAAACAACCGGGTTTCTGAGCGCAATTGCTTCCCTTACATGTTTATGGTCAGGTACTTTACCGATCACGTCTTCTCCGACAAGTTCTTCTACGTCTTCATGTTCGACTTCGTGGTCTTCCTCACGAACCTCGTTAAGTACTAGTCCTATTACATCTCTTTCCTTCTGGTCTGCAAGTTTCTTTGCCCCGAGTGTGTTAGTTAGGGATGGTAGCTCTGGCTTCGAGACAAGGAGAACTTCGTCAGATGCCTCTACAGCTGCTTCAACTTCGTCACCTACACCTGCAGCTGCGTCGATAAGCACAAAATCTTTATCCCCGAGGAAATCAATTAAAGAGTGTTTAAGGTTCTCTGCCTGTGATTCGAAGTCCAGTATAGATGCTGGTAGAACTGAGACTCCTTCAGGATGCTTTGCAACAGCCTGAGTGATGTATGCATCACCTTCTAGGACGTCGTTAAGCGACACGTCCTGGAAACCCATTCCGAAGTGCTGTGCGATATTTGCTCCGGAAAAGTTTCCGTCAATTATCACGACGTCTTCTCCGTGTTTGGACAGTGCAACCCCGATATTCGAGGTCATCGTGGTCTTTCCGACTCCTCCTTTTCCGGAGACGACAGAGATAACTCGGGTCATACAATACTTTCTTGGTTTCCCCGCATTAAAAACCTGACTATGTTTTCAAGTGAATAGAACAAGAAAAATTATGTGAAACGGTCCAGAAGTTTGTCGAGAAAGCCTGGCTCCCGTAGATCCGGTTCATACTTGATGCCGGCAACATCCGCTGCAACGCCCTTGAACCTTTCAGAAACATGATGGTCCGGTTCGTGGTGGACGATCGGCTTCTTAACGGAAAGCGCTTCCTCAACCTTCTCGTGGTGAGGAATTTCCATTATAACTTCATGGCCAATCATAGATTCTACTTCTTCCTTGTCAAGTTCTGATTCATGGCCTTTGACCATGTTCAGTACGACGCCTGTGACCTCTGTACCCGTCTCTTCAGCGATATCTACAGTCTTCAGAGCATCTGTTACTGCTGGAAGGTTCGGATTCGTCACAACCAGTACTTCGTCGCTGGCCTCTATAGCGGAAACTGATTCCTGGCCAAGCCCTGCTGCAGAGTCGACAAGCACGAAATCCGGTTCACCGACTGCGTCAAGAAGTACGTCGGAAAGGTTGTCTGGAGAAGTATCTCTCAGGTCGTCGACAGATAGTCCTGCCGGCACTACACGTAGACCGGAGTCATGTATGTACATTGCTTCTGTGATATGTGCATCTCCCTTCAATACGTCGTGGAGCGTGGTAGGGTATAGCGGTATTCCTATATGGAATCCTAGGTTTGGATTTGTCAGGTTGGCATCCAGAACAATCGTGTCTGCACCGAAGTTGGTCAGTGCAGCTCCGATGTTTGCGGTCGCTGTTGTTTTACCGACCCCTCCCTTGCCACTGCTTACACATATCAATCGGGTCATAGCAAAGACTCAGGTTTGATCATTTAAATTAGTAGTGAAAACCTCGATCACCGTAAAAAAGGAGCTGAAGTCGAACAGATTGAAATAAATTCATTACCAGACCCTCTACATGGGCGAAGAATTCGAGGACAGGATGAACCAGATTGAGTCAAAATGGCAGCAAAAATGGGATGAAGAAAGACTTTTCGAGGTAGATCCGAACGCAGACGACAAGTTCTATATCACAGTTGCATATCCGTATCCGAGCGGTGGAATGCACATTGGACACGTCGGAACATACACGCTGCCAGATGTATTCGCCCGTTTCAAGAGAATGCAAGGCTACAACGTACTCTTTCCTATGGGTTGGCACGTCACAGGAACGCCTGTCATCGGAGCCCTTGAAAGACTAAAGGAAGGGGAGGAGGAACAGTGGAACACGCTGACAGAAACCTACAATGTGCCTGAAGAAGATCTTGAAGCCATGGAAGAACCCATGGATTATGCAGAGTACTTTATCGAAAATTCATACAAGCCGAACATGAAAAACCTGGGTTACAGTGTGGACTGGCGCAGAGAGTTCACTACAAACGATGATCACTACAACAAGTTTATTGAATGGCAGTACAAGAGGCTCAGAGAGAACGACCTAGTCAAGCAGGGTATGCATCCTACAAAATACTGTTTAAACGACGAGAACCCTGTCACGACTCACGATCTTCTCGAAGGAGAGGACGCAGAGAAGCAGGAGTATAATCTAGTTAAGTTTGAGGGCGAGTACAAAGGAGATGAGATCTATCTCCCTATGGCTACTCTGCGGCCGGAAACAGTCTTCGGAGTAACTCATACCCATGCAGACCCTGAAGGCAGCTACAAGATTGTAGAGGTAGACGACGAGAAATGGTTACTGAGTGAAGAAGCAGTTCAGAAGATCAGACATCAGGACAGGGATGTAAGAGAGCTTAGAGATGTTAAAGGTGGCGAAGTGATCGGAGACTACTTCAGAAACCCTGTAACAGATGAAGAGGTGATTATGCTACCTGCAGAATTTGTTGATACTGATTCAGGTACGGGATTAGTGATGTCTGTTCCTGCTCACGCTCCTTACGACTGGATCTCGCTGCAGGATCTGAAGGAAGCTGAGAAAACATTGAAGCAGTTCGGTATTTCACCTAACGAGGTCAGGGATATCGAGCCGAAGCAGATAATCAATACTGACGCCTATACAGATATACCAGCGAAAGAAGCCTGTGAAAAATATGGTATAGATTCACAGGACGATAAAGAAGCGCTTGAAGAAGCTACTGACGAAGTCTATGAGAAAGAGTTCCACAACGGGAAGTTGAACGCTTCCTGTGGGGAGTATGCTTCTGAAAACGTGAACTCTGTGAAGGATCTGCTTATCAGGGATTTCAAGGAGAAAGGTGCTTTTGACTCAATGTACGATTTCTCCGAGGAAGTCGTCTGCAGATGTGGAGGTAAGGTTATCGTTTCCATGCAGGAGTCATGGTTCCTTGAATACGGTGACAAAGGCTGGAAGGACAAAGTGCATAGCCACCTGGACGACATGAATATTATACCAGAAGAGAAGCGAGAGGACTATGAGCACACTATCGACTGGCTTGAGTCCTGGCCAGCTATCAGAAACTTTGGACTCGGAACAAAGCTTCCATTTGACAAGGATTTTGTGGTGGAGCCGCTTTCGGATTCAACTATCTACATGGCGTTCTACACTATCCGCCATGTCATCGAGGACGTCCCTGGAGATAAGCTTG
Source organism: Candidatus Nanohaloarchaea archaeon (assembly GCA_041640075.1). Classification (GTDB taxonomy): domain Archaea; phylum Nanohalarchaeota; class Nanosalinia; order Nanosalinales; family Nanosalinaceae; genus Nanosalina. The sequence continues at coordinate 16,740 of JBEQAY010000004.1, read as the reverse complement.
AACCTGAGTTCTTCGACTACGTGTTCAACGAGAAAGGTGAAGCAGAGGAAGTAGCTGAAAGCACTGGTATCGACCTTGAAGTAGTTGAAGAGGCCAGAGAACAGTTTGACTACTGGTATCCTCTTGACTGGAGAACCTCTGCATACCCTCTTATCCAGAACCATCTTACGTTCATGCTTTTCCATCACACCGCGCTTTTTGAGCAGGAGAACTGGCCTCAGGGAATCGCAACCTGGGGACTCGGAACTCTGGAGGGAGAGAAGATGTCATCAAGCAAAGGACATGTTAAACTTCCAGACAACGCCATCCAAGAGTATGGAGCTGACACGACTAGATTTTTCATCTTTGCATCACGTGAGCCATGGCAGGACTTCGACTGGAAGGAAGAAGATGTACAGGAGTACTTCAACAAGATAAGAAGCTTCTACAACCGTAGTAAAGAGCTCTATGACTCAGGTGTGGAAAGAGAAAAGAACAATATAGACAGGTACGCTCTTTCCAGATTGCAGAATATTATAAGTGAGGCTACGGAAGGTCTTGAAGAGTTCCAGACCCGCAAGGCAGGATTAAATGGTTTCTTCGAGCTGAACTCCCTGATCAACAGGTACAAGGAACGTTCCCAGGAGCTGAATACCGAGGTCATCAACGAGCTGATTGAGACACAGGTCAAGCTGATGGCGCCTTTCACACCTCATATCTGCGAGGAGCTATGGGATGAAATTAACGGCGAAGGGTTCGTCTCAGCTGCTGAATGGCCTGAAGCAGACGAAGAACTTGTTGACGAAGAAGTTGAAGCTGCAGAAGAGCTGGTTGAAGACGTAATGTCAGATATCAGAGAACTTGAGGATCTTGTAGATGATTACGAGGAGATAACGATAATCCTGGCAGATGAAGACAAGCGGGAACTGTTCTCAAAGCTGAAGGAGATCATGGATGAGAGACCGGAATTTGGAGAAGCCATGGAACAGCTTATAGAGGAGACAGACTGTTCACCTGAGGAGATAGAAGGATACCTTAAGGACTATCTCAACTCACCTGGGGACCTACCTGAAAGAGTCTTCGGCCTTGAGGAAGAGAATGAAATCATGGATGAGAACGAGAAGTACCTCGAGGAAAAGTTCGATACCTGGGTAAACATAGAGCTTGAAAGCGAAAGCGGTCATGAAAAAGCTTCCAGAGCAGAACCCGGAAAACCTGCGATAGTGATGGATTAAATGTCCCAGGTAGATCCTGGAAAACTTTCAGGCGTGCTGGCTGTACTAGGACAGAGTTTCTACAAAAACGGTCAGAGGATGGCAGTTCCTCGCTCCACAATTGAAGAGGAACTTGAGGAAGATATTCGGGACGAACTGCTTTTACTTCAGGCAGGAGAGGTCGCTGAAATCTTCTCAAACGATGAAGACATGCATGTAGACCTCAGTCAGGAAAACATGAGAGCCGCTCTCTCTGAAAGAGAGAAACTGGAGAAGCTATATGACGGTGATCTGGAGGAAATGCTGGAAAATGAATCTCCTACGTTCATCGACTATCCTGGCGGTGAACCTGACATGGAGCCGGATTTCAACGAGAAGGTTCCTGGAAAATTTTTCTATGATGACTATGCCGCGCTTTTAGCGACTCTCGGAAGTTTTGGTGAGCGAGAAAATCCTTCATGGAACCAGATAGCAGGATACATCAACGAAAATCCGGATCCACACCTAGAGGTTTTACAGGCTGTAAACTACATTCAGGAAGATCCTTTACAGCTCACTGAAGATAGATACAGAAGAGATGCCGAGAGAATCCACAGTTTCATAGAGGAAAACTATGACGGATTCCCCCACGAATTCATTGAGAACTTCGATGAAGAGAAGGAAATCATGGATTCGCTGCTTGAGACCATAGACCTTTCCTATATCTAATAGAAAAATCACGAAGAGCCAGTATTTTCAGTATCGTTTCAGACTCTCTTCAAGATTGCTGTCCAGGTGCTGGTTTACGTTGACATCCTGGTCAAGATTGTTCAGTGCCTTTCTCTGGGCGTTGACAATATTCTCCAAGTCTTCTACCTGCTGATTGAGGTGTGCGATCGCAACCCACAGCTGGCCGACAGAAGCGTTCTCAGCGTTCATGTAGGCCTCTTCATGTCTGTTGGTCATGTCAAGAATTTTTTCAAGTGAAATCCTGAGTTTTTCCGGTAATTGATCCATCCAACCCATAACTCTCGGTATGTAAAGCACTCTTAAATGTTAAACGCGTTCCTGTAACTGTAAGTGGATAAACTATGGAAGAAGGCGACCTGATCCTAATTGACTACGTTGGAAAGACCTCAGACGGGGATATCTTCGATATCTCAAACGAGGAAACAGCAAAAGAAGAAGGAGTTTACAGCGAGAGAATGGACTATGAACCAGTTCCAGTCCTGCTAGGATCAGGGTACGTCATCGAAGGCCTTGAAGAAACTCTGCTCGACATGAAAGTCGGAGAATCAAGAGAAGATATAGATATACCTTCAGAAAAAGCCTACGGGGAAAGAGACAGCGACCAGATCCAGACATACCCAGAAAGAGAGTTCAAGAAACAGGACGTCAACGTAAGAGTAGGCGACAAGATAATGGTCGGAAACAGACAGGGTAAAGTTCTTTCAAAAGGCTCAGGACGAGTAAGAGTTGATTTTAACCATCCTCTCTCCGGAAAAGACCTTCTCTACGATGTAGAGGTTCTGGAAAAAGTTGAGGACGACGAGCAAAAAGCCAGGCAGATCTTCAAGTACAGGCTCGGTCATGGAGATATAGAGTTCGAAGACAATACCGTGGTAATCGATCACGACATTGAAGACCACGACCACCAATTACCGGAAAACGTCAAGGAAGAAATCAGAGAGGAAATCCTGGAAAATACTGGTTTTGAAGAAGTCGAAATCCAGGAGTAAAACTACTCCACCTTATCCTTCAGGAATTTTTCCAGAAGAGCTCCAGTTTTTCAATCCGGTCTGAGGCCTTTGAAAACAGTTCAACACCAGATTTTAGCCATTTTTATATACGTTGGTGATAACACTTTCTACAGGACAAGGGTTGCTAAATTATGAATCAGAACGAGGCTCACAACGCTGGCAGATCAGGAAACCAAAACCACGACATCGACAGCGAGCTTGAGGACCTTATTGAGAAGAGGAAGGCCGAGATCAAGGTCGTAGGAACCGGAGGAGCCGGAAACAATACTATATCCCGCCTCGTGGACGTCGGGATTGAAGGATGCGAAACTATCGCGATGAACACCGACGCACAGGATCTTCTATACGCTAATGCCGACAAAAAAGTCCTGATCGGAAAGGAACTGACAGGCGGACTCGGAGCAGGAGCTGACCCAAAGGTAGGAGAGGAATCAGCAAAGGAAAGCCAGCAGAAAGTTAAGAGCTCTATCGACGGAGCAGACATGGTTTTCATCACCTGTGGACTCGGAGGAGGAACCGGAACAGGTTCAGCCCCAGTTATTGCGGAGCAAGCAAAGAAACAGGGCGCTCTAACTGTCGGAATCGTAACACTGCCTTTCGAGATGGAAGGTCAGAGCCGACAGGAAAACGCAGAGTACGGACTTGAAAGACTAGAAGAAGTAGTAGATACTCTAATCGTAATACCAAACGACAAGCTTCTAGAAATCGTTCCAGACGTATCACTCAACACAGCTTTCAAGATTGCAGACGAGATCCTTGTAAACGCAGTCAAAGGCGTAACAGAACTGGTTACAAAACCTGGCCTGGTCAACTTGGACTTCGCAGACATCCGAGCAGTCATGGGAGAAGGAGGAATCGCAATGATCGGAATGGGTCAGTCAGATACAGACAGTCGTGCAACCGAAGCAGTGCAGAAAGCACTTCAGAACCCATTACTTGACGTAGACATAGAGGGCGGTAAAGGAGCGCTCGTGAACGTCAATGGAGGAACCGACCTCTCCCTAAATGAGGCACAGGAAGTCGTCAACACAGTCTCCGGAAAGCTATCTGACTCTGCCAAGATCATCTGGGGAGCACAGGTAAGAGAAGACATGGATGACTCACTACAGGCAATGATCATCGTCACAGGAGTAGATTCACCTCAGATCTACGGGCCAGAGAAAACTCACTCAGATGAGTACGAGGACGAGATCGAGGAAGAGCTTGGAGTGGAATTCATTTAAGGGGCTCTACACTCTTTTTCTCCTATTTTCACTATTTATTTTTACAATTTTTCTCGAAGCACTTGCCGATTTGATATGGTTAGCAACGCTGTGCTAGGATTCTCCCCTACTGGTGACGGAGGCAACCAGAGACTGTTCTCTGAAATAGAAATATTCTGACTTTTCTATGGCTCGAGAAAGCTTTTTTCATCGAAGCATAACAAAAACTCTTAAAATCCGAGTACTGACAACATGATATATGAACCAGGACTGGATTGAAGCCGCTCCTGAAACAGTTGAGCAGATCAGAGGTATGGGTGTATTCGAAGTCTCTGAGAGGTATCTTTCAGGAGACTGGCCAGATAATATAGAGGAGGAGCTCTTAGAAAGCTCAAAATCGGACCTGGAGAGATGGGCAGATAGAGGTTACGAGAATACCACCGGCATATTATCGAAGATGCTTCAGCCCTATGACTTTGAGCGACAGAAGAAGAAATTGGTAGAAAACCGTGGACGGGCGCCTCACAACTACAGCGTTTGGTCAGAGTTCTGGGAGGATATAGAGGAGGGTATCCCAGAGAAATTTTCGGGTAGAAGACATGTTAAGGAAGGATTCAGAGCAGTTAAGGAGCTTGAATGGCTTTCTGAAGAGTTCGGAAAGGAGTTAGATATCGATCAGAGAGACCAAAAAACCGTCTACGAGATCGACCTCGGCAACTGGGGTCTCGGAGCGAGAACAGAGAATGAGAGTTTAGTAGACTCAGAACCAAGATATGCTTTCTTCAGGTTCGATGACCTGGACTATCATAGCGCATTAAGTATGATATCCAGAGCACTGGACATGGGCACTGAAGAAGATACGGGATTGGCTAGCCAACTTCCTCTGGAAACTGGCGGAGGTAAGAGAGTTGTGTTCGATACTTACATGAACTCGCCTTCGACAGAAAGGATATTTGGAAATCACATGGTTATAGACAAAGAAGGTCAAGTAAGAGAAATCGATGCAGACTTTTCGTCCGACCACAGCTTAGAAACAGCAGGAGAGACCCCTACAGTATACATAACCGATTCAAACCACATCCGGAGCCAAGCTGTGTACGAGCACTTTTACAATAGAAACCATGTTTAAATTTTTTAATAGAGTACTCACAAATCGTGGGAATCGTCGGCATTAAGAGAACCGCTTATAAATATTGCCTTAACTACGTATCTTAAACCCGTTAAATACCACCTCTGGTGGAAGGGAATTAGGTCCATAAACACCTAGTTCTACTTCTAACCAGAAATTGCGAGGGTGTACTCAAACCTATGGATTTCAGCATAGAAAACATCAAAGAATACATACTTGAACAGAAACAAGGCCTTGTAGACAGGATCAAGGAGACCAAAAGAGTCCTGAAGATTACGGAGAAACCTGACAGAGAAGAATTCTCCATGAGCGCCAAGGTCACTGGTGCAGGCATGGTTATAATCGGAGCAATAGGTTTTCTGTTCTACCTCGCATCCAACCTAATACCTCAACTACTGGGATGATCACAGAATGATACTTACCGCCCGAACCACACGTGGAAGAGAGAAAACAGCCATCAACGCGCTTAGAAGTAAAATCAAGAATAGCGACAAAGACATCAAAGCTGTATTCCACCCAGACGACCTTAAAGGATACATCTTCCTTGAAGGAAAGGAAGCAGACATCAAGGATCTGGTCGGAGAGGTAAGAAACATCAATGGCATCATCGACGAGGAAGTAGGAGTAGACGAAATCGAGAAATACCTGAGCGACGAGCAGGAAGAGATCAAGATCGAGGAAGGAGACGAAGTCGAAGTCATCGGCGGAGCCTTCAAAGGCGAAGAAGCACAGATCACACGAGTCGACGAAACCAACAGAGAAGTCACAATCGAGCTTCTCGACGCAGCAGTACCAATCCCAACAACAGTGGACGCGGACATGGTGCGGAAGAAAGCAAGTCAAAGCTAAAACCAACTAAAACTTAACTTAAATCAACAAACACGAGGAAAAGATATTATGGGAGACAAGACTACCATCAGCACATTGGTAGAAGGAGGATCAGCATCCGCTGGGCCTCCGCTAGGACCAGAACTAGGACCACTCCCTACAGACGTAGGAGAAGTGGTCGGCAAAATCAACGAAAAAACTTCAGAGTTTGAAGGACAGGAAGTACCTGTAGACGTCATCGTAGACGAGGAAACAGGCGATTTCGAAGTAGAAGTGGGAAAACCTCCTGCAGCAGGCCTAATCAAGGAAGAGGTCGGCATCGAGTCAGGAGCAGCAGAACCTAACAACGAAAAGGTTGCTGACATGTCCTTTGACCAACTCTGCAAAGTTGCACGCATGAAGGCTTCCGACTTAGTCGCGAAGGATCTGCGTGGAGCAATCAAGGAAATCGCAGGTACAGCTCAGTCGATGGGAGTTCAGATCGACGGCAAAGATGCCTATGATTTCCAGCAGGAAGTATCTGAAGGAAAATACGACGATAAAATCGAGGCCGCGGAGGGCCTCAACTAGAGGTGACAAAGAATGAATTTTGAAGAAGCAGTAGAGGAAGCAGTAGAGAACAGTGAAGACAGGAACTTCACAGAAAGCATCGATCTGATCATGAACTTCCGTGGACTGGATCTTTCAGATCCTAACAACAGGATCAACGACGACGTCAAGTTGCCGAATCAGGCAGATGAGGATATCAAGATCGCAGTCATCGGAGACTCTCTAAGCGGAGACAACGCTGATCGACATATCAGCGAGGACGAACTTGAGGAGATGTTCGATGAACCTAACAAGGCAAAGAAACTTGCAGATGAGTTTACATTCCTTATCGCAGAGGCACCACTGATGCCTAAGATCGGACAGCAGCTTGGACAGGTTTTCGGACCGCGCAACATGATGCCGGATCCAACACCTCCTGGAAGCGACCTTGAAGACGAGATCGAGGGATTGAGAAACACAGTTTCACTGACAGTCAAGGAACAGCCTCTTCTCCAGATCAAGGTCGGGAAGGAGGATCACGACGCTGATTCAGTAGCAAGAAACGCAAGCACAGTCTACAACTTCGTAGAGGAGAACCTTCCAGATGGTCGGAACAACATCAAAAACGTGATGATAAAGACCACTATGGGTCCATCAGTGGAGGTTGATAACTGATGGTGCAGCCAACCCCAAAGAATCTGACACGTGAGCAGAAGGAAGCAAAGGTCGAAGAATTCGGGGGAGATCTTGAGGACTACGATGTAATCGGAATCCTTGACATGCAGAGCCTTCCAGCACGTCAGCTTCAAGAGATCGAGTCAGAGATCGAGGAGTTCGCTGACATCAAGATGTCCAGGAAGACCTTGATGAACATCGCACTCGGAAACGCTGAGAAAGAAGGAATCGACCAGCTTGATACAGATGAAGCGATGCAGCCAGCATTCATCTTCTCCGAGAAAGACCCGTTCCAGCTATACCAGCTGATCCAGGAGAACCAGACGAGTGCAGCTGCCGACGGAGGAGAGATCGCACCTAACGACATCGAAATCCCTGAAGGAGACACAGGAATCGGGCCAGGCCCAATGCTTGGAAAACTCCAGCAGGCAGGAGCACAGGTCCAGGTACAGGACGGTTCAATCCACGTACAGGAACCTTCAGTCATCGTGGAAGCAGGTGAAGAGATTACAGAGGAAGACGCAGAAATCCTCAACCAGATCGGAATCGAACCACTCCAGATCGGACTTGACCTGGTAGTAGCATACAGCGATGGAGAAATATTCAGAGCAGACGACCTCGCAATCGACGTCGACGAATACAGAGAAGACATCGAAGCAGCTGCAGCAGCTGGATTCAACCTTGCAGTCAACGCAGGAGTTGTCAACGAGACAACAGCACCGGCAATCATCAGCGAAGCAGCACAGAAAGCGAAGAACGTCTCAATCAGCGAAGGACTTCCAGAAGAAGAGACAATCGAAGAAGCAGTCAGTTACGCAGCATCAGCTGCAGAATCAGTCGACTCAGAAGTCGATCTGGAAGCAGCAAAGGAAGAACTTCAGGAAGATGACGAGGAATCAGCTGAGGAACCTGAAGCTGACAACGAAGACTCAGAAGACGAGTCCGAAGAAGAGGAAGAATAAGAACTTCCCAACTTTTCTTTTCTCCTTTTACTTTCTAATTTACAGAAATTTCTCAACCAGTAGATTTTTCCACGCAGTTGCCGCATAAATTTTCATGAAAGGGGAAGGTATCGATCACATCAACATCAGGATACCAGAAGAAGGAATTGATGAAGCTGTAAATTTTTACCAGCGAGTTCTCGGCTTCGAACCTATGAAGCTGGAAGAATTTCAGAACGGTGAGCGGACCTCGTTTTTCTTCAGGATAAGCGAAGAAGCAGTCATCAACATCCGGCCGAAGGAAAATTTCCAGAGGCCTTCAGGAAAAAGTTTTGATCACTTCTGCGTAACCCTAAACGAAAAAATTGACGACGTGAAAGAGATTTTAGAGGAAAATAATATTGAAATCCTGAGAGAGGGGCATCCTCTCGGCGCTACAGGTAGAGGGCCCGGCGTCTACATCAGAGATCCTTTCGGGTACAAGATAGAGTTGAAGAGTGCTTAATGAAAACTTATTCTGAGCTTTACGTCAGAGGGCTGTCGTCCCAGACTTTCTCCACGTATCCTTTCCTTCCGGATGCTCTTTCGTAGGCCTTGTACTGTGCAGTGTTCTTCTTCGAGTAGTTCTGATGGTAGTCTTCTGCACGGAAGAAAGCAGTGTAGTTCTCTATCTCCGTTACAATCGGTTCCTCAAACTTCCCTGACTGGGAGAGATTCTGCTTGGATTCCCTTGAGAGCCTATATTGCTCATCGTTGTGAGGATAGATCGCTGTAGTGTACTGTGGTCCTCTGTCCGAGAACTGGCCGCCGGGATCTGTAGGATCGATGCTTTTCCAATATATCTCCAGCAGTTCCTGATAGGAAATGATTGAAGGATAGTACCTGACCCTGACTGCTTCCCTGTGATCTGTCTCTCCCGTGGTAACCTGGTCATACGTGGCCGTGGATTCTCTGCCACCTGCGTAGCCACTGATCGCGGCCTCTACTCCTTCAACACCCATGTATGCTCCCTCTATGCACCAGAAGCACCCTCCCGCAAAGGTTGCGTTTACAGGCGTCTGATTCGTTATATTCTGTTTCCAGGATTCCTGGACTCCCGAATCAGTATTCACAGGTTGCTGAGAGGTTACACCCGATAAAGGGATCTCCAGATAACCGAATTGGACTGCTGCACCAGCAAATCCGAAGACTATGAGTGCCATGCCAATCCTGAAGTTTCTATCCTTCACTGGTCGCCACCCTGAGTCGAGTTTTCGGTTTCAAACATCAAGCTGTACTCAGCGTATCCCTTCTCCTCTAGGTCTTCTGCAGGGATGAATTCAAGGGCTGCGCTGTTTATACAGTACCTCAAACCGGTTTTATCCTCCGGTCCGTCCTGGAAGATGTGGCCCAGATGACTTCTTGCGTCCTTGCTTGCCACCTCGGTTCTGACACCCAGCGGCCCTCTATCTTCTCTTATGATCAAATTCTCAGGCTCCAGTGGTTTATAGAAGGCTGGCCAACCGGTGCCGGAGTCGTACTTGTGCTTGCTGGAAAAAAGTGGCTCTCCGCTCACGGCATCCACATAGATACCTGGCTGCTTGTGATCGTAGTACTGGTTTTCAAATGCCGGTTCCGTCCCGTTCTGCTGTGTAACATAGTACTCCATCTCCGTTAACTGTGAGATCTCCTGGCTGTACTCTTCCTTGCTTTCCGGGACCTCCCCGGTTTTTTCATCATCTGAAGCCATGAACTGTCCGGAGATTGATACAGAAATCGCTGCAAGGAGCAGACCTGAAAAAACGAAACCGAGGACTGCAAGTACTCGTTTATCCTCCAGTTTAGCCCTGTAATTCATAGTACTATGTTCCTCGTCTTTGCATAAAACCGCTTTCCAGAATCTCTCCCAGATTCAGGAACCTGCGATCTGTCATGGTTTTTGATCATCTAGTTGATTTCAACCTCCTGATTCTAGATAGTCAGTACGTTGAAGACCTTGATCAGGTAGTAAAGTGATATAACCATCATGACAAGGCCTGACCCTCTGTGTATTATCGATGAGTGTTTCTGGAGTGTTTTGATTACTTCCTGGCTCTTTGACTGTGAAATCACGGAGAAAGCCAGCAACGGGAAGCCTATACCGAGTCCGAACGACATGAAGTTCAGGAAGCTTGTAACAGGTGTTTCGAACAGGAACGCTCTTGCAAAGAAAGTTGCGATGAACGCAGGGTTGCAGGGGATGATTATGGCGCCGAAGAAGAAACCGAAGCCGTAGGCGTTCACAAGCGGATTCTCGAACTCCGGAGTCCTCTTCGAGGGCAGGTAGCTCTGGAAATCTAGGTCCAGCATCATGGCGATACCCATCAAACCTAAGACGGCAAAGGCTACCGGTGAAACTATCTCGATCACGCTTGTAAGCGATGCCTGAAGCAGAGTGGAGAAAACCAGTCCAAGTGCCAGCATGAAGCTAATGACTCCCGCCACAACCAGCAAACCAAAGAAAAGGTACGTCTTCTGATCAGTATCTCCGTCAAGCTGTTTTGAAAGGTATGAGATAAAGCTGGGATAAAGAGGTATCACGCAGAGAGCTGTCAGAGGCGTAGCAAGTCCAAGAAGAAACGATGTTGACAGCTCTCCGAGTACCATTCAGCAACCCTCCTGTATCTCCTGTTGGAGTGTGGAAGCTGTTTTCACACCGTTTGAAAGCCTTCTGCTGCTGTTTTCACAAACAAGCACTACCGGTGCTGAAGGAGGATTCGCGATGGAGTTACCGTACTCCTGGATCAGCATACGTGTCAGTTCAGGCGGCGAGATGGCGTAGCGCCAGTCGAAACCGTTTTCCTCCGTGTGTCGGCTGATCTGTTGCTCGTCTTCATTGGAATCGACGTCTAGAGAAACTGAAGTTACGTTGGAATCTTCTTTCAGTTTCTTTATCTCGTTCTGCTGGTTTGTACAGGTCGGACACCAGACAGCAAACGTTTCAACAAGAAGAGGCTTCTCAAGCTCTGTTACAGTGAATGAGTCACCAGAGTTCACGTCCTGGAGCTCCACTTCCTGCCAGGCCGATGAATTGACTGCTCCTGTAGTTCTAGCGTTTTGAGTTGCTCCAAAAGCTACGAAAATGGCCAGCGCCAGAGCTGAACCTGCCAGTATATACGTTTTTCGGTCGAAATCTTTAGTTTTCATATCTCATCTCCTCATTTCTCTTTTCTATCCGAATGTGAATGTATAGGCTTTCAGGGCGCCGTTTTCAACCTTGATCCTCAATCTATGTTCGCCATACTCGTTGTTCGCCACCAGGTTGTACAGCTGTTCGTCTCCGACTTTAACTCTTCCGTTTTCCACATTTCTTCCTGCGGATTCTGATACCAGTTCTCCGTCCTGGTATACCTTGATTGTTGTGTTATCTCCTTCCAGCACCATGTTGACTCTCTTCGCCTCGTATCTCAACAGTATCTCTCCCGAACCACTGTTTTCAGCGTATTCTTCCTCAAAGTTCCATTCTCCACCCAGATAAAGATTGTTCTTTTCCAATTCTTCTGGGACAGTGAGGTTCTGAGTCCCTTTCGTGCCGTTCCGCCCGTTGGCCAGGTAATCATTCCTGTAGGTCCCCAGGTATATTTCAGGTGTCTTGATCATGTCGGAGTTCACGTCTGTCGAGTCAAGCTGCTCTTCCTCCGGACTCTGACCTATCTCATCGGTCAGTGTTGGATCCTGTCCATTCCGCATCTTCAGTTCCTTGAGCAGCTCTCTTATCTTCTCCTCTGTCTGCTCGTATCTTCCTTCTCCAATGTGCTCGTATCTGATGAATCCGTCAACCCCTATCAGGTATTTCTGGGGCCAGTAACGATTGTTGTAGGCGTTCCAGGTTCCGTAGTTGTTGTCGAGGACAATGGGGTAGGTCAGGTTGTATTTTTCGACCGCGTCCTCGACGTTGGATCTCTTCTTCTCGAATTCAAACTCTGGTCCATGGTTTCCTATGATAAGCAGTCCGTCGTCCCTATACTTCCTGTTCCACTCTTTCAGATGTGGAAATGTTCTCTGACAGTTTATACAGCTATAGGTCCACATATCAAGCAGTATAACTTTCTCTCCGATGTTCTCCTCTATCGAGACGTTGTCGGTGTTGATGTAACCTGTAGGATTAACCAGAGGTTTCGCCCTCTGGAACTCTTCCTGCTTCATTTCGACAGCCTCTGTCTCGTTCATGACATCTATACCTTCAGTATTTGCTCCTTCAGGAGTGTTTACCAGGCTGAATCCTATTGCTCCTGCGACCAGTAGCATTAGCACGGCGAACTGATAGGGTTTTTCTACCTCGATATTCATAGCAGCACCTCATTCAGTATTCCGAAGCTGGCCAGCAGTGAAAGATTTTGTGTCGCGATCAGTACCCCCATCAGGATCATTATGTAACCAAAGACTGTCCTGACCTTTGAAACCTTGTCCATCCTCTGCATGATGTACTCTCTGAACCTGTTAGGGAAAGCACCTATCAACAGGAACGGCGCTCCAAGTCCTATAGAGTAAGCCAGGAGCAGGAAGAACGCCGAACCAGGGCTCGTAGATGCCAGTGCGAAGACGCTTCCAAGGATAGGTCCCACGCAAGGTGTCCAGCCTACGGCGAAGGCTGCTCCAAGTATGAAGGATGAAATATAGCCTGATCCAAGCTTGTCTTCCAGTCCAAGCTTGTGCTCCCTGTCAAGGTTTGGTATGCTTATTATCCCTGTCAGGTGTGCACCGAAGAATATTATCAGGCCTCCAGCGAAGATCGAGAGGTAGTGAAGTATCTGTGTACTCGCTGATTCGAGGAATGAGTTAAGAAGGACACCCAGTATCCCGAAGACCACCGAAAACCCTGTTACGAAAAGCAGAGCAGTCAGGAACACTTTCCTCCTGTTAAAGTTATCTTCAAGATTGGCTCCTGCCATGTGTGCGATGAATGCTGGTATTACAGGCAGCATACAGGGCGATAAAAAGGAAAGAAGCCCTGCAAAGAAGGAAAATACCAGGGTAGGTTCTGCCGCCATTATTGAATCACTGCTCCGACATTGAATCGTTCATCGAGTCATTTGAATCCACGGAGTCATTCATGGAGCCTCCAGAGTCCATGGAATCTGAGTCTGTTGACTCTTCACCTAGATCATCCTGGGCTTTCATGGCCTCTCCGGCCTCCATAGCTTCGCCAGAATGATCCTGTGGTTCTTCTCCAGTCACTGAATCAATCAGGTCTGTCTGGATAGCCGCAAAAACTACGCCACCTATACCTACTACTAGCAGCACTGCCAACAAAAACTTGTTCTTCTTAAGCTCTTCAATCATAACTATCCATTACTAATGCGATAAAGGGTTTTTAACCAATTCCAGATTGTTTCCCAAATTGATTCCAACTGAAAAATTGCAACGCAGTCACCAGCCTTCTCAGGATAATGCTCTAATACATAATTTTTAATCCTGCGACTTACTGTTTTCGACATGACCTTTGGCACGGACATGAAATCTCTTCTCTGGCACCTTATAGGGGGTACGAAAGGAGGAGAGACACGTGCCAAGATAATCAACGAACTCAGGGAACGACCATTCAACCCTAACCAGCTCTCGGAAAACCTGAATCTAGACTACAAAACCGTCACGTACCACCTCAGAAAACTTGAAGACAACGGCCTCGTGGAGGCTGGTGAAGAAGACTACGGCAAGATGTACAGTATATCAGATAGGCTTGAGAACGAAATACAGGTTTTCGATGATATCTGGGAAAAGATAGATAAACAGAACGGAGGCAACTAGTAAACCATGATTACCGAAACGTCACTAGTTCTCTCGGGACTCAACGCCCTGATACTGGTTTCCCTTATATATGTGTACGCCCAGAACTACCAGAAACTGAACTCGAAGTTCTCACTGGGTCTGCTGATATTCGCATCAATCCTCCTCCTGGAAAACGTACTTGCCTTCTACTTTAACTGGACGATGATGGGGCTGTACGCTGAAAAAGTTGCACAACAAGGATTGATACTCAGAAGCCTGGAAACAGCCTCACTGGTTATACTCGGATACATAACATGGAGAAACTAGAAAACAAAATTCAGCTATCAATCAATCCTTTAACTTTCTCAGACTCCTCCGCCATCATCTCTGCGATCTTTTCTGAGTCACCACGTTCCAGTGCCAGCTCGAAGCTTTTCTCGCGGGAATAAAGCTTTCCGTCAAAATCTTCTACAGGAATTTCCCTGTCGTCAAGTAGTATTTTTCCCTCCTGAATTTTTCCTTTCTCATCTACCAGCGCACCAAGATTTTCCTCAAAATCTATGCTGATGAAAACTTCATGCAGGAACTTGGGATATCTTAATTCGAATCTTGAGTCCCGTGAATAAACTTTGTACTCTACCTCTCCAAGTTTCTCCAGCAATTCTGAAAACCTCTCCGCCAGACTTTTCTCCTGTGTGATGTAGATAGGCGTGCCGTCGGAGTTTTCCTTTACGGAAAGCTTTACTCTTGTCAGGAGTTCCTCAGAAATCTCGAGCGGAAAGTTTGGATTTTCGATTTTTCCGCTGCTCCCAGGTCCTTTCAGTAGAATTATTTCTTCCGTGTTGTTTTCCCCCATTATCTGACGTACAAAGTTTACAGGAAGTCCGAGATCTTTGCTTTTCCAGTTGTAGATTTTTGACTGGGAGTAGTCGAAGGCGTCTGCCAGATTTTTTACGCCTCCGAATTCGTCGACGCGGTGCCATAGATCGTTTTTTCCTGACTCTGAAAGTCTGACGCGAAAGTTTTCCGGCATCCTTGAGAAATCAATCCTAGCCATCTGTAGTGATCTATGCAAGAGAGTTTTTTAAGGGTTGTCTCCTCTTTCTCGGATATTGGTGAATAAATTATGGAACTAATCTACGCAGCACTTACACTTTCAGAAGCAGACAAGGAAATCACAGAAGATAACCTACAGGACATCGTCAACGCAGCAGGTCTAGACGTTGAGGATTCCGAAATTGCAGCTCTAGTCGCAGCTCTTGAAGATGTCGACATCCAGGAAGCGATGGAGACAGCAGTTGCAGGCGGCGCAGCAGCACCTTCCGGCGGTTCTTCCGACGATTCAGCTGACGAAGAAGAGGAAGCTGAGGAAGAGGAAGAAGATGAGGACGAAGCTGACGAGGAAGAAGCTGCTGAAGGACTTGGAAACATGTTCTAAAGTCCCAAGCTGATTTCCTGTCTTTTCACCTTTTCTTTTCCAATTTTTCTTTTACGCGAGTTCCAAATAGATTTTAAGTCCGGATAACCAAGTTGTAACTTATGTCAGTAAGTTCAGTTGACGTTTTGAGGAACTCTTTCGGGATTTTGAAATCATCGACTGGTCAGAAGCTGGTTGGAATTTTCTTTGTCATACAGCTTCTGAACTATGCATCCTCCTACCTTATGGAGGAGATGTCGATGATCTCAGCAGGCGCAACAATCAGCATACTGGGAGGTTTACTGGGAGTTGTAGCCACAATAGGAGGGCTTAGAAGCCTTAGAGAAGAAGAGGTAAAACTTGAACACTTCAGGGAGAACCTCGTATGGCCGTTCGGAAGAATTGCAGGAGCCAACCTGATAACAGGCATACTTGCCTACATGGTTGCATTCATCTTCCTTGGCCCGGCACTACTGGCCGCAGCAACTTCAGGAATCACCTCACTGGCAGGACTTACTTCAGCAAGCGCCGGAGTACTTGCACTGGCAGGTATAGGTGGTTTACTGGGACTTGGAGCTCTAATCTACGTTTCAGTTATGCTCATCCTCGCACAGCCTTTCATCGCGATCGATGACAGGAGAATGTTTGAGGCACTGGACAAGAGCATACAGGATACCAAAGGCAGCAGATTAAATATTCTGATGTCTCTGATAGGATATTTCCTGATTTATATGGGTGCAACTATCCTATTCGGGCTTGCAACCCTGGCAGCACCTGAATTCGTAGTAAGCGCACTGATCACAGTTGTGCTCGGTCCAGTACTGGCACCAGTAATGCTGAAGATTCTCGAAGAGTTCTCAAGAGAACTTGGCTAAAAAACCACATTTCCCCTCCTTTCTTTTTCTCCAAAATATTAGAGCCCTATCTGACGAACTGAAATACCTTAACCCAGCGTCGACAGATGCTTCAGATCACATGGAAGTTGATCCGGGTCTGGAAGAGTGGTACTCCGCAGCCACCTAGATTCTCCTCTCCCCACCTGTTTAATGATAAAAAATTTCTTAGGAAACCTTTCGATATGAAAAGCCTCGACCAGCTGAAAGAAGAGATCAAGGAAGAAGCCAGCAACAAACCAGACAAGTTCTTCGCAACAGATATACTCAGAGAAAAAGGATTCAGTCGAGGCCAGTGCAGCAACTGCGGCCTTTACTTCTGGGCCAAAAACGACGACCGCGAAATCTGCGGAGAACCGGAGTGCGGCGACGGATACACATTCATCAACGATTCACCGACTACCGAGACACTGACACACACCGAGTCCTGGGAATTATTCGAGGACTTCATGGTTGACCGCGGATACG
>JBEQAY010000003.1:0-57186 GCA_041640075.1 Candidatus Nanohaloarchaea archaeon | reverse complement strand
TCTCGCCATTTTCGTGAATCCCTGAACTCTGTGTAACCACTCTTGATCCTTCAGCTTCCTTCAGAGCTGGCATCAGGTGTGAGGTCAGTGCGAAGTGTCCCAGATGGTTTACTCCGAACTGTTTCTCAAAGCCATCCTCAGTTTCCTGTCGGGGGATCGCCATCACTCCAGCGTTGTTGCAGAGGATGTCAAGTTCATCGTTATTGGCCAGGTATTCTTCTGAGAACTCCTTGACGCTGGAAAGATCGGCTAAATCAAGTTTCCTGACCTCTAAACTTGGATTTTCCAGTTTTTCTTCAATTTTTTCTTTAGCGTTTTTTCCTCTTTCAAGACTTCTGCAAGCCATGACCACGTTAGCTCCTTTCTCCGCGAATTTTTTCGTGACCTCGAAACCTATACCCGAGTTAGCACCTGTTACGATAACTTTTTCGCCGTTCAGATCCGGCATGTCGCTGGAAGTCCATTTTTCTCCTGAGAATATCATTATACTATAGAATTAGTACTCATCTTGCTTAATATTTTCCCTGGAAATTTACTGTTCGTAGAACTCGTCTTTCTTTCTCTGTTTCTGGTCTTTCTGTGAGCCAGGCTTGTTTGCGCGAGGCCTTCCTGTGTCCGGGTCTTTCCGGAAGGTCAGGTCAACTTCTTTAAGGAATGTGTTCATGGCTTCTCCGATCTTCATAGGTTCTGTAGCTGTTCCTTCTTCACCTGGTTCGCCTGTAAAGATCATGGCGCGGTCTGCGATGTAGTCCATAAGCAGCAGGTCGTGATCGATTACCATCAGCGGTTTCTCGGTCTTTCTTGCGAACCTCTTCAAAGTCTTACCGAGTTCAACCCTTGACTCGACATCCAGGTACGCAGAAGGTTCGTCCAGAAGATAGACGTCGGCGTCACGTGCCAGACAGATCGCTATACCCACTCGCTGTAGTTCTCCACCGGAAAGCTCTTTCAGGTTCTGCTCGTAAAGTTCTTCAAGTTCGAGAGGCTCTGCTATACGGGTCTTGAACTTCTTGCTCTTCGGGTTAACGTAGTTCCGCAACGCAGTTTCAACTTTCTCATCTTGAGCCTCGAGGTACTGCGGCTTGTAGCTGATAGAGGCGTCTGGAGATTCTCCTTCATCTGTCTCAAGTGCTCCTGCAAGCATCTTTGCGAAGGTTGTCTTACCTACACCGTTTTCTCCGAGTATCCCCAGTATCTCCTCTTCATGGAGTTTGCCGGCTTTGGATTTCATCGAGAACTCGTCTTTCCCAAAGCTCTTCACGAATTCTGGATAGTCAAGGACTACTGGCTTGTTCTCCACCTGACTTCTCTTTGTCCGGTCAAAACTTATGGAATCATCTCTTATACGCAGATTATGAGATTTCAGGTATCCTTCAAGGTACTGGTTGATCCCCTGACGCGTTGAGAAAGAGTTTGAAACCATTCCATATGCTCCTGGTTCTCCGTGGAAGACATGGGTTGAGGAGGACACTAGGTCAAGTGTTGCAAGGTCGTGCTCTACTACAAGAACCTGTCTGTCATTTCCTAGATCTGATACCAGTTCAGCTGTGTTCAAACGCTGCTTCACATCCAGGAAGGATGATGGTTCGTCTATTACATATAGTGAAGCATCTTTTACAAGCGTAGCAGCTATAGCCACTCGCTGTAGTTCTCCTCCGGAGAGCTCGTCCAGTTCCCGGTCAAGAAGCTTGTCTATATCAAGTTTCTCGGCCACTTCCTGCATGGCGTTTCTTTCGTCTTTTTTCTCAAGCAGTGTCTTTACTTTGCCGTCGTGCAACTCCGGTATCTTGTCCACCTGCTGAGGCTTGAATGCTGCGTCAACATTTCCTCCCTTCAACTGGTTGAAGTGGTCCTGTAGCTCTGTACCTCTGTATTTTTCAAGTATTTCGTCCCATCCTGGTTCTCCACTGAATTGACCAAGGTTCGGCTTTATATCTCCAGAGAGAATCTTCAAAGCAGTGGATTTTCCTATACCGTTCCTTCCAAGTATGCCTACCACTCTACCTTCCTGTGGAGCCGGCAGGCCGTAAAGTCTGAATGCGTTTTCCCCGAACTGGTGGATTTTTTCACCGAACTCTCGGTCCATGCGGATCAGCTGTATCGCGTTGTCGTAGGGGTACTTGTTGATGGCCATCTTGTGGGCCTCCATCACTTGGTCATTGTCAATGTGTAGTTCTCCTTCATCTGTCAGGTAGAATCCGCCTTCCTTGCCTGAACGGTTCAAAGGATCATACTTGATAACAGTCTCCTTCGCCAGGTCTGGTTCGATCTTCTCCTGGTCGATCGCCACGATAAAGTTCTTTGCGTTTTTTCCAGTACTCATAGCTGAAAATAGAAAAGAAGATAGTTATAAATGGACAGGAGAGTTCTATTCCTCGAAGGCGATCCCGTAATCGCTGCCGGTGATATCGCTGATCAGCTGTTCAAGTTCCTCGATGGAAAGATTGATCTTACCTTCGTACTCGTCTGAAACAACCACTTTCTGGCTCTGTCCATCCGGCTTGAAAACAGTATTGATTGACTCGATCTCTGCAGGACTCAATAATCCTTTGATAACTTCTCTGTCGTCCTGAGAAGCCTCGACCACTCTGATGCTTTTGTCGACTCTATCTGCAATCTCCTTGACGATTTCTCCACCACGTCCTACGACTTTTGCACCGTCTCCTTCAGCGGTGACGATGACAAGTACGTTCTCCGTGTCGTAGACGTGTTTGATCTCTGAGTCTCGCAGTGAGCCGTACTCGTTGCTGAGATCTTTCAGTATTCTTGATACTTTGATTTCGAGTTCCGTTATCTCTCCGTTCTCCAGCTTCTCCTCACAGCTGCTACAGAGAACATCGCTCTTTAAACATACGTTACATATTGGCGCCTTCATACAATGAACTGGTGCGGGAAAAATTAAATAGATGGGAGACAGTACAACCCTTTACGTTTCAATTCAGTTAGATAGAATACGGTTTTTCAGTTTCACACCTTTTCTGTTCTCGTAGAACTGGTAGAAAATGTTGAAGATATCGTAGACCACTATTCCCAGGTAGACGAACGAACCGTAGAACAGGAAGTAACTGTTGAAACTTGAGATAGCGATCAAACCTATCAACGTGTAAACCCTGTAGCTTACACCTAGGCCGGATTCAAGGTTCATCTTAAGATTATTGGCTATCTGTTCCTCGGAGATCTTCAGGAACAGAAGAGCAGCTAGTATACCTAAACCGACTTCTTTTGGGACAGGTCCGCTGACAAGCAGCGACACCAGTAAAAGCAGTTCAAAGATCTGCTCAGCCAGATTCAACTCGACCTTCACCTGGCTAAGATTTGGGAGAGACACCGACCTATCACGTGCATAACCAAGAAGCAGGAAACCTGATAAACCGGTTAAAGCAGCTGTCAGCCTCATGGACTCAGGATCCAGGTAAAGTATCGCTGCGGACGCCACGCCCAGTAAAAGCGCCAGAGCAGTTACAGCGTTGAAACCTCTTCTCTCCATCCTTGACTCACAGCTTGAAATACTGTATCCAATGTTTTACTAGTTTCGAAAACCAAGAAAAATTCTCCTTGAGGTGAAAAAGAAATGAATAAGGTTAAGCGGAGGACCTCCACTCGCCTGGTAACAAATTTAGGGGGGGAGGGGAGGGGGATTTGCAGCCAAGCGTGCGGAAGCCCTTCCGTCTGAAATATTAATATACGCCGGAAAAACCCGGCCTGCTAACTGATTTTTAGTCAACTAGTTCCAGTCCCAGGTCGTTGACGTCTCCTGTGACTTCTGTTTCTTCTTCCTCGTCGAGTTCTCCGAGGACGTAAGGTGATTTTACTCCTGTAATGATCGAGATGACCTGTATCTTGCCCTGTAGGTCCTCTCTTACGCGGGCACCCCAGATCGTCTGTGCCTGGTTGTCAAGCTTTTCCTTGACGTGCTGTCCGACCTCGTTGATCTCGTTCAGTGTGAGGTCTTCACCTCCAGCAACGTGCAGGAGTGCTCCGTTCGCGCCTTCAAACTCGACGTCGAGCAGAGGATTTGAGAGTGCTTCGTGAATCGCTTCCTTTCCTTTACTGTTGGTATCTGATTCTCCGTATCCTACTACTGCGACTCCGCCGTTGTTCATGATTGCCTGTACGTCTGCGTAGTCCAGGTTGACCAGTGAAGGCTTGGAGATTGTTTCTGTGATTCCTTTGATCATTGTTGTGATTAGTTCGTCTGCTACTCCGAATGCTTGGTCTAGCGGCATGTCGCCTGCGATGTCGAGTAGTTTGTCGTTTTCGATTACGATTGCAGTGTCGACGTGTTGTCTTAGTTCGTATAGTCCTTCTTCAGCTTTTGACATTCTTGCGCCTTCGATTTCGAAAGGCATTGTGACTGTTCCGATTACGATGCAGTCTTCTTTCTTTGCTATCTCTGCAAGTACTGGTGTGACTCCTGTTCCTGTTCCTCCTCCCATTCCTGCGGTGAGGAAAGCCATGTCTGCGTCTTTGAACAGGTTGCGTAGTTCTGCACGGTTTTCTTCTGCTGCTCGTGCACCTTTCTCTGGCTGTCCGCCAGCTCCCAGTCCTTTGGTGAGGTCCCGGCCGACAAGGATTTTTCTGTCAGCAGAGGACATCTCCAGGTGTTGCTTATCAGTGTTTATTGCTACTGTCTCGGCGCCTTCAACGTCCTTGTTCTGGATGCGTGTGATCTGGTTGTTACCAGCTCCTCCACATCCGACTACAAGGATTTTAGCGTCCTTGACATCGTCCAGATTTTGACTGGGGTTTTCAGTGTTTTCGGAGTCGTTGATTATTGATTCCATTATTGGTTTACCGTCCTCGGCGATAGCATCGAGTCTACCAAAGTTTTTTAAGTCGGCAGACCTAACTCTACCTTAGAAGTTATCCCAACTTACATGCAAATTCCCAATGTTTCACGATTCGACTCAAGTCCCACCTTGAAGTCGACGATCAACGTTCGATGTTCGCCTCAAGCTCGTCCCACCGAGTTGAAGGCAAGTCCGTTTGACCTGTCCCACCAGAGTCAAACAATAAGTGATTCTTACTAACTAACTTTTCCTAAAGCTAGTTTATAAATGTTTGGAGAAATTTCACTATTCCTCGATAAACTCTAGTATTCAATACCTTGATGATACAAAAATCTTCTCTACATATTGGTTTACATGGTTGATGTCGAACAAGTCAAAGATGTAGCAGAGAACGCAAGAATAAACATTGATGAAGAAGAGGCAGAGGAATTCGCAGACGAGTTTGAAAGCATTCTGGAGATGTTCGACAAACTCGATGAAATAGATACTGAAGACGTTGAACCAGCTTTCCACCCGATTGAAGTAGACTCGGAGACAAGACCTGACAGGGAAGGAGAGACACTGGATAAAGAGGAAGTCTTCCAGAACACGGATAACGAGGAAGAAGGCTACTTCAAAGGCCCAAGCGCCTAGAATTTTTTCTTATGAAAAGAACTATTTCGGAAAGTCGGCGACCTGAACCGCTCGAAGTTTACGTCGAAAGGGGTTCTGTAAAATCTGAGATGGTTGATGTTGCAGATGAGCTTTCTTCTAACGGTTACGGCGAGGACTTCATGTACCAGGTCAGAACCGTTGCACCACCAATCGACGAAACAGAGAATATTGTAGATTCGTTCGGCGAAAATTTTGTCTATGTGATTGTCAGAGGCGTCGGAGATGAAGGAGTACAGGACGAACAGTTTCCTGTGGACTATGAAATGGGGAATGTAGACGGTTTTCAGGAAACTGCTGGGACCATAGATTCTGTCGTGGATGAACTAGACTACGACCTGGATCACTGGCATATCGGATCCCTCTCAACTTCCGCCAGGTCAGGTGCACAGGTTGCGGACGAACTTGACGGGATGGAGGTTCAGGCGACCGCAGCAGTCGACGCAGGACTCGAAAGCCAGAGAGGACAACACGGTTTCCAGCCGATAAGAATAGGCTGGTTCTACAAGGCACCGATGAACCAGGAGATGCAGTTCGGCTACAGAGCATTCCCGAACAGAGAGTTCCAGCACGACGAGGAAAAAGACTATGAGAACTTGGAAGAAGAACTGGCAGAAGATCTGCTTGGAAGAATCACAGGTCAGAGAGACGACGAAGTCAACAACCACAATCTCGAAGATGACGAAGTAGAGGCGCTTCTGGAGATAGAGGAAGGCATGCAGGAAAAAGATCTACTGTAATATATCTCTTGAGTTTTTATTGAGAAACAGGCACATATTTTCTCAGAGTTTTAGTCGAGTTCCAGTTCTTGGATTCTCTCATCTGTGAAGTACTCATCGAGCAGGGTTTCATCGCCGCGTGCCTGGAAGTAGTCGTCGTAGACCTCTACAGAGATCTGTCCAGTCCATTTTTCCTCACCTGCATATCTCTCAAAAGTATACTTGAAATGGATTTCAGCCTCCATATCCTCGAACTTTGTCCTGTTTGAGCGGTAGGCGTCTTTCTCGAATCTTGCCAGAAACCCGTCCAGAAGTTCTTTATCGATTTCCTCAGTCTCCCAGATCTCTCTACTCACGGAGAAACTTCGGACTTAACTACCATAAATCTGCTTCTCCAAAGTATAACTTATGAAGCTTGGAGTAGTCTCCGATACCCACGATAATTTTGAGCTGGCTGAGGAAGCAGCGGATTTCTTTGAGGAGAAAAACTGTGAGAAAGTTATTCACTGTGGGGATATGATCTGTCCAGCGACCGCAGACCTCTTCGACCGAAACTTCGATTTCCACGCTGTCCGAGGCAACAACGACGGAGAATGGACATTGAAAGACTCTGTGGAGGAATTTGGAGAATGGATGGGTAACATCGGCGAACTTGAGTTCGAAGGGCTAGAGATAGCAGTCTACCATGGAACTGATGAGGAGATCGCGGATTCCCTGACCAGGAGCGGGAAGTACGATTACGTTTTCCGAGGCCACACTCATAGAAAAAGAGTGAAAGAAGTCGGTGAAACAGTTGAGATTAACCCTGGCGGCGTGAAACTCCCCTGGCAGGACGAAAAACTTCACGTCGTGGTCATGGATCTTGAGACAGGAGAGTTCGAGTTCCACAGGCTTGAAGAATAAAATTTTCTGGAGGAGGAAGAACTTTGGCTAAAGAAAAAGCTAACCTGAAATGCCCGGAATGTGGTGGAGAGATGAGTTTTGACGGTTATCGCCCGCTTTTCCCAACATGCACAAAGTGTGGCGAAAACTTCCATGTGAATGAGTGTATACATGAATAAATTTTCTGGAGCTACTGGAAAAGGTAGAGTTCGGGATCTTCCGAAGTTTTGAAGTTTTCCTGTTCGACCAGTTCCTGGCTTTCCTCGTAGACTGCCTGAAGGTTTAGTGAAGTGGTTTCGTTGATTTCCTCTGCTTTGTTTTCTTTCCTGCAGATTACTGTTCCTTCCGGTCTAAGGTTTTCCTCTATGAGCGGTTGTTCCACTGTAGGTAGGTGGGACAGGATTATCAGGTCGAAAACTTCTTCCGGGTTGTACATTGTGACATCTTCTTCAACTGCGTTATATCCCTGTCTTTCCAGAAAATCTACAGCGAAGGAGTCATGGTCTGTGTGGAGAACATTAGCCTCAAGTGTTTCGGCAGCGGTCGTGTCGAAGCCTGAGCCCATGTAGTAGGCTGAGTTGAAAGGTCCTGCGTATGTTTCTACTGCTTGATACTGTTGGACCTCGGACTCGTAGAAATCTTTTACAGGCTCTATTTCATCCATTGATTCATGTTTTGGTAGTAAAAGTATTAATTTCTCTGCACAGGTTTAACTTGAATTTTTAAGATTCCCCGCCGAGAGTCATTCTATGGGCCTGAAAAATTATCTCGAGGAAGGTAAAAAATTTGATAACATCCAGTTCTTCAAGCAGTTGAAGCAGAAAAACGCGACCATGAACTTTATGCGTGAAATCGAACAGCAGGAAGGTGGAAGCGGAGAACTGGAGAACGTACCTTTCGTCGTAAAGGATGCTATCTGCACTGAAGGAGTCACAACCTCGGCCGGCTCAAGAATACTTGAAGACTATGAACCTGTTTTCGATGCAACAGTTGTTCAAAGACTAAAGGACGCCGGTGCAACATTTTACGGTAAGACAGCTCAAGACGAGTTCGGTTTCGGAACTTTTTCCACAAATAACGCATTTGGAACTCCTAAGAATCCTCACGACGAGGAGAGGGTGGTTGGTGGTTCCTCTGGAGGAGCTGGGGCAGTAGTTGCAACAGTTGAACAGCCAATAATTTCAATAGGAGAATCAACAGGAGGTTCAATAACGAACCCGGCAGCCTACAACGGTGTGGTAGGTATCACACCTACTTACGGCAGAGTTTCACGTTACGGTCTTGTAGATTACGCTAACTCACTTGATAAGATCGGTGTTCTGGCTCAGGATGTCTACGGCGCAGCTAAAGGGCTTGAAGTGATTGCAGGGAATGATGAAAACGATCAGACGACAGTTGATAGAGAGGTTCCGGAGTTCTCGGATCTTGAGGAAAAAGAAGATCTGAAGATTGCAGTACCTAAACAGTATATTGAACTTGACGGACTTCAAGAGGGTGTTAAAGAAAACTTTGAGAAATCCTTAGAGAAGTTTGAGGAGATTGGTGCTGAGGTTGAAGAAGTTGACATGCCTTTGCTGCACAAGGATGTCGCAGTACCGTCTTACTATGTACTGGCGATGTCTGAAGCTTCTACTAACCTGGCAAAGATGGCAGGGATGCGTTACGGCCGTGAAGCCGATCCTGAAAAATATGAGGACTATGATGAGTACTTCTCTGAGATAAGAAGTGAAGGGTTTGGTGAAGAGGTCAAGAGAAGAGTTCTTGTTGGTACATATACCAGGATGGCAGGCTACAGGGATGACTACTACATTAAGGCTGCCAAGGTACGTCAGAAGATTATCGATCAGTTCAAGGAAGTATTTGAGGAGTTTGATGTGATCGCTTCACCTTCAATGCCAAATATAGCTCCAAAGATTGAGGACGTTGAAGAGATGGATCCGACGGAGGTC
Organism: Candidatus Nanohaloarchaea archaeon; assembly: GCA_041640075.1. Lineage (GTDB taxonomy): Archaea > Nanohalarchaeota > Nanosalinia > Nanosalinales > Nanosalinaceae > Nanosalina. Next base: position 48,195 of record JBEQAY010000003.1, on the reverse strand, counting down.
TATGCCATGGACACTCTTACTGTCGGCCCAAACCTGGCAGGCTTGCCTATGATCTCCGTACCTAACGGCAGGAGCAACGGTATGCCTACAGGTCTTCATCTTGTCGGAGATCACTTCGAGGAGGAGGAGATACTGGATATTGCGTTCACATACGCTGGAGAGAAGTAATTTGTTACCTATCAATAAAAAAGTCATTGAATAATCTTGGTGTACGTCGGGAGGGGAAATACTATCTCAGCAGAAAGGAATCGTGAAACTGAAATCGAAAGCCGTGACTTCGATGCAGACGTTCTTGCGCCGGAGAGAGCCAGGATCAACGATGATCTTGACGAGGCTTTCGACGAGCTGAAAGCACGTTTGACTGGTGGTGGAGGTATTTCTCCAGAGCTTGACCTTGCTGAAGATGAAAACGTCCAGCTTAACTCCCACAAACCTGAGAGAGAAGTTGTAGAGGAGATGAACAGGTTCACAGTCCCAAGATCCGATAAAGGACCGAAAAGACTAAGACCATTCTCAACCCGAGAGGTAGGGAGATCAACTGTCGAAGAAGACGCAGAATGGGGCGAAATTTTGAACGAAGATGCACTGCAGGACGCAGAACAGAGAGACATAACTCCGGGAGAAAAATATCAGGAGGAACTTGAAGAGGTATCGCTTTCAGTGGAACTGTACCATAATTTTACGCTTTTCCACGACGATATCAACGACTGGGACGAAGTCAGGAGACTTGTTCCGACAGGATGGGTCTCTGAAAAAGAGAAAGCCGAAGGGAGAGGACTCGAAGGCGAAGAAGCAGAGCGACACGGTGTAAACATTGCGATGCATGAAGGAAACGATCTCCGAGAGTTCGCTCACCAGATGATACTTGACTCCGGCTTCACAGCCGAGAAAAAGAATGAGATGGCGAGAACGCTTATTGGAGCTGGTGACAGGATTATCCAGGGTCAGGTAAGAGATCTCAGCATGGAACACATCGACCTCAACAAGCTTTTCGAGGGAGAAGACCAGCCATACACGGACTTCCTTATAGGAGATTCTGATACTGCTGAAGATCTCTACGTTGACATGATTGATAAGAAGACTGTGGATCTCTATGTTGCATCTGTCGATATGGGGGCTACAGCAGCCAACGCTTCAGAAGAACAGAGAGATCACCTCAGAAGATTTGCCAGAAACATGGGTATCCCTTTCCAGATCAGGGACGATATCAACGAGATCAGAAGCGTCTCAAGCTACACAGAAAACGGTGAAGCCGAGGACGAAGATCTTGGAAAGGAAGCAACCGATATCTACAACGGAAAAACAACTCTACCCGTTCTCACGGCATACAACAATATCGAGGAGAAACTTGATGAAGTAGAATCAGACGTGCTTGAATTAGATGATCAAAGAGCAGAAGTTCTACAGAATCACAAGAGAGATCTTGAATATCAAAAGGCATTGATAGAAGGATTCTATGGTAGAGAAGATATTACTGATGACCAGCTTACAGAGGTTGCCGACGCGATCTACAAGCACGAGACAGCCTCAGACCACTACGAGGAGAAGATCGAGAAAGCTATCCATCACCTTGAGGAAGCAGAGATACCAGGAGGAACTGAGAACCTTGAACTCCTTGCGGACTACATGAAGGAAAGAGAGTACTGAAGACCGGGAAAATTTCTGTTCCGGCCTAAAGGTAAAAAAGAATTTCAGTTCACTACTTCTTTATGACCGAAGTAAAAATCGGGCTTGAAACCCACGTCCAGCTAGATACAGAAACCAAACTCTTCTGCAGCTGTCCAAACAGGGAAGCTGAGGAACCAAACACACACGTATGTGAAACATGTCTTGGACACCCAGGAAGCAAGCCACAACTGAATGAAGAAGTAGTTAAACAAGCAGTAACAGCTTCAGAAGCACTGAACTGTGAAGTAAACGAAGACGTATTCTTCTCACGTAAAACATACTTCTACCCGGACATGTCAAAAAACTACCAGATCACACAGTACGAGCTGCCGGTAGGAGAAGACGGAAAGAAAAAAGTCAAAATAAGCGACGAGGAACTGGACATCAGAATCAAAAGAATACATATAGAAGAAGATCCGGCCAAAATGAAGCACGCAGGAGGAAGTATATCAGACTCCGACTACACAAAAGTGGACTACAACCGTGCTGGAACACCGCTGATCGAAATAGTTACTAAACCGGATTTCAGCTCCGCGGAAGAGGCAAGAGCTTACCTACAGCAGCTGGCACAGATGCTACAGTACCTTGATCTGTACCACCCTGACTCAGATTACTCCATCAAGAGCGATGCAAACATCTCAATCGATGGAGGCCAGCGCGTCGAGGTCAAAAACATTACAGGAACCTCAGAAGTCGAAAAAGCGTTGAACTACGAAATATCAAGACAGAAACAGCTGAAGAAAAGAAATAAAGAAGTCGAACAGCAGACCAGGAGCTTTAACTCTGACATGGGTGCAACAGAGTCTCTGAGACAGAAGGAGACAGAAGAAGACTATGGATACATCTTTGATCCGGATCTTACACGGCAGGAGCTTAACGAGGAGCTTAGAAAAGAGATAAGAGATTCTCTACCTGAGCTTCCGCAGGAGAAGTTTGAGCGCTTCAAGGAGGAATACGGTTTAAAGGACAAGCTTGTGGAATCACTTATCACAGAGTCCAAGCTAGCTGACGACTTCGAGGAACTTGCAGAAAAATTTGATGCAGACCTTGTCGCATCCTGGATGACAGGAGACCTGAAGAAAGTGCTTAACTACAACGAACTGACCTATGAAGAGGCAGTTCTTGAACTTGACTCTGTGGACTATATGCTTCAGCTTATCAACGAAGATAAGATATCAGACAGAAATGCAGAGATGTTGCTCAGAGAAGTGGTAGGGGAGTCAAGAAACCCTGAGGAAGTAGTTGAAGAGGAGGATCTCTTGAAGGCTGAGGAATCTGAGATAGATGAGTTTGTGAAGGAGGCAGTTGAAGAGAACCCTGAAGCAGTTGAAGACTATGAATCTGGTGACGAGGAAGCAGTAAACTTCCTGGTCGGACAGGTCATGAATCTTTCACAGGGCAAGGCCGATCCAAAAACTGCCAGAGAAAAAATTCTCGAAGAACTTGAGCAAGTATGAACAGGGAACGCCTAGGTAAAGACGTTATAGGTGTCGCAAAACCTTTCTACTGCTGTGACAGCCGGGGAAGAATACTTTTCCAGTTAAGAAGCAGTAAAACACGTGACGAATCCGGTCGCTGGGATCCAGGAAGCGGAAAGCTGGAGAAAGGACTTGAGCTTGAGGAAAATGTACGGAAAGAAATCAAGGAGGAGCTCGGGGCTGGATGCGAAATATTTGACAGGCTTCCTGCTCATGGAGTTTTCCGTGAGCACGAAGGAGAGAGCACTCACTGGCTGGCAATACCTTTCTTCGCTAAAGTTGATTCTAAAGAGGTAGAGATCAATGAACCCGAGAAGATCGACGACCTGAAATGGGCAAAACCAGGGAACTTTCCAGAACCTCTTCACACCGGTTTCAAAGGTACTTTTGAGGAGTACATGGAAAAATTTGAGACAGCTCTAGAACAGGTGCAACAGGATGAAAGCTGACAGAAAACTGAATGAACTTGAAATCCCTTACGAAGAAGTTGTGCAGGAGAATCCAACGAAAAGCTGTGACGATGCTGCAAAGGAGCGTGGAGTGAAAACCCGGCAGATCGTCAAAAGCCTGATAATCGAATCAGAGGGTGAAAAATTCCATGTACTGCTTCCTGGCGACAGAACACTCTCGGAACGGAAATTTGGCACGGAATATAGGATGGTGCCGCCAGAGGAATCCGAAAAAATCACAGGATTTGAATCAGGTACTGTACATCCGTTCTCTACAGACTTGAAGCACATAGCAGACGAAAGGATATTTGAGAACGAGAGAGTCTCTCACACTGTAGGTGAGAAGACTCGTGGTGTTATCATTGATACCAGAGATTTCAGTGAGGCACTGGTTAAATCAGATTTTGAAGTTGAGAAAAGGGACATAGCTGTCTCCACAGATGAGGATATACATGAAATCTGCGATAAAGGTCTTGAGGAGGAATCTGCCATCTTTGTGGTAAATAAAGGGTACAGGAAAGTTTTCCTTGATCTGGCGGAAGATTTCGAGGCAGAGGATATCCTGAATCTCCTGAAAGCGTTCAACAGGGAAGGTATAGATTTCGAGGAAGATGTCGGTGAGAAGATTCTCTCCAGGGCTGACGACCAGACACATATGCAGAGACTAGTTGAGTCGTTCTCCGGAAAAGGTGAGTTGCCGGAGGAAGAAAGTTTTAACCTGGAAGAGAAAGTTGCTGATGTGATAGAGGAAAATCCTGGTGCCGTCGAAGACTTCCAGGATGGCAGGGACTCAGCAGTCAACTTTTTCATCGGCCAGATAATGAAGGAGACAAACGGAAAGGCTGACGCTGAAAAGGCAAGAAAAATCCTGATGCAGGAGATATAATGATATTCGAGGAAGAGCAGGACTTCAGGCATTCAAAACTATGGGTACTACTTGTAATCGCACTTGTACCTATTCTTTCAACTCTTGCAGTCTCCTCAAAACTTTTGATAAGTTTATCTGCTGTAGCAGCTATCCTGATAGCTATAGCACTTCTCTACTTTGCCAGACTGGAGGTAAATGTTGAAGAAGACTATATCTCCGTCCGATTCTTCCCTTTCCACTTCTTCAGGCCCAGGAAAATTTTCCTGGATGAGGTGAAAAGTTTTGCGGCTGAAGAGTACTCCCCTTTGAAGGAGTTCGGTGGCTGGGGCTGGAGATGGCTCCCTTTCAGATATAAGATGGCTTACAGCGTGGAAGGGGAGGAATGTGTCCGCCTGACCATGGAAGACGACACGGAAATTGTGATAGGATCTCAGAAACCGGATGAACTTGAGGAAGCGATCTCCGAAGCAAAATGACACATATTTAGGAAGAATTTGTGGAGAGACAGGTCGAGGAACTCAAGCAGAGAGAAGACGTCAAAGCAGTGGCTGCAGTAGGTAGTTATGCCAGAAACCCGGAGGGGGAACATAACGACCTGGATCTCTATGCAGTTGTGGAGGGCAACTGGCGGAAAAGAGTGACGGAAGAAGTTGACGGCGTGGTGGTTGAAAAATTCTTCAACTCGAGGGATTGGTCTGAAAAATACCTGGAAAACGATGACTGGTGGCGGAACTACCGCTGGTTCACCACCGCGGACATTAGGTACGACGAAGATAACTTCTTCAACGAACTGGAAAAGGAAGCTCAAAAAACCAGGAAAGAAAAACTGGATCTCTCTGAAAAGGAGTTACAGGAGATAAGCTACAGTATCTGGGATATGAAACAGGACGTACCTTCCAAGGACGTATCACAGAAAAGATTCATGATGAACCAGCTATTCCAATATCTCTTACAGAAACAGTACATCTTGAAAGGGAGAGTACCTGTAAAGAAAAATTACAGGCTGGAGAAACTTCAGGAGTTTGATGGATACATGTACAAACTTTCGCAGGACTTCCTCCTGTCTTCAAGCACTATGGAGAAGGAAAAGAAACTTGAGAAGATTATTCAACACGTCTCAAAGAATCTGTCGGAGATAGGGCCTGAATGGGACACAGAGAAAGAGAAAATAGACTAGAATCCTCTCTAATTCCTGTTTTCCTCTGAACTATCGAAACTGATAAATCCTTTCAAGGGTCTAGAAAAATTATGCTGGAGGATTTGAAGGAAAAACTGAAGACTGCTTACCTAGAAAAAGTAAAAGGAGAATGCGTTTTCTGTAGATTAATCGAGGAAGATCACGAGAAAATAATATTCCAGAATGAGCATATAGCAGTTTTCCCTCCACTGAAATCAGGTGCCTTGAAAGAGGCGCATCTCCTGGTCGTACCGAAGAAACACGCTAAAGATATTTTCGAGATGAATCAGGAAGAGGTGGAAAACTTTTTCTCCGAAGTCAAGAGCCTTGTCGACCGGTTGAAAGAGGAATCCCGCTACACAGGTGTTAACATCCTTAGTGCGAACGGTAAGCCGGCACAGCAGTCAATCCAGCATTTCCACACTCACGTGGTTCTTAGAGAGGAAGATGACGGATTTGATCTCTGGCCCAAGACCAGGTACAGCGGTAAAAACTTTGCAGAAGTGAATAAAGAATTAGGAAATCTACTGGACTGAATTCCTATTCTTCTCCTTCCAGTTTGAAGCCGAACTCAGTGCCTTCTTCATCCTGGTAAACTCTCATGGGTGTTTTTCCGCCGAGAGGCTGGATAAGTTTCTCGTCACCGAACTCAATGTTTAACTGGTTCTCGTTTTCCAGTGCATCAGCTATATCTCTAAGTAGATCAGCTAGGTCGTCTTCATCAAGCCTGAACTCTTTATTGATCTCTGTCATCTTGTATCAATTAAATTGGAAGAGAAAAATGTGAAGTTTTTAGGCAAACATTTCCTCAGGCGTGTTTTCTCTGTTGCCCAGGAAGTCCTTCTCTACTCCAACGTTTCCTTCCTTGAGGTCTTTGATAGCTTCGTTGAAGTCCTCCATACCGACTATTGCCTCAGAGAAGTCTTCTGAGCGGTCAAGTGCGTTGATTGAGGCCTGGCGTACGATCTGCTTGATGTCTCGGCCGGTGAAGTCCTCGCTCATCTCATCCACGATCATTTCCAGATTGACTCCATCTTCTAGGTCAATCTTGCGTGTATGAACCTTGAGAATTTCCTTCTTGGCTTCTTTGTCTGGTACAGGGACTTCAATCGCGCTACACCTGTTTAGAAGTGCTGGATCCATGATGTCTGGTGTGTTGGATGCGAAGATCGAGATGACGTTTCCATCTTCCTCTGTATCCAGTCCATCAAGCTCGGATAGTAGCTGGCTCATTGTCCTTTCAACTTCTTCGCCTCCGTGACGTCTGTCGTCAAGTCTCTTCTTTGCGATTGCGTCTATTTCGTCGATAAAGACGATTGCAGGTCTTTCAGAAGCCCTTGCCTGTTCATAGAGCCTCTTGACTTTCTTGGCTCCTTCTCCAATGAATTTTTCAACCAGCTGTGGACCGTTTATCATGAACATGTCAGCGTCGTACTCGTTGCTTAATGCCTTGACAAGATGTGTCTTTCCTGTTCCCGGTCTTCCGACCAGAAGAGTGGACTTGTCCATGTCCATACCCCATTCCTCTATTTTCTTCTTCTTATCGGAGTTTAGCTGTGCTCCAACATTTGAGGAAAGGCTTTTGATCACATGATCAAGTCCTCCAATGTCCTGGAAAGTTACATCTGTTTCCACTTCATCAAATTCGGCGTCTTTACCTTTTTCTACAATATCTGTTACCTTGAAGCTGTTTGGGTCGAGTGCTACTTCTGTTCCTGGCTGGAACTCTTCAGGATTGTATCCTTCAGGTATTTCAACTCCGTAGCGTCCTTTCATGTTTCCTGATGCCTCTACCCAGATCCTGTCTCCGTCGAATTCTGAAACTACAACTCCTCTCAGGACTGGTGTAGTTAGGTTTGTGCCGTTAGGGTTTCTTTGTTTCTTTTGTTGTTGCTGGAAGTACTGTGGGAACTGTACTTTCTGTTTCTTCTCATCTTCAGAGTTAGAACTGTCTCTAGTATCTTTTTCTTCTGCTTTTTCTTCATCCTTCTTTTCATCAAATTTTCCAGAAACTTCTTCGTCAGTCATTTGGATCACCCTAGTGCGGACACGGACTAGATACTTCTTCAATCCCTTTAACCAGTCCATTCAACAATAACCAATTCCTCTCTTATCTTTATAAATCAAATTAAGTAAAACTGTAGAAATTCAGATACGATCCATCAAATCCTCTTTTTTCTCTTCGTACTCTTCCTCGGTGATATTACCGCGCTCCTTTTCCTTACCCAGTTTCTCCAGTTTCTCTGCAGGATCTTCATCATTACTGTTCTGCTGTCCTCTGATGAGACCTGTAATCTTCATTCCTTGTCCTTCTGGAATAGAGAGTTCTCGCTCACCGTCCTTGGTAGTCAAACGAATGACATCAAAACCTTTACGCTCCTCTACCTCTATATCAAGGATGTCGGACAATCTAATATCTTCAAACTTCCCTCTCTTACCCAGCAACTTCGACTTCTTGGAGTTAAACAGTATAAGTCTTTCATCAGTGAGGCAAAGCACGGACTTATGCCCTTCCTTTAGCTGAGCAGTAGAGATCATATTTATCTCTTCTTTCTCACCTAGACGTTCCTGCAGACCAGAAAACTCCTCGGCAGTGGCTTCTCCAAAACTTTCAAGCTGTTCAAATTTTTGCTTCTGCTCTTCAGTCGGTTCGCGGTCAAGATCCTCCATGGCCTCAAGCAAGATTTATCACTGAACCACTAAATAAATTGTCTTACATGGCCGCGAAAAAGAGAGTACTCATAGCAGCTTTCTCTATATTCCTGTTCATATTCGGCCTTCAGTTACTAGGAGAATCAACACAGGCAGTAGCCGAAGCATTAAGAGGAATAATCAAAGCACTGGTCACAGGAGAGATATCGTCGCTCGGAGCAGGCTGGCTGATCGCATACCTTGTGCTCAACGGAGCAACATCTGCTGCTATAGGTATAGCATTCCTGAAATCTGGTTTAATCGAACTAACAAGTGTATTCATGTTTATAGGAGGTTCAAGGCTTGGTGCAACATTTATAGTCGTCTTCATTGGATTACTAGAGTATCTCCAGGGAAAAAACGACGATCTCAGGGACTCCTGCTCCATAGGAATAATTCAGTTCCTTGCAACCTACCTCGTCTATTTACCTGCCATCCTGATCGGCTACCTAGGACTTACAACACTTGACCTTTCATTCCTTAAAGTTTCAGGCCCTGCATGGCTCAACTACGGCCTAGACACTCTCTTCAAACCTCTCACACAGCTTATGACGGATTTCTTCAATCCACCACTTCTTTTCGTTTCATCTATACTGCTGCTTGTTGTAAGCCTCAGAATCTTTGACAGAGCATTTCATGGACTGGGAGAGGAAAAGTTCCGTTCAGAATACCTGAGATTCCAGCTATCTAATAAGTGGATAGCGTTTGCACTAGGAGCAGGAATAACCCTAGTTACAACTAGCGTAGCACTCTCAGTTGGCATAATAGTTCCGATGTACAACCGTGGATACTTCAAAAGACGTGAAATAATCCCGTACCTCATGGGAGCAAACCTGACTACTATGATAAGTTCTATAATCGCTGCAGTAGTCATAAAATCGGCAGTAGCAATGCAAGCTGTCCTTACACTTACACTGGCCGTTACACTCACTACGTTGGTAGTCCTGATTTTCTACGATACATTTTACGGACTCCTACAGAAAACGTTCAACGCTATAATGATGGAAACCCGCTACCTCATCATCTTCACAGCACTGCTCGCTCTTATGCCACCACTTCTGATCCTCTTGTTCTGATTGTAGATAAACAGAGAATACAGTGTCTCCAAGAACTGAAAGGTATGTTGTGCATGGCTTATGATTATAAAAACCAGAGATTTCTTACAGAATCTGTTTGAACTAACTTCGAAGGAGTTAGTGGCTTTCAGAAGTTTTGCGGTGTCCGAAAATCAGAGGGATTTTCTTGATCAAGCAAATTCTATGGGAAAATTTGCGGTGTCCGGGATTTTGAACTCGAAAATTAGAAATTTTCTGCGATCAAATACCGTTCTTAGCATCGCTGAAAGAGATGCGGTGTCCGGGATTTGAACCCGGGTTACGCGCATGGCAAGCACGTGTCTTAGCCACTGGACCAACACCGCAAATCGTAAGATTTGCTGGTTATCAGAAACTCCTGAAGGGAGTTTCTTCCACCGCGAAACTTGTTGCGCGAAGTTTCATCACGCGGAAACGGTTCTAAGGGAACCGGCTACTGTGTAAATTATGAGGTGGTTGTAACTGTTTTAAATTGTCGGTAGGTCAGTCTTACAGGATCTCTTCATTTGCTAGTTTTTGTTTGACGGCTTTGTAAATTTCTCTATGACCTTGGTTGTTAGGGTGACATCCATCTTCCAGCAGGTTTGACCATTCCTTCTTTGAGTGCAGTTTTCTTACGTCGATGAAGGGTATCTGATGTTTCTGGCACGTCTTTTTCTGGATTTTTCTGTATTTTCTCATTCTTTTGTCGCTGAGTTCTTTTTCTTCTGCCCAGGGTATCGGGCCGTCAATGGTTGTAGGAGGTTCTCCGACCACCATGATCTTATCCGTGTATTCTCTGGATTTTCCGATGATTTTCTCCAGATTTTCTTTGTACTCTTTTTCAGGTACCCTGATTTTTTCTTCCTCCCTGAGGTACTGGATGTCGTTGGCACCGATCTGAATCAGGATAACCTGTTGCATAGGTTCGTAGATTCTTCTCTCAAGTTCGTCTTCCATACCTTTCAGGAGTTGGATGCTGTCTTCTCCCGGGATTCCAAGGTTCCATACATGGAAATCCTCTTCGTCATCGTTCTCCAAGCTTCTTTCATCCAGTTCCTTTCGTAGTCGCTGTGTCCAGCCGCCTTCTGTATCCCATCTTCCGTATGTCATGCTGTGGCCGAGGCAGAAGATCTGAGGCATCTTGTCTGATTGTCCGGCATGAATCTCTATTAAAGTTTCCTGATAAATTCTGTTTCCATGAGTCCGGAAACCAAGATGTCAAAATGTGTTTTCTGTGGTGAGAACGCCACGAAGAAGAATTCGGCGGGTCAACCTGTCTGTGGAGAGCATAAGCATGACGAGCCTAGAGATGTGGCCTGTCCGGAATGTGGACTTCCTATGAAGATTAAGGAGGGCCGCTATGGTTTTTTCTGGGGTTGTGAGGGTTATCCTCAGTGTGAGAAGACTTTCCAGGTAGAGGCGCTGGTTGAAGAAGACTAAAAACTTGGAGGATGAAAAATCAGGTATGGAAGTCACGGTAGCGATCCCGGCCTATAATGAAGAGAAATGTTTAAGGCGTACCGTGGAAAACGTGGATAAAGAACTTCAAAGACTTGATGAAGTCGAATCTTTTGATATAATAATTTCTGAAGGAGGATCAAAGGACTCAACATCGGAGATAGCGGAGGGTCTGCAGGAGGAGTTTGACAACGTCCGTTACCTGGATCTGGGAGGACGCAGTGGCAAGGGAAAGGCAGTTGAAGAGGCTTTCAAGGCTTCTGATAAAGAATATTTTGTTTTCATGGATGCTGATGGTGCAACCGCTGCCGGAGAGCTGGAATATATGATTGGGAAACTGGAGAACAGCGATGTGGTCGTAGGGTCCAGGAAAAACGATGAAGTGGACCGAGATTTTTTCCGGGACCTGGCCAGTAACGTCTTCAATTACTCTGTGAGGGCGCTGTTTTTCTCTGATTTAAGTGATCACCAGTGCGGTTTCAAAGGTTTCAGGCGTGAAGCCGTCGAGGACCTGTTTAATCAAGTTGAGAGCAAGCACTGGTTCTGGGATACCGAGTTCCTTGTGAAAGCCCAGGAAAGAGACCTGGCTTTAGAAATTCTGCCTGTTGAATGGGAGGAAAAAGACGATTCCGAGATAGATATAATTTCAGATGGACTGTATTTTTCCAGGAAGCTAGCTGAACTGAGGGTAAAGCAATGGATGAACTAGAAAATTATCTCGGACGACTGAAAGACGGTTTCGAAAACATTCCACTAAGGGTAAAGATCGTTTATGTTCTATCCACTTCCCTCATGGTTTTCCAGCATCTTTCTGGCTGGAGCTGGGACTTCCTGGTCTACTCTATGAACGGTGAATACATGTTTCAGAACGGGATGTTCATGGAATGGCTGAGGCCGCCAGTAGCATCTTTCCTGCTAGGTCTTCCACAGCTACTGGTCTCACAACCTGTGGCAGAGGTAGTCTTTGTAATCGCAGTCTCCACTTTCTTCCTCTACTCTGCACTCAGGGTCAGCAGATCGTACGAACTTAACTTCACGTATTTCTACCTACTGCTGATGATGCCCGCTACTATCTTTTACGGAACGGTGAACGGCACGGAGATGCTTTCACTGGCTTTTGCGATGCTGTTCTTCGCAGAACTGCAGAAATCCCGTACAGGTGTATGGCTCGGCCTGACATTCCTTACAAGATACAACTACGGTGCATTGATCCCGCTGGTACTGGTGCAGAGAGACCTGAAAAAATCCGTTAAAACACTTCTAGTATCGGCAGTACCGGTCAGCCTGTGGCTGTTATACAACTACCTGGAGACAGGACATCCGCTCAAAAGCTTCGCAAACTACCTGGGGCTGAACGTCCTCAGAAGAAGCGCCCACGACCCACTTAACCCAATAAACTTCCTTATAATAGGTTTACCGGTCTCGATAATTCTACTTCTGTACGTGAAACAGAGATACAGGAACTTGATCGACATAAACTCCGACCAATTTATTTTCATGGCAGGATTTGCAGCTCTAAGTGCTTTACTCTACGCTATCTCAGGTTTGAAACCTCTGAGATATCTCTACCCTATGGTTCTTCCTGTAGCGTTCTTCGCCACCAAGGTGGTCCAGGAGTTTAAGACCGAAAATATGCTTGGATTTGAAGTTACAGCACAGCGAGTTGTTGAAGTAGTTGCGGCCCTGAGTCTTGTCTCGGCAGCCGTCCTGATATTCATGAACCCTCTTGCACCTCCTGCAAACTTCCAGGAGGCTGCTGACTCTGCCGATGGCTGTATGGTGCAGTCAAATGTATGGCCGATGATCAGCTACGCGGGAACACCGGCAATATCCACAACTTACCAGGAAGATAGTGAAGTCATCGGCCAGGGTTACAGGATAATCGACTACGGCAACAGTATCTACGGAAACTCGACAGATTTACCTGTAATTGAAAGTACACCGCTTTACACGACCTATGGAAACGAAACCCTCTGCAAAGAACCTGAGATATCGGACAGATCCTGGATGACAGGTTTAAACACTAAAACAGGGAAAAATTACACGCCGGAAACTTTCCTGGCCCACGAGGTGAAAACACTCGTTTGGAAGTAAACTCTTTTTTCGAAAAGTATAGAAAGCTGGCGTTAAGAATTTTCCAGTTTGGAGGAGTAAGTGCAACAGGTTTAGTCCTCGAAAATATCATACTGTTCTTTCTGGTGGAAAATCTAGGCTTTCAACTAATACTTGGAAAATTAGTCGGCGCGGAAGCTTCCATAGCACTCATGTTCTTCCTGAACAACCGCTATACGTTTAAAAATCGTCCAGGAGCTACTTTCAGAAGGTTTCTAAGATCCAACCTGGTCAGATCCGGGGGGATACTTATAGCACTCGTAGTTCTGAAGATAGGAGTCGCCTTCGGCCTCTGGTACATCGCAGCAAACACAGTAGGTATAGTTGTTGGATTTGTCTTCAACTACGCAATGGAATCAATATACACCTGGGCAGAGAAATAACCTTAAAATTGTTACCTAAACATAACAACTTATGAATGATTTTTCTGGAGTGCTTGATCCGGATCTTGAAAGCCTTGAATCTGTTATCCGAGCGATGGAGGAACTTGAAGAACTTTTGGAACAGGAAGATTTTGATTCTATGAAACCTTTCCTTCAGGCATACCTGAAAATCACGAGGGAGGTCAAAAAGGAGAAACAGAGAGGAGGTTTTGATCATCCCAAAGCACTCGAAAAGCTTGATATCAGGTTTGCACAACTTTACTTCAACGCAGTAAGGAAATACATTAAAGAAGGAGAGAAAAAGTCTCCATGGAATACTTACTTCAATTATATTGAGAGAGATGACTCCAGACCTCTTATTGAACTGGTGCTCGGTATTAACGCCCATATAAACTCAGATCTGGCACAGGCACTTCATGAAACCGGCTATAGTCACACAGAGGACTTCAAGAAAGTGGATGAAATACTTCTTAGAAGTCTATTTCCGGTACTGGCACGTGTAGCATCCGAGAGAAGAGACTTGGAAACAATGGGATTTATCACGGTTCCTCCAGCAGCTCTCGCCGGCCTGAACAGAATCACGACATGGAGATCATTTACACTTCAGAATAGTCGTAACAGAGTTTTCAATATTGAAAAGGTAAGAAGAGCTACGGAGCAGAACGCTGAAACTATAATTAAACTACGACACGATAAAAGACCTTTACAGGTACTGAAGAAGCCCTTACAGGCTGCTGAAACTGCCGTAAAGCTCTGATGAGTCAATCAGTGGAAGCTAACTCTCTCAGTTTATATACTTTTAATTCTGCCTCTTAACAAACTCAACTGGAAGGGCCTGTAGCTCAGCTGGACAGAGCGCGAGGTTCCTAATACCGCTTTCTTGAAGCATACATGAAGGAAAGACGGTTCGAGGAGATATCAGATCTTCGATGGAGATACCTCGAAGTCGAGGGTTCAAATCCCTTCAGGTCCGAGTAATTACAGACCTGGTTGTCTGAAAAAAGTAGAGATAGCCTCTATGAATTTTAACTAGTTTTTCTGTAGATTAGGTAGGAACTTAAATGTATGGAAATCCAGAAAGCTATGAATCCATGTATAACTTGAAATATATTACCTATTATCGCGCCCAAAGTTATGGATGCTATGTTTACTTGCAAAATCCCTCTCGCGAGTTTTTTACGTGCTTCAGTTTCGTTCACTTTCCAATGTAACGAACTTAGTTTTAAAGGAGAAGTTCTCTGCAGTATCAAAGTCTTCTTTTTAAGATAGGTGGGTGATAAAAGTTGTGGTATTTGTAAAAAGAAATATGTACCTATCAGGAAAATTAGAAGGTTTTTTAAGACTGTTTAATCTGTTTCCATGTCTTTTTCATCGTTTTCAAGTTTTCTCTGTGCGTATCCCTGTATTATTATTGTCAGAACTATTATTGATGCGATAAAGGCAATTAGTCCGCCTTTTATGTCGGTCAAGAATCCTGTTACTCCTGCTATGATTATAGATGCGATATTGATGCCTGCGAAGTAGAGTCCAAGTTTTCTTTCGGTCTTGTCTGCGTCCATTTTTCTAGCTGTTTCCTCCTACGATTTTTTCTTCAAGCTTGGATACATCCTTTGAGAGGTAGGTTTCTGCCATCAGTACGAGATTGTAGAGGAAAGTTGTGTTTGCTCCCACTAAGAAGTATATTAGTGACTGGCCGACATCTGAGCTTGAGGTTATGATCAGGTAGTTCACGACTACAGTCCCTAGGGAGGCAAGTATATGGATCATGGATGAAACGATGAAATCTTTTTCTCTCTTCATTTTAACTTCCTTTAGAAATCCCTTGAATGCTATGAGCGCAAGTATAGCGAATCCTGTTACCCCTCCGGTAACAAATAACAGTATATCCAGAGGGTTGGTCTGGAAACTGTTTAGGAGAAGTGCTCCGGATCCCCAGATGGTTAAGGTGTAGCCATAGGCGATTGATTCCTCGGTTATATTGTCCCGGAGTTGCTTCATGAACGTCATTGTTTTCCAGTTTGGTTTGCTGTGTATTAAACGATTTGGTAGGGTTTTCCGTGAACCGGTTCAGGTACTGGGTAGAGGTTTTTGTTCGGTCTGTGTCGAATGGTCGCCCGCGGGTATTTAATTAGATGCACACTAATTCTGGGGTGTAGAGGATGTCGCTGATATCGCTTGAGGATATAGAGAAAACATACCAGCTAGGTGAAACCACCGTAAAGGCCTTGAGAGGCTCAGATGTAGGTATAGAGGAGGGAGAGTTCATCGCAGTTATGGGGCCTTCTGGATCAGGGAAATCCACTTTGATGAACATGATCGGGGCTCTGGATCAGCCAACAGGTGGTGGAGTAACTATCGACGATGAGGAAATCCGCGGCATGACGGAAGACGAACTGGCACTTCTTAGAAGTGAGAAGATAGGTTTTGTATTCCAGGAGTTCAACCTGATCAACTCAATGAACGGGTGGCAGAACGTAGCTCTACCCATGATCTTCAGAGGAGTTCCCAAAAAACAGAGACGTGAAAGAGCCTTCGAGTTGCTGGAAAATGTAGGTCTTGGAGACAGGAAAGAGTTTAACCCATCAGAGCTTTCCGGAGGACAGAGGCAGAGGGTTTCAATAGCACGTGCACTTGCGAACAACCCGGAGATAATACTTGCCGATGAGCCGACAGGAAACCTGGATACAGAGACCGGTGAATCTATAATGAACCTGCTTACCGACCTCAACGAGCAGGGTAAGACTATCGTGATGGTCACACATGATCCAAACGATGCTGAATACGCTGACAGGATAATACAGATAATAGACGGTAAAACAAATCCTGATGACGATACAAGTGCGCAGGAAAAACTAAAACATTCTGCAGAAGAAAAAAATGACTAGAAGAGGTTAAAACGTAAAAATGAAAGAAAAGATTCTACTCACTTTTTTGATCCTGGCACTGCTCACAGGTGCTGCAACAGCTCAAAAATCTGTTCAGATGGAAGTTCAGAAGGTGAACATGGAGCCGGTACCCTTACAGACATCAGAGTACGCGGATATATGGCTGGAAGTAGTTAATACAGGAGACGCTGGCTCAGGTGATGTCCGTGCAGAGTTTGTGGAGTCATTCCCTTTTTCCATAGATGAAGGTGAGAAAAGCTCCTGGAACTTAAGTGAGCTCGAGCCAGGTGAACGTAAACAGATCCATATGAAGGTTAGAGTTGCAGATAACGCCGTTCAGGGTGAAAATGATCTCAAACTCAGAACCTCTTACGGCGATCTTAAAGTAACTCATGATATACCATTAGAGGTCCGAAGCGACAACGACATCCTTTCAGTATCTGAAGTAGATTTTCCGGGAAAAGTTGCTCCGGGTTCACAGAACGAGATGTCATTGCAGCTTGAAAACCTTGCAGACGGTCAGATGAAAAATATAGACGTTAAGCTTGATCTTTCAGGTATCCCTGTAGCTGCTTCTGATACCACTTCCCGTACAGTGACAGATATAGATCCAGATAGATCAGAAAGTATAAGCTACAGCCTGAACGTCGATGAATCTGCAGAAAATGGAGTCTACAAGATACCTGTTGAGATTAGCTATGAAAATGAAGCAGGGAACGAGTTTACCCGGCAGACAACGATCGGTGCGGTCGTAGGAGGGAATCCTGAGCTTGAAGTTGGCTTGAACAGCGTTGAGGATGAACTGACACCTGGTAGTACAGGTTCAGTGACTGTAAGGATAGTAAACCGGGGCAGAGGGTCAGCAGATTTCGTCAAAGTTGCCATGCAGGAAACTGAAAACCTTGAAGTACTTTCTACTGGCTCAGTTTACCTTGGTGACATGGATGCTGATGATTACCAGACAGCAGACTTCCAGGTTCATGTCGACAGCGAGGCCGAAAACGTTTCAGCACCTGTAGAAGTAACTTACAAAGATGTCTCAGGAGAACAGGTGGAAACTCAGCAGGTTGACATCCCGGTTTACTCACAGCAGCAGCTTGAAAGATACGGGATGTCCCAGAGTGGAAGCATTCTCCCGGTAGTCGTTTTGATCCTGATTGCTGCAGGAGGGATCTATTACTGGCGCAGAAGGAGATAAAAAGGTCTTAGAAACATGTTCCTGGATTTTTTCAACCTGGCAGTCCGAAATATTCGCCACAGGAAGAGAAGAAGCTGGCTTACAATCCTGGGGACGATGATCGGAGTTCTAGCCATAGTTGCGCTTCTTTCCATCGGTCAGGGACTGGAGAACTCGGTTCAACAGGAGGTTCAGGACATAGGTGGCGACAAGGTCTTCATATCACCAGGAGGTGGCGGCGCTATCAGCGGACTAACAGGAGACACGCAAACCTTGACTGAAGAGGACCTGCTTGCAGTACGGAATACACGTGGAGTCTCCCAGGCAGCAAGCGTTGTAACAGGCCATGTGCTTGCTGATCGCCAGGGAGAATCTGAGTACATGAACATCAGGAGCGGACCTCTTGAAGGTAGAGAAGAACTTATCAGAGAGGTAGATGCCCTTGAAGTTCAGGAGGGAAGGTTTATGCGGCCTGCAGACACTACGGGAGTAGTTCTGGTAGAAGGTACTGCTGAAGATACTTTTGAAGATGAACTTTCTGTAGGAAGCAGGTTCGAAGTAGAAAACCAGAAGTTCCGTGTAGTAGGGATAGTAAGTCGTGGTCTAAATACAGGTGGAGGGGTTTACATGAATATAGACGTGGCAAGGGAACTCCTGAACCGGTCTGAGGGCTATGACTCTATAGTTGCTGAAGCTGAAAGCGGGATAGAGCCTTCTGAACTTGAGGAAAGGATAAGAAGAAACCTAAGAAATACCCGTGGTGTGGAGGAAGGTGAGGAAGATTTCTCGACTAATACTGCTGCTGATATAATAAGATCTTTCAACAACCAGCTAGCCATAATAAGAGGGGTTCTACTCGGTATTGGAGGTATCTCTCTGCTTGTAGGCGCTGTTGGTATAATGAATACCATGTATACGTCAGTGACTCAGAGAACTCGTGAAATTGGAGTGATGAAGGCTATAGGGGCTACTAAAAACCAGATAATGCTTTTGTTTATGATTGAATCAGGTATAATAGGAGCTGTCGGCGGCCTGCTCGGCGCTCTGCTTGGTGTAGGTGTCAGTAAGCTTGCAGCAGGAGCAGTTTCCTCTGCTATGAACTTGGAGTTTTCCGCTTCTATGAGTCCGATGTTGTTAATCGGAGCTGTTGTTTTTGCTTTTGTAGTAGGCATGTTCTCTGGGGTTTTCCCTGCAAGAAAAGCTGCGAACCTTGAACCTGCGGAGGCGTTGAGTTACTGATGATAGAGGAGTTTGTGAAGCTGAGCCTCAGGAATATAAAGTATCGTGGTAAAAGAAGCTGGTTAACTATCGTAGGAGTTTTTATAGGTATAGCTGCAGTTGTGGCACTGGTTTCTCTGAGTCAGGGGTTGCAGGATTCTGTTGAAAGAGAGTTTCAGAGTATAGGAAGTGACAAGCTGTTCATAAATCCTGGTCAGAGCGCACAGAGCACGGGTGCAGGTGAAAAATTTGACGATCAGGACTTAGCTGCTGTACAGGGTTCAAGAGGTGTAGATGAGGTTGGAGGGGCGCTGTTCCGGACGTCCAGGATCTCGTTCAAGGACGAGTCCTCCTACGCGGTCATGCTGGGTATGCCGACGGGTGAAGCCAAGGACATAGTGGAGTCCAGCTGGGCGATGGAGATTGATGAAGGCCGTGAGATAAGAGAGATGGATAGATCAAATGTTGTTATAGGAAGTAGTATAGCAGAATCCACTTTTGAAGATCAACCCGGTCTTAGAAGTCAGATACAGGTAGGTGAGCTTGATTTCAGAGTGGTGGGTATAATGAAGCCTACAGGAGATCCTTCGATTGACGGTTCTGTGGTTCTGCCGATTTCAAGAGCCAGAGAAGTCCTGGAGGCAGATAGTGATACCTATGACTGGCTATTCGCCAGTATGCAGCCTGGTTTTGAACCTTCAGATGTCAAGGAGAATGTTGAGGATTCACTTAGAAACTCCAGAGGCGTAAACGAAGGAGAAGAAGACTTTACCGTTTCAACACAGGAAGATCTGATTGAATCCTTCCAGAGTATATTAGGGGTTGTCAGGGGTGTAGTGATTGGTATAGCATCTATCTCCCTGCTGGTGGGTGCTGTTGGTATAATGAATACGATGTACACGTCAGTAACTGAGAGAACCCGTGAAATCGGAGTGATGAAAGCTATAGGAGCTCAGAAGAGACAGATCATGGCAATATTCCTGATAGAGTCAGGTGTAATAGGCCTGATAGGAGGTCTCCTTGGCTTGGTTTTCGGGCTTGGGATGGCTTATGCGGGGGCGATGGCTGCCACTCAATTCGCACAGCTACCGGTTTCACCTTATGTCTCTCCTGTACTTGTACTGGGGTCGCTAGGGTTCGCACTTCTGCTGGGTATGTTCTCTGGTGTTCTGCCGGCGAAGAGAGCTTCTGAACTGGAGCCCGCGGAAGCACTCAGGTATGAGTAGAGAAAAATTTAGAAAAAGAAGTAGAAAAGAGAAAGAGGCCTAAATCAGGCTTCCTGTAAAGAATTTTTTAGTTGAACGTTTCGGAGATCTCTGTGTAGTTTTCCTCGACGTTTTCCCAGTTAACTACGTCGAAGAAGCTGTCGATGAAGTCTCCACGCTTTGGTCCGTAGTCGTGGTAGTAGGAATGTTCCCACACGTCTAGGGCAAGTACCGGGTGTGCTCCCCAGACCGCGCCGTCGTCGTGCTTGTCGACTGCAACGTTGTGCAGCTCGTCTTCACGTGGGATGTAAACCAGTAAGGCCCATCCGGAAGCGCTCTTGGCGGCTGCCTTGAACTCCTGTTTCCAGGCCTCGAAGCTTCCGAAGTCTTCCTCGATCTTATCCATCAGGTCGCCGGAAGGTTTTCCACCGCCGTTCGGAGACATGTTGTTCCAGAAAAGCTCGTGCAGTACATGTCCACAGAAGTTATGGGTGAAACTGTTCAGTATGCTACCTGTACCGGAAAAATCTCCGTTCTCACGCTGTTCCTCCAAATCTTCCTCTGCTGTATTGACACCGTTCACGTATCCCTGGTGATGGGTGTCGTGATGCCATTCAAGCACCTGTTCGGAGATAGAGGGTTCAAGAGCGCTGTATTCATACGGGAGTTCTGCAAGACTGTATTCTGTCATAATTTAAACACCTGTCAAACATTTTGTCTCCGCAGGGTTTTATCGGTTCCCGTTACCTAGAGGTCGTCTGGTTTAAAATAAAACCGTCACCAGAAAGATGTACATGAACCTGCTATTCACACTTGCAGCTTTCCTGATAGGATTGATCGCAGGAGTGGGTCTGACACTTCTATACATCCAGTACACTATGTACTCCCAGGTAGGTAAGATGGAGGAACAGATGGAGGAAGTAATGGATCTGGAAAGTGACCTGGAAGAAAAAATGGATGAATAAGGAATTTTTACTGGTAAAGCCTGTAGCCGAAGTAGATCTGGTAAAGAGCCGCGAAACCAACGATCAGGTAAAATACCGCTTCGATCTCCGGCACTCTTACAGCGTTTGCTAGCTGGTAAACCGGGTTGTAAACTGTCCGGGAACTGTTTGAAAGCATGCCCATACCGGTGAAAATCCAGTTAAGCGCACCTGCAACAACGACCACGTAAGACGCCAGTTCCAGGCGATTCATCTCGTCCATAAAAAGAAGAGGTAAAGGATAGGTTATAATTCTTTAGTTGTCTTCAAGCCTATCCGCTGTCTTCTCCATCTCATCGGATATACTTCGTAACTCCTCGATAAACGCCTGAGTACGGGCATTGTACTCTTCCTGTATCTCGACATTCCTCAACGCAACTCGCAGATGTGACTCCTTGACTTTTGCCATCATATCTGCTTCATCAAGTGTACCGTCGATTATCTCATCCAGGAGACCTGAAAGCACAGTGTTAATGACGTGAGGCACGTCTCCATCCAGTGTCTGGTCTTCATCCATCCTCTCCCGCAGCAAACGGGCGATACGTCCCTCTGAAAGCGCAAGGTCCGAGTTTTCAAGCTGTCCGTAGTTATCCGGTATAAACTTCTCAAGATCCATGTAAACACTCACGCAGTACAAGATTCAAAAATCAACTCGTTCCTCGATCTCCATCGATAAAATTTTTTACATCTATCTGTTCAAACATGGAAGCAGAAAAAGAAAACTATGGACAGAGCTGGCATCAAGGACAGCTCAAGAAATCAGGACAGGAATATGTTCTTGAAACAGAGGAACGAGAGCTTGAAGTCTCTGAAACAGAGCTAACTGAACAGGTCTGGAACGACCTCAGCAGCGACCCAAAGGAGGTAATGCTCTACGGGGAACTCTATAAGCAGGAAACCATCACAGGAAGAGAGAACTACAGCCTGGAAAACCTTTCTAAGGCAGGATATATACTTGAAGAAGATTACGACGGCCGTAAAGTATTTTTGACCGGTTACAACCTTGTTTTTCTGGATGAAGAGGAAGAAATAGCCTATGAGTCCGATGGTTACGAGGAAATGAGGGACAACCTGAAAGGTTGGTTCGACGACGAGACCGAGAACGAAATCATGGAAACTATAGCTGATTTAAAACTGGAGAAGGATTACTGGCCGTGGGGAACCGATGACTGATTCTAGAGATCTCTACAAGGGAGCAAGGGAAAAAATCAACCCTGTGGATCTAGCTTTATTTATAGTGGTCACGGTTATCTCGGCAGCAGGAACATACGCATTGATAGGTGGAGAGAGCGTCTCGCAGAACCCAACGGTACAGATCAACCAGGAACTGAATAGCAGCCATGACTCCATGAATATAGATTTCTTCAATGAAACACTTGAGATATCGATGGAGCAGGGCAGCAGCACAAGTTTCTACCTGGATCTACAGGCAGATGGAAACGCAGACATGCAGCTGTCAAACCTGACACGTGACGGAACCATAAGATCATCGAAGCAGATACTTGACTATCCCTCCGGTGTATACCTTCTCCACTACCGCTACAACATCGGACCGGACGAAAAACACTGGTTGAACATGGAGAAGATAGAGAAACTGGATTAAATCCTTATTTGAAGTTCTTGCGGTATCGCCGCAGGTATAGATTTTTGAGGAACCTTGGTGCAAGTGGATAAAGCTTTCTCAATCCATCGAAGAAACTGTGACGGATTCTATGAGTTTCCGGCATCTTGAGACATGTGATATCTTCCTCTTCGAACATCCTGGCTACTTTACCTCTGTCCTCTACCGCAAAATCTATCTCTACACCGTCTTCACGTAATTCATCAATTTTCTGCTTCTTGAATAGGTAATCCGGTTTATTCATGTCGCTGCTATCTCTCATATGGAGTTCGTCGTATAGAACTTCGTTCTCCTCCAGCATTTCTTCCGTTTCCGTTCTCACTTCATCTGATCTCGCTGTAAGCACAACTGCTTTGAAATCCTCTGCATGGTAGGTCATGGTTGCGAGACTTCTGAGAGACTTCACTACCTCCTCTACACCGTTCTCTTCACGTACAAGTGTCCCATCTATGTCGAAAATTCCTGCCTTCACATCACAGGAAGTTGAACTGCAGAACTAATAATCCTTCGAAAGATTTCAGAAAGAAGCCAGAAAAGGAAAGGTGAAAGAAAATTTTTCGGGAAGAGTTTTACCAGGGTGCGAAGTCGGGATCGACCTGTCTTTCTTCCCTGTCGATCGAATCGATCTTCTCGACATCTTCCTCATCAAGCTCAAGATGCAGTGCCTTGTAGTTGTCCCGGATATGGTCTTCTCCTGTTGCCTTAGGAATAGCTACCACGCCGTCTTTCTGCATCAGCCATGCCAGGCTGACCTGTGCCTCACTTACGCCGTGTTTATCCGCGATTTCCTGCAGCTCAGGAACGTTGAAAACCTCTCCACGTGCTAGAGGACTGTATGCTACAAGAGTGATATCGTGTTCCCTGCACTTCTCCAGTAGCTCTTCCTGCTGAAGCAGTGGATGCATCTCCACCTGGTTCGCGACGATATGCTTCGGCGCGATCTCCATGGCTTTATCGACCTGCTCCGGTTCAAAGTTGCTGATTCCGATGTTTTTGATCTCACCTGAGTGGATCAGTTCCTTGAACGCCTTCAGAGTTTCCTGAGGGCTGTAGTCTCCGGCCGGCCAGTGGATGTACATCAGGTCGACGTAGTCGACTCCAAGTTTCTCCACGGATTCTCTGGTTGATTCCTTCACATTTTCAGGAGCTAGCTGGTCGATCCAGACCTTTGAAGCCAGGAAGTAGTCTTCGCGGTCGACGTCTGCTTTTTTGAGTCCTTCTCCGACTTCTTCCTCGTTGCCGTAGGCCTGTGCCGTGTCGATATGTTCGTAGCCCATTTCGAGAGCTGTTTTTACTGCGTTAGTACATTTTTCAGGGTCTGTGTTCTGCCAGGTTCCGAGTCCTAGTTTCGGTATTTCAGTCATAGAAAAATTATCACCACGAAACAGTTCGGCCACAATCTATTACAATCTTCGCCTGTAACGGGTTTCGGTCACGAAACCTTCTGACTGATTCTGAAAGTTTTTTATCTTCTACAGGTTGAGAACTGTACATGGTAAAGGAAAGAGAAAAACTGGATGAGAAATACAAATGGAATCTTGATCTCCTGTTTGAGGACGATGAGGAATGGGAGGAAGAGTTTGAAAAAGTCTCTGAGAAGATCAAGGAACTCGAGGATTACAGAGGAAGAGCCACTGAATCCGCTGATACACTTCTGGATTTACTGGAGCTTAGAGAAGACCTGAAGAGGAGTGTGGCAGACATCAGCTCTTATGCCAGCAAAAGATACGATGAAGATACCAGAGAAGACCGTTACCAGGCCATGAAGTCCAGAGCCACCAGTCTATCCTCCAGGTTATCATCCGAATTGAGCTTCATAGATCCTGAGATACAGCAGGCAGGTAGAGAAAGGATAAATGAATTGATTGATGAACGAGAGGAACTTGAAGAGTACAGGCATTTCTTCGACGATATTCTAAGATTCAAACCACATACCAGATCACAGGAAGTTGAAGAGGTTCTTGCTGGCCTTGGAGACGTCCTAGATGCACCGGACACAGCCTATAAAGCCTTGATGAATGCTGATATGCAGTTCCCGGAGGTAGAGACACCTGAAGGAGAGTCGGTGGAGATAACCCAGAGTAACCTCACCAAGCTCCTGAAGAACAGTGACAGAGAGTTCAGGAACAGGGTTCATAAAAAATTTTACTCGGAACTTTCCACGGTCAAGAATACAGTTGCCACAAATTTTGAGAAGAATATCAGGAGGAACGTGAAGATGTCGGATATCAGAGACTTTGAATCCGCCAGAAAGACCTCACTTTTCTCATCAAATATTCCGGTCAGTGTGTACGATAATCTGGTGAATACTGTAGAGTCGGGTCTTGATGCACTTCATTCACATCTGGAGCTGAAAAGAGAGGTCCTAGATGTTGATGAGTTGAGGCCGGAAGATGTTTACATGCCGATAGCAGAGTCTGAAGGCCCGGAGATAGGTTATGAAGAAGCCAAGGAGCACGTGATCGAGGCTGTAGCTCCTCTGGGTGAGGATTATCAGGAGTCTATGCGTGAAGGACTTGAGTCTGGCTGGGTAGACGTCTACGAGAACAAAGGCAAACGTTCAGGTGCTTACTCTTCGAGCACGTATGATTCACAGCCTTACATCTTGATGAATTATCATGACGACGTTTCATCGATGTATACTCTGGCACATGAACTAGGACACTCTATGCACTCCTATTACTCAAAAAAGAATCAACCCTACACATACTATAACTATGGAATATTTGTGGCTGAAGTTGCCTCTACGGTAAATGAGGCGCTTCTCACAAGACATCTACTGGAGAACGCAGAGAGCGAAGAACTGCGAAAGCACGCACTCAGCCATTATCTAGAGAATTTCAGAAACACCTTGTTCAGACAGACGATGTTCGCAGATTTTGAACAGCAGGTTCATGAGAAAGTTGAGGAGGGAGAGGCACTGACATCTGACTCCTTGACTGAGGCCTACGGTGAACTGAAGGAGAAATATCACGGCCCTGTGGAGCTTGACGATCATATCCAGAGGGAGTGGATGCGTATACCGCATTTCTACTACAACTTCTATGTCTACCAGTACGCCACCGGCATCTCCGCGGCAGAAACACTGGTAGAGAAAATCCTGGAGGATGGACCAGAGGACTATCTAGAGTTCCTCTCAACAGGTTCAAGGAAGTATCCTGTGGAGGCTCTGAAAGTTGCAGGAGTTGACATGACTTCAACAGAAACCGTGGAAACAGCCATACAGAGGTACAGAGAACACATCAGAAAGGCTGAAAACCAGATCAACCAGTAAACGGATATAAATGCAGTCAGAGGGATTACCACTTATGGACCAGTCCAGATCCAAGATACTCCTTGCAGCATTATTCTCGGCTGTCCTGGCTTCAGGATGCACTTCCGGACCCTCCCCAAGTGACATACAGTCACAGGCCGAGGAGACACAGGACCAGGTTATGGAAAGAATGCAGCAGAACGCCATCAGCATGGACATAGCAGCAGTATTCGAGTCAGATGGTGAAATAGTACTTCAGGTAAGAAATACAGGCACAAAGACAGTCAGTACTGGAAATCTATCAGTAAGCACTGATCCACAGGACTCGGAGTGCCGCCCTGTAGAGGATCTGCCACCCACCAGCTTATATGACTGTGAAACATCTATAGATTTCCCTGAAACAGGTAAAACCGTTTTACTGGAGCTTGAGAACCGGGAAAAATCTCTGGATACGTATAACTGTACTGTAGAATCAGAGGAAAGCGTGGCCTGTTAGAAAGTTTCCTTAGAATTCGAGATATCTTTTCCGCAGAACGTTTACACTCCATACACCTGTCCAGAAAACTGTCAGAAGGAAGGCAGTGTCAAGTGCAGGTATGTCATACATGTAGTATCCTGCAAGGGGTATAACAAGCCATGAACCCAGTACAGTTACTATACCGATCACTGTGAGGGGATCACGGTATTTTTCCACAAAATCCTTCAGAGCATCCATGCATACGGTAAGTGACTGAAGATTTTTCACTCTGGAAAAATATCTATTATACAGGTGGCAAAATCTTGGTTGACCAACAGGTAGACTGGATATCTGCTCCCCCAGGACAGGGACTGGCGGATGCAGTAAATGAAAGCATCAGGAGACACGCTAAAAGAAACTTCAGGCTGGAAGAAATACATGAGCTTGAACAGGGTCCAAGACAGAATATCTCACTTATGCTTCTGTACGAAAAATAGCCCTTCAGGGACTGATTGTTACATCAGCGTCCAGTTCTCGGCTTAAGCTGTCTTCAAAGCTTGAAACTCGGTCATCAAGTCTTTCACGTAACTCTTCAAGTCTGTCCTCCAGCTCGGATACTCTCTCCTCGTTTTGCTCTATCTCGGATTCAATACTCCTGATACTTTTCTCAAGATCTTCTTTTTCCGTTGTGACATCAAGCTCTTCAAGCTCTTCTTCAACTTCTTTAATTTCGTCTTCAATCTCTGAGACCTGTTTCAACTGTTCTTCAAGATCTGAAAGATTTTCGGCGCCTTCTCTGAATTTCTGCATCTGCCTGTCGCCCAGCAGAGAATTTTTCTCTATTATCTGTTCGATCTCCTCTAGGTCATCTACGGCATCGATGTTTTTCTGGAACTCATGCTCCATCAAACCTTCCAGACCTTTCAAATCGCCCGAAAAGTCTGTATCATTGTTTCTGACCTCGTAAATTGCTTTCTTAAGTCCTCTTTCGATCTTTGAGATGTCTTTGTTTATGGAAGAGATTTTTTCATCTTTAGAATCTTTCAACTCCTCTTTCCTGTTTTCAAGTTCTTTTTTCTCTTTCATCTCCTGGCTTTCCCTTAGATCTGCCAGTTCCTGTTTTCTGGACTCGAGTTCGTTTTCCCTGTCTGACTTCTTTAGTTCTTTGATCTCCTTTTTCGTGTCTTCTATCTCTTCCTGGAGTTCCTGGATTTCACTTGTCGTGTGTTCTGTCTCCTGCATCTTGGTTACAGGCCTGTAACCGTTTTCAAGGAACTCCTCAAGTTCCTCAGAATGATCTATCATTTCCTGTATCGAGGACTGCAGCTCTCCCGACTGCTTCTCAATCCTCTTCATCACAACACCTTCTTTCCGCGAAACATCATTGAAATATTCTACAAAACTCTTGAAGTCATTTACATGTTCTTCAAGGTTCTCAGAAAGCTTCAGATCTTCGATAAGATTTTTTCTCCTGTTGTAGAAGCTCTGTGCCACGTCTTCAACGACCTGAAGATCTTCATCATCCTTGAAATCCTTTATCTCATCCAGTGAATCCTCAAGCTGAGTAATTATCTCCTCAGATAGAGCCTTCAGTTCTTCTTCTTTATCAAGAGCCTTGTTGATTTCGTATTCTTTCCTTCCCCGAAATATTTCGGGTACGTCACTTAGTTCTATCTTCAGTTCCTCTTTTTCCTTCTTCAGTAAACCTTCTATCTTCTCCCTGATACTCATTATATTTTATCCACGGCTGTTGAAGGGTTTTATTTCGTGGTTTTCTCTTAGAACATTACCTATTTCCCTCATTTTCTCCATTTCAACTTTTTCAGGTGTGTAACGGTCTGGAGAACTTGACCTGGTGCGTGGCTCAACTACTTCAAGCTCCGTGAGAATATTGAGGCAGGAGCCAGCAACTGTCACTGCCAAAGGAAAATCTTCGGACATCTTTGACGACGTAAAGGAATTTCCTTTCTTTACAGCGTAATAACGCAGTGCTGACCTTAAAATGTAAAAATTGTCCACGAAATGGTTGTACTTCCGCTCCTCCAAATCCTTGAGCTGCACCATTGACTCCTTGAGATCGGCTTCTCTGAACTTCTGCTTCATCACAGAAGTAAAATTGGAACCTTTACGATAAAAAACTCCACATCACCTGCGCTTTAACTGAGTTAAAGGTAACCCTGAAACCTGTTTAAAACAGTTTCAAAAAGCTTAGAAAGTTTTAACCAAATCATTTAACTCTTTCAAACCTCAAAAACTAACCGTGGGAAGAAGAATATACTCTGAAGTCGAAACTTTCACTGAAACTACAACTGACTACAGAAAATGCATGTTCAGAATGAACCAGAAGGACTTCGAGTTCAAGAAGGGGAAAATAAACTCTGTAAAGTTTAAAGGCGGAGTAAAACATGGTTTCATAAAATCTATGATCTGCAAGGCTTTACACGATGCTGGCCATATATTTCTGACCGAGGTAGAGTTCTCTAACGGCAGAGAAGCTGACATATACGATGCCAGCACTGATACAGTTATTGAAGTAGAATCAAACTGCAGCCCGGCGGATAGAGAAAAGAAACTGGAGGATTTCGGCGGCAGCGTACATGAAGTCTTCATAATAGATCCTACTGAATGGCCGGACAACTTTGAGGAAGCCTATGAAAAGGCAGAAGCGGAGCTTGGTATTTGATAGGATCTCTGGAACATTTCACATATATTTTGATCTGGGTAGTGGCTTGAGGAAAATTTCGCCCTCTTTTTCTGGAACCTTTGGGCGCCCTTCAGGGCGTATTCTCCTAAAATCGATTCGCTTAAATTTACTGTTATTAGAACGCTAAGAGCCCTTAAGGAAAGGCAAAATATAGTTAGACTAAGTGTTCTTCAGATGATTTAATAATTGTCTTTGATGGCCTATGAACTAGGCTATAGTTGGTGGAATTCATGACCAGCTTTCCTATCTGGTTTAATTGATCCTCAGTATCTTATACATTTTCAGGGATTGATTTCGATTTAATTACATTCTGGAGGCATATTTAAAATTTCGTGATATCATAATCGTGTATAATGTCCAGTTATTCAAAGCTAGAGTTTGAGTTTTCAGGAAAAGATTTCACATCCGATGAGATTGAGAGAGTTCTATCTGAATTAAGAACTTCCAGTTTTGATGATAAGATGATAGATGAAAGGAGAAAAGGTTCTGAACACAACTACTGCGATGGAAACTACGCCTATATATTTTGTGAATCATTTGATCGAAGTATTCTTGACCAAGAGATTTTGAAAGTAGTAGATTCTTTAGAAGAAGAACTTGATTTAGAAACGGAGAGGATAGTTTACTATGTCTATGATGATACAGGCAGCTTCGGAAAAGCTTATCTTCTAGAACGCAATCAAGACGAACTAGAAAGGAAAGTAAATATCAAGGCGGATTTACAATCAGATGAAGTCACAATATTGCCACAATCTGCGATACCGGAGGAGTTTGATGAGAATCCTCTATCGAAGGAAGAGTGGTTAGGAATGAAAGCTCGGGAAATTATTTCTGAGATAATGTCACAGAACTATGGGTTCAAATTTAGAGGGTTGTGGAAATAGAGTTTTATTACCAAAGCTGGAGGAACAAAACTGATTGGGTAGCCCCGTCCGAGATTTGAACCCGGGACCTCGTCCTGTTTGTTAAGTAATTCCGCTCTCTGAAAGCCAAGTAATGGCTTATTGCGTATGAATCGAGCGTAACCACTTCTACCAAGGACGCGCTCTACCGCTGAGCCAACGGGGCGTACTAGTGCGTATTTGGTTTTGTGTGGTGTAATTTTTAATACGGGTAGGCCCTGTCTTCAGAGCATGAAGTTTGATGTTACTGTTCCGAGAAGGAAGTAGAGTGGGCTTTTGTTTATAACAACTATTAAAATGGATAATACTTTGGAGACTGGTGCTGTGGTAATTCAGTTTGTCCAGTTGCCTGGTGCAGAGTTTTTCATCCTGCGAACTGTGCGTTCTTCTTTCTGAGGTCGCTGTAACCGCATTTCCTGCAGCTCGTGTTTTCTGGATTGTCGGTCTTGTTCTTTGCGTTGCATTTTCTGCAGATGTAAACGTTTTCAAAAGTCCTCTTCTCAGCTTCCTCAAATCTTTGTCCCATTCTTTATCTACCTCTGAGATACTAAACGCCATTGACTCTTAAATAAGGTCTCAGTACCCAACCAGATCTATAGGTTTATCTTCCTCACTGCTTAAGGCAAAGACTCCTTCAGGAGTCTCAATGACTATAGAGGGATTTCCTCCACCCCCGGACGTGTGCGTGTTTTCGTTGATCAGTTGACCACTGTTCATGGTTCGAGGGTAGTCTCCTCCTGTATGCCCGGTTACCTGTTTCCCGGCGCTTTCAGGTATGTTCTCCCAGTTCCGCCAGATCAGCCCTCCGTCACTTCTTCCGGAACCAAACATTGGTCCGAATGAGCCGTTTTCACTGTGAATATCTCTTCGGATCTGCATCTCATTTGCTCTAGTACCGTTGGCTATGTCATCAAGGATAGGTTCAGCGACCTTCTCGATCAGCATTCTGTTGAAGTACTCCTGGTAGGTTTCACCTCCCTTACTTGCTCCAGGATTATTTACAGATCCTCCATGAACGTAATAGTATTCGTACCCTTCCGCTATCATTTTCACGTTCCCGTTCTGGATAAGATTGGCGAACTCTTCCTTTCTCCTGGGTTTGTAGTTGTTATGTACTTTGTATTTTTCGGAGAAATCAAGGTTGTCGTATGCTTTGTAATGTTCTCTTCGAAGTTGCTCTACTTCATCGCTGCTGAGATTTGAGAGATCTGTGTTAAGCTCTTTTCCAGGCAACATGAATTCGATTTGGCCGAGAGAGTAGAACTTCTCTAGCCCTTCGCCGACGCAGGTGGAGTGCGGTCTATCAGTCAGGGCAACAGCACTCCCAGGAACAAGTAACGCCACATCATGATTCCCCATCGTCATCTCGACCTGATGATCGAAATTAGAGGTGCTCACAAGGTTGAACAGGCTGTTCCACACTTTTTCTGGCTGATCGCCTCTGTCAAGGAGATCTCCGTTAAGGATAAACCTGTACTTATCCCCGCCAGTCCATTCAAGAGCACTACCTGTATCTTTCGCGATGGAATCCCAGCCATGCTTCTCCAAGAGAGCTAGTGCTTCTTTCATGTATCCGTAGTTGCTTTCTACATCAGACATTGAGATTATCCAAGGCTCTGAGCTAGAGGGCCTGCCATATTTCCCTCCGTAAGGTCCTTTTCTATCAGAGGATGAAGTTCCTGAGTTACTGTTCCCAGAGTCATCATCTATCTCGTTTTCAAGGTTGAATCCCAGCTTCTTCAGTTTCTCGTGAACCTCTTCCAGGTCTCTTCTCTGCTGACCTGTGGCGCTCTGCCTGAGCTGGGCATCCTCGTCATCGATTTCCTTCAGTTTCTCGTGTTCCAGGTTCTCCAGTTTTCTCTCCTTCTGTTCAAGTTTCTTCACTCTTGCAATATCTTCCTCTATGCCTTCAAATTCTGATTCCAGTCCTGTGAAGAAGTCCCTGGCTTCCTGTGCCGATGAAAAGCTTCCCTGGCTCTCCATCTTCTGGTAGAGTCTGTCACGTGAAATCCCCTTTTTCTCAAGTTGTTTGATGGAGTTGAAGAATTCCTGAAGTGCAATTATGATCTTCTTTTCCTCCTGCAGATCCTGCTTTATCTGCTGCACGGCTCTGGACTGATCTCCAAAGTTTTCTCTTCTCTGAATCAGACTATCCAGTGTGCTGGAGACCTGGCTGAAGTTTCCGTTCTGGAGATATTTTTCCACCTGTCTCAAAGCAGTTATTTCCTGTTCCTCGAGTTCCACTATACTTGAAAGGGTTTTGATATCGTCTTCAAGCTGCTGCAGTCCTCGGTTCTCAGCTTCCTGCAGTTTTGATTCCTTCTGGATTATCCTGTTCGCGATCTGGTCCAAGTCCTTCTGTCCGTCTCCACCGGTTGAAGCGGCGCTGTCCAGGATTTTCTCTACTGCTTCGGCTCTCCTCCCCAGTTCGTCATGTAGATCCTCCTTACCCAGGCTGTGCCTGTTCAGGAGAGATTCAAGTCTGTTCTCAAGTTTTTCCAGGTCTCCACCTTTCGAATCCAGTTTCTCCAGGTTCTTGCCCAGTTCCCGGACCTGTCTCTCTTCTTTACCAGCTACATTTCCTATACCACGGTCCTGCAACCGCTTTGCTATCTCCTCAAGCTCTTTTGTTTCGTTGAGAGCAGTATTCAATTCACTGTGAAGTCTCTCCCTCAGATCAGTGGCTTTCTCCACTTTTTCCATGGTTTGCTTGATCTCCTTCCCGATCTCCTCGCTGTAGGCCTGCTGAAGATTTCCATGATACTCCTGCAGGTTTCCCATGCTTTCCTGTGACAGGTTCACCTCCAGGTTGTTCCAGTTGCTGTGGTTCTCCGGCCCATTTTTCAGGAATTCCTCCGCTATCGAAACCTTTTCATCCCTGTTCAGCTTCCTTTGCGTGGACTCTATCCCTGAAGCCAGGGCCATGACCGCGTTGTCGTAATCTTTCATTTCTACTTTTTACTAAAAGGAGTAAGTTCTGGGAGTTTTGAAAAGCTATGACCGGATTTGATATCAGAAAACTCTTCTTTCAGATCATTATTCCATTCATTTACTCTTTTACCTTTCTTTATCCTGTTTGTCTCAACTTCAAAATCGCCTTTACTTCTAGTCAGAATCTTTTTTGGCGTAACTAGCATCCCCACGTATCCTTTCTCCTGGTCTTTGAAATTTTCAATGTCTTGTTTAGACCAGCCATCTGCAAATTCTTCTCCATGTCTAGCTATTGTGCCTGCTGAATGGGTGTGGAACTCTACGAGACTGTATTTTGAGTATTTTTCTGTCAGTTCGTTTGCGGCAGATAACCTCGCAGTGTCAGGTGAAACAGAACCTTCGGTACCAACTCCAGTTCTCAGAACTTTAAGCACGGTCCAGTCTCTACCTCTTCTGCGGCAAATCAGTATTCCCGATATTTCTTCGACATAGTTCTCTGCAGCATCTACTAGTTCCTCTATCAGTTCTTCAGTCATATGTATTTTCACTGGGCCGTCTTCCCTAACCCTGCCAGTTTCTGAATTTTCAAGTACCGCCTCTACCGCGGCTTTCCTGTGCTTCAGTGCTGAGTCCATGCTGTGGTCTCCACCGATCCGTTCCCTCACGGATTCAAACTTCTGAAGCATCTCCTCGGTCTGGCTTTTTTTCTCGGCCAGTCTCTGTAACCTGGCTTCAGGTCTCTCGAGTCCTGCCATTATCTTCTCTGCTTCCTCTGTTAATCTGCCGTCGCGTAGCGTAGCTGCGATCTGCTCCAGAGTCCGGTCCTCGTCTACGGCACGCTGTATATCGTTTTCAAGTCTGTTCAGGATCTGGTTGATCTCTCTCACGGTTTCCTGCTTGGCTCCGGACTCTTCCTCTGCTCTGATCTTCTCCGTCCATGGCTGCAGCGATTCAAGGTTATCTAGGTAGCCCTCCAGAAAATCTCTCTGTGATTCAGTCAGCAGTATTTCGCCTGACTCTGTGAAGGATTTCAGATCGTCTTTTCCTGTATCAAAGGATGTGAGTGCCTCGGCAGTTTCCTCATTCGAGGTTGCTTCATGTACGATCTCTGTGTAACGCGCTGCTTCACTCATCTTCATCTCCCAGAAGGTCTACAAGTCTTCTCACGTTTTCAAGATCTTCTTCGAGCTCATCTTCCAGCTCGTCTATCAGATCGTTTAATTCATCCTCTACGTCGTCTATCATCTCCACGATCTGTTCAAGTTCCTCGGCTGTAATTTCTGCTTCTTCATCAGCTTCATCCTCGTCTCCATGGTCTATATCGTCTTCCTCTGTCTCCTCCTCTGCCTCTACACGTTCTTCACGGGTGCCTATTTCATCCACGGCTTCCTGCAGCTCGTTAACTCCTTTTGCGGTGACCTGTGCTGATTTACCTGTGACGTAGGCTGTTCCTCCGATTACTCCTCCTGTTCCGCCTACCAGGACAAAGATCAGTCCTGCGAGGAGTGCAAAGGTGAATGCAAGTATGATAAGTGACTGCCATCCACGGATTATGCCCATGAATGCTCCTGTACCGATCATCGTCAGTACGATCAGTAGTGTGAGTACGGCTAGCAGGTTACTCGATTCTTCGTCGTCGACTCCCAGTGCTCCAGCAATGCCGCTGCTCCTACGTCCGTCGTTTTCCAGTCCTTCGTCTATCTTCTTGATTCCGACCTTGAATATGACGTAGGTCGCGACCCAGAGGACGCCTACAGTGGCTGTTATACCGAGGATATTATACGGTTGGTAGATATCGATACCCAGTAGATGAGAGATCATCCCTGTAACAGAATTGGTTCCTCCATAACCCCCACTAGTTATCTGGGCTGAAGCAGAGGCCGTGTATGAAAGAAATACTGATATAAGGAACAGCCTTCGATCCATGCCTGAAAATTTAGTTTCCTCCGTTAAAAGAGTTTAAGTAATCAGAAGTCATCTTGGGAAAAAAGAAAGGGAAATGTGGTGACAGGAACTCCTCTACGGAGCCCTTGCCATTGACTCGATCTCCTGCCTGAACTCGTCGAGTGCATCGTAGTCCTGATCGGTTGCACCTTCAACGTGGTCTCTGACTCTTTCACGCAGGGCTTCGACGCCGTACTCGTCCTCGCCTTCGACCTCAATCCCGAGATCGTCGTAGAGGCCTGTAACTTCATCGAGTCTTGTGCTGACTCTTGCGTCCTGCTCGTCGAGCATGTCTGTAATCGCGTCGGTTGCCTGTGCGTAGTCGGTAACCGCTTCCTCGAGGTAGTCGATCCTTTCAAGTGCTCTGCGGGCCATGGAGTTTGCTGCTTCAGCGATCTCTCCTGCGACAGCCTGCTGATCTTGATCAAGGCTTCCACGCAGATCGTCGTCAGCGGCGACAGAGTGCTCGCTGTACTCGGAATTCATGTTCTCAAGACTTCCAAGTGTGATAGCGATATCCTTGATCGCCTCAGCCTGTTCCTCGACGTACTCAACGACATCGTTGGAGAATTCGACGTGAACACCTTCAAGCTCGTCAAGTCTGTCAGCTCGGTCCTCAACTGCTACCTGCTTCTGTTCACGAAGCTCTCTTCTCTGTTCCTTGAAGTCTGCAAGTTTTTCCTCTCTTTCCTCTTCAAGTTCCTCTCTTGCTTCCTCATACTCGCTTCTTGCTTCCTCGATCTTCTCGTCTCTTTCCTCTTCAAGTTCTTCCTCTGTCTCCTTGAAGTCTCCCTGGATGTCACTCCATTCGCTCTTCCATGCGTCCGTCGAGTCCTCGTAGCTTGAGTCCTCGAAGTCGGAAGGCGACTGGTTTGAGACCTGACTCTTCAGGTTTGAGACTTCGTCGCTCTTGGCTTCTTCAGCTTCTTCAAGTTCTTCCTCGTATTCATTTCTTGCTTCTTCAATTCTCTCTTCTTTCTCTTCTTCAAGCTCCTGGAGCTCTTCTTCAACTTCTTGCTCGTACTGTTCCTGGTCGTCTTTGACTTCTCCCATCAGTCCTGTGAATAGAGAAACTTCCTCGGATAGGCTGTCAATATCTCCAGAGACTGTCTGGAAGTAGTTCATCAGGTCCTGACCTTCCTCTGCGAACTCCAGTACCTCTCCTTCTTCATCTGTCAGGTACTCTGCGGAGTCGACAGTCCAGTCATTGTCTACCGATGCCTTTCCCGTAGCCTGTGCGTCAGCCAGGAAGCTTACCACCGGCAGATTCTCTCGGCCGGCTGTATCGCTCAGCTGGTCCTCCAGATCTTCCCACCATTCAGCGCGGGAATGCTGTTTCTTCAGGTTTTGACCGTATACTCCCTCGGCCTCCTGTGCTTCTCGAGAAAGATCTTCTTCATCTCTTACAGTTGCACCACCCTTTGCTCCACCACGGAGCTGTGCAGGATGTACAGTATTCTGTTCTTCATCTTCCTCTCGAGCCCTATCGAAGGCGTCGGAAAACTCTTCTTCGAGGCTTTGCTCAACCTCTTCATCTCCCATTGTGTAGTCACCTAGTTATGGTAAAAGGGTGTTAAACGTTTTATATCTAACTGGAAGCAGTTCCTCAAAGCCTGAAAACAGATTTTCCCGGAGATCTAGCCGATTTCAATCAGTCTTCAACCCTGTAAAGCATCTCACCGAGGTCTTCAGAGCTCCAGTCATCTATCCTGTCTCCTGTCACAGGACTCAGCAGTAAGTCAGAACCAGGGCTACTCACCAGTACAGCAGGCACATCACCAGAACCTGTACGGTAAGACACCAGTGTTGCCGATACCTTCTCACAGTACTCCGTGATAACGGCTTTCGCCGCGATACGGGGCGTGTCTGATCCATCCGCTATATGCCACCTGTACCACAGCCAGAAGTTCTGCACCAGAAAACCCATGTAAACAGTGTTGACAAGATGAGACCTGAAGGAAGGGCCTGAAAGCTGGGATGTAAGCGATATGCGTCCGCTGGCTGAACCTGTCGCCCTGGAGCTGATCTCCTGATTCAACCTCTGGAAAACCTTTCCCATACCTTCTTCGATATTTTCTGACTCGTAAAGCTCCTGATCCGCGATGAAACCCTGCATGACAGGAGTGAACTCGCCTACAAGAGGCCTGAACCTGGAGTAGAACTCGAAAGGCTTCCCGGAAGTATGGCTGCCCGGTTCAAGGCTGCAGTCAACTACAAGAACCTCTTCAAGCCCTGAAACCTCTATGTCCTTTCCTTCAGGGCTGTCAGCTCCCGGAGAGAAGGAGAAACCTTCTGAGGTGCTGAAGTCGGAGCCAGAGGCTCTGAGAAGTTGCTCTACAAGCTCTGCCATCTCCTCAAGCCTTGAAATCAGTTCCGCCAGGTCTCCATGATCGGCCTCTACATCTTTCTTTACCTCAACCAGGTCCTTTATCTTCTCGTTGAACTTCCTGAGTTCGTTAAATCTATTCTCCAGCTCCTTGATCTCATCCCTGCTTTTACCTACTTCCTCCTCAAGCTCTTCCATCCTGTGCCCTCTGAGATGCTCGAGCTGGTCTACAAGTTTCTCCAGGACGTCCTCTTCCCTGTCTGCTACTTCAAGCTCTTCGTAAAGTCTTTCAAGTATATCTCTGATTTCAGTCAGGAGTTCAAGCTCTGCAACAAGTGTTGAAAGATCTGACTCAAGCTCCCTCAGTCTTTCAGAGTAGGACTCCAGCTCGGTCTCTCTTTCAAGTATATCCGGTAAGTCACCGGTCTCTTCGATGAACCGGTCGAACTCCTCCTTCCCGGATGAACTCTCCAGACCAGCACTTCTCAGTTCCTCGATAAGCTTCCTGACGTCACGGTGAGGAGGATCATCTGACTCCAGGACTTCCCTGAGCTTGTCCAGGGCTCTGAGATGCCTGTCTATCCTTGAAGACTCCTCTGCAAGTTCTCGAGTAAGTCTTCCCTCGATATCCTCGAGTATCTCGATGGCTTTCTCAAGCTTCCTGACTATGTCGGCGATCTCGGCGTCAGTTCTCTCCTCAGAATCAGTTTCACCATGGTCCCTTCCGGTGCCGGAATCGTCTCCTCTGCCCGTGTCTCCTCCTGATCCTCCTCTGCCGCTTCCGGAACCATCATCGCCATCTCGCGAGCCGGATCCTCTTTCCCGGCGTTCACGTCTCTCAGCGTCTTCCTCCTCATCCTCGATATCGCCCTCTATATCATCCAGTGTCTCCTCCTCGGATCTGATCCTGTCAACCTGTTCCTGGAGCTCCTGAACACCTTCAGAGGCCACCTTCGCTGACTTTCCTGTCACATAAGCCGTTCCCCCAACGACGGCTCCGGAGCCCCCAAGCAGTACAAAAGCCAGTCCGGCCAGAAGCATGAAGCTGAACGCAAGAATAACCAGTGACTGCCAGCCCTGGATAAGTCCGGTGAAGGCCCCGGTTCCAACCATCGATAGAGTGATCAGAAGCGTAAGTACGGCAAGCAGATTTCTTGAATCACCTGTAAGCCCGAGCGCGTCGCCAAACGGGTTTGAACGCCTGCCACCGTAGCCAGAGTCAATCTTCTTCACACCTACCTTGAAGATCACGTAGACCGAGGCCCACATCAACCCAAAGGTCGCCGCAAAGCCAAGGGTTACATAGGGCTCGGAGAAATCAAGGCCAAGCAGATCCGTCATCAGACCCGTTACAGAGGAAGTACCTCCACCGGTAATCTGACCGGATGAAAAAGGGACAACTGACAGGAATACCACAAACAGAGACTTAAAGCGGCCCATACAAACTATTATACTGATTCAGGTTAATAAGTCAGGCTAATGAGCGGCCACACTCAATATTCCAGTAAACCGTTTTGAAAACTTTCAACGAAACTACTGAAGTTGGCTCCAAAAGTAGGTCTCTAGATGAATTTTCAAAAAATCAAGGTTACGGTTCCGAAGCACTTCTATCCTTTCTACGGTTGCCTGAGTTCCCGTAAACCTCGTCGAATAACTTGCTGATCGGATTGTCTTCACGCATTTTTTCTTTCCCCTCCCCTTGTTAGAAGTTCTAACTCCTGAGCGGAACAAGATCCCTCAGTCGCTTCAGGCTGTTTCTCTTTGAAGGCCTGTCGGCGGGAAGGATATAGTCGCCGCTTTTCAAGTTGATTTGATCGATTTCGGACATTTTTGACCACCTGTTTGTTTCTGGACCGGGTGAAAACCCTCCTCAGTGCAGTCAAGCCTCATAACTCTTAGTTTCCTCTGGGACTTGAGAATTTTTCTAGACACACGCTTGGCTGCAACCCCATTTTTCTTTTTCCACCCTTCCAGTATCTTTGATTGGTCTCCGCTCCCTATTTAAACCGGTCCGGACGGTTCCGCAATTCCGCGATAGATGTAACAACGGTTTCTCGCCGGAAATCACGGTTTTCACCTTCTTTTGCCCATTCACTGAATACTTTCCTCTGTTTCCTGTCCCTATCAGTTCCAACGGTGCTTTCCGTCTCCACTTCGACGATAATTTTGTCGCCATCCCTTTCCGCTACTAGG
This sequence comes from Candidatus Nanohaloarchaea archaeon, assembly GCA_041640075.1. Classification (GTDB taxonomy): domain Archaea; phylum Nanohalarchaeota; class Nanosalinia; order Nanosalinales; family Nanosalinaceae; genus Nanosalina. The sequence continues at coordinate 9,036 of JBEQAY010000003.1, read as the reverse complement.
TCAGGCTTCATGAAGTTGTACTTACACGGGTAGTCGAACCTATCAACGTGACCGGCTTTCACATCGTACCCGGCCTGGTCGTAAGCCATTGCAAGTCTTAAAATTGCTCTCCGATGTAATCGGCTTTCCCTGGAATCTCTGACCTGATTCTCAGGACTTATCAAAGCTCTTGAACTAGTTGTACCTATCATACACAATACCCCCTCCGTTTGCTTTTTGATAACAGATTTTGAAGCCTAGATGGGAAGAGAAGACTACTGAACACTTGAGCTCCCGGATTTTTCCCAGAAATTTTCCGGAGACTCAAAAACATCTCCCCCGTTCTCAATTCTCCCCCTGTGTATACATGACCGCTCACGTCATAAATAGATACGTCACCACAGAAAGATGGCAAAAATTTATTTCCGGAGTTCGTATTTCGTACCTGTGCCTTTGCCTGTTGATTCGATCAACCGGTAGTTCTCCATCTTCCGCAGGTAGTTCCGCAAGGTTCTCTCAACTTTCGGTTCCTCTGCTTCCTCACGGTAACGGTCGTAGAGTTCCCGAGGCTTGATATCTTCCTCCTGTTTTATTATGTCGTAGAGGATTCTCTGATCGTCGTTAAGCTTTTCCAGTGACTCACTGTGGTCGTTCTTCACCGCTTCCGGCACGGCAGAGTCTATGTCTTCATCCAGTATTTTCTCCCTGTCCTGTTCCTCTGCCTGCTCGGCTGCTATCCGCAGGGAGTTTATGGCAATACGTGCATCTCCGTTTGAGCGCGCTGCGATCTTCTTCAGCTGCGCAGTTGATATCGTCTCTGGTTTTAACCCCCATTTTTTCCTGTCCTTGAGTATGTCCAGTAGTTCTTCTGTAGTGTATGCCTGGAAGCGGATGTTTTTCCGTGAGCTCAGTGACGATCTGATCCTTTCATCGACGTCGTAGAAAACGTTTGACTGGTTCGCTATCATGATCAGACCGGTTCTAGTGTACCTCGCCATGTCGTAAAGTATTTTCTCATCCTGTATCTGGTCTACCTCGTCAAGTATAACAACGGCTGGACGTGAACGAACTTTTTCCTCGAACATCTCAACAAGCTCGTCTGTCGGCGTTCCTGTCCTGTGTATCATCCTCTGCCCCATGTCCTGCAGGAGTTCGTAGTAAACCTTGAAACGGGAGGGATTCTTCCAGCAGTTGACAGATCCATAGATCACGGAGGAATCATGCTCCCGTAACTTCTCCACAACATACTCAGCCATGGTAGATTTTCCTGTTCCCGGCGGTCCGTATAGAAGAGTGGTGCGGGGCTGTCCGCCTTCCAGTATTGGGTTAAGTGCGTTCGCTATCTCCTGTCTCTCGGAGTCCCGGTGAACCATCCGGTTGGGAAGGAAATCAGCGGTCAGTACTCTCTCATCTTCAATGATATTATGGAAATGGGGCACATGTCACCAATTAACAGCAAAATTCAATTATCTTGTGTTTCAGAGACCTCTACAGTATTTAAATCTACGCTGTCCTGTGAAATTAGAATGGAATGGATAGAAGAGTTCCTTAGTAACCCGGAGCACACTGCAGCACTTGGTTATGGGGCCGTCTTAACAGCAGTCTCAGCATATGGGGCCTATAGGAATGACTTCGGTGCTGCAGACGAAACAGATGTGGAGTTAGAAGATTATCTGGATAAGGTTGATCCGGGGATAACCAGTCCTCTGAAACTCTGGAAGCAACATGAGTACAGGAAGGAACAGAACGAGAGAGAAGACCTGGCTGACGGTACCTATGACTATTCTCCAGAAGATACTGGGCATGAAGGCGAAGCCAAGGTATACGCTGACGACTGAAAAAACTCTCTAGTTTTTGACGCGGCCACAGTCATTCTCTTCCAGATCCTCTAGGTTTTCCGGCCTCCCAGAACCAATAGTATTACTTTGTATTACGATCATATTACAATATATTACTTTCTGGTTTTTAAAGTTTTCTGGCAACGAAAGCCGAAGCCCTGTGATTTAGATTAGTTGGGAACAAACCTTCGACGTGGAAAGAGAAGTACTGGAGAACGAGTTTCACGACTTGCTGGATGATGTTGCCGACGGCGTGAAGCAGAAACTTGATATCTCAGAAGCAGTGAAAAGAAGAAGCTCGTCTGAAACTGCTGCTAAAATGATTTCGGAAAGCTCCACGGTAAGCGAAGAGATAATAAGCCCTGAGATAGAGTCTTACAGGCGCGATCTGAAGAAACAGTTTTCAAGGCTTCTCGAAGCTGTGGAGGAAAATGAAGATGTTTATTCTAGGAAGGAGCATCTTCTTGAACACGATATTTTCTACCAGAATCTGGAAAATGAGAGTCCTGAAGTTGAAAGGAAGATCATGGATAGACTTGAATCACTGCATGAAGCGATATTAGAGATCAAGAATTCAGAGGCAGATGATGTCTGGGAAGGTGTCGCAGAGGTTTTTACCCAACAGGAAGCTGAGAGGTTTATCAATGACCTGTTCGGTTTTATGGATGAGCTGGATCAGCACGAGCATGAACTTGAATACTCTAAAGAGGTTGAGATGTCAAAGATATCAAAAATCCTGCCGTTCACGGTAGAGGTTGATTACACACCTGAAGCCTTGGAAGTAATGAAGGAGAGCGAGAAAGAGGTCAGAGAGGAGATGGAGAAGAAGATAGAGGAACTTTACAGCGATGAAGATGGTCTGATAAGACTTTAGTTTCTATATGGCTGCTACTTACTTTTTGTACGTGCCATAATGTAGAATGCGCTAATTATTCCGAACCAGGTCAATGCATAGTAATACAGGAAGATTTGTACGTTGTAGATAACTGACATGTAGAGAAGTGGCACAAGAAGTGAACCGACGCCGGTAAGGTATTTCAGAAAGATATCTGCCTGGAAAAGTCTTTCATTAGGACTCAAACCAAGTACACGGACTGCGACAGCCATTCCATACATCGTGGTAGATGTGACTGTGAGAAGTGAGAGGTATATGTTTCCTGGATGGATTATGTATGAAACTAGGACGAGAATATAGGAAAGAGGGAGTGCAAGTGCTAGATAAGATGTTTCCTTAGAGTAGGCTATGGAGAGGACATCTAGAGGTAGATAACTGTAAGTTTCGATTGAGTCAAACCTGTTTAGCCAGTTGTAGATTGACAAATTCAGCAATCCTATTATTACACTGAAAGAGAGCAGAGGGTTTTCTAGGAAGATGGCCGCTAGTGGAAAATTCAAGACCATGACCCAGTAAAAAAAAGTGAGGACGCCAAGCGAAAAGAAGATCTTGAACAGTCCTCCAGAGGACCTGAAGACATCAATAACAGATTTACGTGAGACCGGGTCAAGAAAATTTAGGTTACGATAACTTAGAATCTTCAGTGAGGGAAGTTCTATAGAACTAAGAGCAAAAACTGAGCTCAACACCAGTCCAAAAAGGAAAAGTGCTATTGAATCCAAAAACCGCGGCCAGATAGCGAAACCTGTGGGTATCAAGAAACCCAGTGAAAGGGGTAGGATAATTAAAGTGAGATAGAAGAACGTATCTTTGACAAAGTAGTCCAGATAAAGCTGTTTTTTTGATACTGGCAGGGTTTTAGAGGAAAAAACAAGGTAATTTGTTCTACCTAGCACGTTCTGGAATGCATCACGGCTTGAAAAGCCAGTTAAACCTACTGCAATACCCATCAGCGCTGAAAGTGCTACCAGAGAGTCTCCTATCATCTCGTAGCTAATTGTAGAGAAGTTCACTACAAGAAAGTTCCAAGCTGCAGAGAAGGATAGAACAAGCAGAGGAAAGGCTGCAAAGCTTCTACCTCTATACAGCTTGGAGTTTTTCCTCCACTCCTCCTTGATCATTTTCAGAATCATTTTTGAGATTCAATAAAACGTTTTTTCAAGTTTTCAACCTTTTCGATCTCCTCTACAACTTCACCATTTTTCAAGAAGAAAACTCTGTCACATAACTCCTCTGCCAAGGAGACCACATGTGTACAGAGAAAGACGGTTCCTCCATCCTCTCGAGTATCCTTGAACAAATCTTTCACTTTTTCCTGTATCACAGGATCTAGATTTACCAGTGGTTCATCTACGAAAACCAGTTCAGGGTTGTGGAAGAAAGCCTGTACAATCATAAGTTTCTGTCTCTCGCCTTTGGAGAGATCATGTGTAACTTTATCTAGTTTACCCTCCAGGTTCAGCCTGTCAATCCATTTATCCTTATCTATATCTTCTTCCCTGACATCAGCCACGAAATCCATGTACTCATCGCCAGTGAGGAAGCTCGGAGGATCCTCTCTTTCAGGGAGAGCGCCAACCCGTTTCTTCACCTCTACAGGTTCTTCTGAAGGATCTCTGCCAAACACTCTGACCTTACCAGAGTCGTATGCAAGCTGCCCTGACAGAATCTTCATCAGTGATGATTTTCCTGCCCCGTTAGGACCCAGTACACCCACTATCTCTCCTTTGTTTACCTGAATGTCAACGTCTTTCAGTGCCTCTATATCCTCAAAATTTTTCTCAAGTTTCTCAACTTCCATCAGAGCCATTCAGTCAACACCTTACACCGATTCAAAAATTATTGGTGTACTGTTTACATTTAAAGAATTCCCTTCTTCAGGAAAATTAACTAAAGAGTGCGAAAGTTCAGAAGTAATCATGGCGTCTGGCAAAGACAGGATATTGAAAGAATTAGGCCGTAACAAGAGTGAAATCTCAGCTCAGCTCGACAATTTTCTGGAGAACTGGGAAGAAGAGGGAGATTCAGGCGAATGGCGGACAGATATCAGGGAAAGGCTTCAAAAAATGGTAAAAGAAGGTAAAATGGTCAGAGGAAGCCTTGTACTGAAAACACATAATTTATACAGTGGGGAAAACCGTGAAGACTGTTTGAAAACTGCTGCAGCTATTGAAATGTTGCACACCGGTATTTTGATGCATGACGATATAATAGATAAGGATGACTACAGGAGAGGTCTTGAAACATTCCAGAAACAGTACCGGGAGCTTGCAGAAGAAAGAGAAATCGATCAGGTGCACCATTTCGGAGTCAGTATGGGAATTGCTGCTGGAGATGTATCCTTTTTCCTGGGACAGAACCTACTCACAAGACTTGATACCGATCCAGAAAAAAAGTATAATGTTCAAGAACTGGTCTTCAGCGAGTTTGCGAACGTTGGACTGGCAGAGCAGGTTGATATATATGCCGGTTACTCACGTGATGAACTTTCAGAGAAGGAAATAATCGACCTCTACAGAGGTAAGACTGCACGTTATACTTTTTCCCTTCCGATGAAGGCGGGTGCAATCCTTGCAGGTGCAGATGAAGATGAGCAGGAGAAGCTCTATGAGCTGGGGGAAAAAATAGGTGTAATATTCCAGCTGAAAGATGATGAGCTTGGACTATTTGGAGATCAGGAGAAAATAGGTGAGGAATTAGGATCAGATCTTGTTGAAGACAAGAAGACACTTCATAGACGTAAACTACTCGACAAACTTCCTGAAGACAAAAAACTGGATGTAAAGCAGAAGTTAGGCACAGAACTTTCCGAAGAGCAGAGAAAAGATATAACGGCTCTAATAGAGAAAGAGGGGGTCAAACAGGAAGTTCATCAACAGATGGAGGTTCTTGCAGAGGAAGCAATAGAGATGATAGATAATTTGGAGCTTGATGAGGACTCTAGAAAATTCTTCAAAGATGTAACGGAGTTCTGCCTTGAAAGGGAAAAATGAGGGCTAGTTCTTGTTTGACCTGTATGCCATAAGGTATATTGCTACTGTAAGGAACAGCAGTGTTGATACTGAGGAGATTAGACTCTGTGGTATCAGTTCAACTGCTGATAGCCCGGAACGGTACGAGAAAATAATTAGACCGGTGAAGACTACCCCTTTCAGGATTTCGTAGGCTATCTGATGTTCTCTTTCATCAAATTTTCTGCTCTTCCGCAGTACCACATGCATGAAGGCAAGAAACACTATGACGCCGACGGGCAGTAGGATGCTAATGGAAACAGGTCCTAGATTCAGGCTCTGGATGAACCCACCGAAATAAGCCGAGGAAGAAGCCGCAATTATCACCAGGCTATCTATAAATTTTCTCTCGTTCTTGATGTTTGTAAGTGTCATAACCCTGATTATCTGCTTGCTATCTTAAATTATCTGTGAAAATCGAAACATATTGATAGGCTTTAATACCGTTCTCATTGAAGTTTTTCGATAGATGAGAGATCAGGTAGATCTTGGCGACAGAAAAGTCACTATAGTAGGTACCGCACATGTCTCCCAGGAGAGCAAGGAAGAGGTACGCCAGACCATAGAGGATGAGGAACCGGATAGGGTCTGCGTTGAACTGGATGAAAGCCGGTACAACTCCCTTACATCTGACTCCGGCTGGTCGGAGATGAACCTGGTAGAAGCCATCAGGAATGGAGAAGGGTTCACACTTTTCCTTACACTCATACTCTCCATATATCAGAGAAGACTTGGCCTGAAAGAAGATATTAAACCGGGTGAAGAGCTCCTGGAAGCAGTAAACGTGGCGAAAGGAAAAAACATAGAATTTTCTCTGGTTGACAGGGATATAAATGAGACATTCAGCCGGGCACTTGACCAGTTAACACTCTGGGAGAAATTCAAGCTCCTGTCGTCGGCTCTAGTTGCCGAAGAGGATATGAAAGTCGAGGACCTGAAACATGAAGATATTCTCTCAACTCTAGTAAAACAGCTTGAAGAAGAGTTCCCATCAATCAAGAGGACATTCCTGGACGAAAGGAACACTTACATGGCCGAAAAAATAATTGAAGCGGACTTCGACCACGCAGTAGCAGTTGTAGGGGCTGCACACGTCGAAGGACTTAAAGAAGAACTTTTGAGGCTGGATGAGGGTAGAGAAAGTGAAGAAGTTATTGAAGGCAAGGATAAACGCTTCAGTATCCCCTGGTTCAAAGTCCTGAAGTACGGTATGCCGGGTTTTATCATCGTCAGTCTGGCCTATGTATTCGTTTTCTGCAGCGTGGCGGAAGGTATAGTACTTGCACGAAATGCCTTCCTGGTAAACGCTATACTGCCGTTCATAGGAGCGATCCTGGCACGTTCATCTCCCATTACATGGGTGACTTCCTTCTTCGCAGCACCTTTCACATCCATGGATCCGGCTCTGGGTGCAGGTATGGTCGCAGCGTACGTTGAAGGAAAACTTAACCCTCCTACAGTCCAGGAGATGGAGGATATCGTCAACATAACAGAGTACGGCGATCTCTGGGACAATCAGGCTGGGAGAATCCTACTTTCGTTCGTATTCGTCACTTTAGGCAGCGCTGCAGCAACGTTCATTGCAGTATTCTATCTGGGAACGAACGTCGCCTGCTAGTCGAACATGTATTTTTTCTCCCAGGACCTGATCTTCTGCTCCCACCCTGATACCTCTTCCACCTCTTCTTTATTTTCTGAGTCTTCATCCTCTTTTGTTCTCAACCAGATACCTATCATACCTCCAGTCAAAAGCCCGAAGAGATGTGCTTCATACGCTACCGAGGATGAACCTGTCAAACCGGCAAAGTTAATAACCAGATAAGACACAAGCACAATGTACATCGGAGCTGGTACTCCAAGTGCTAATCCTATCTTTCTGGGCTTGTAAAATGCTAGAGCAGAGAGCAAACCCATCGCACCGCCGGAAGCACCTATGATAAACGAGTCAGGGTAGAAGATGAAGGCTGTAAAGTTTGCACCTAGAGCAGAGACCAGGAAAGTACTCCAGAAAATCTTTTCAGACGTCAGAAGCTCGTATAACGTACCGAACAAGCCTATAAAGAAAAGATTGTTGAAAAGATGCTCTACATCTGAGTGCCCGAAGAAAGACGTGAAAAACTTCCACCATTCGGACTCTGAAGCATTAAAACCAGGTTCAAAGCCTGTAAACATCTGTAAAACAAAAATAAAGAAAAGAACAGCGCAAAGCTGCAGAGCTGAGTATTTTAGGTCCTGTTCTTTCATACTACCTTCTTGAGGATCTTCTTTGTTTCATCCTGGCCTACAGACATGATTAATGTGGAAAGTCTAGGTCCGGATTCACGGTTTAGCAGAGCTTTGTAACATGTCTCGAAGAACTCTCCGGTATCAAGCTCTGATTCATCTCTCACGTTGTAAAGCTCTCCGTCAAGATCATCCGAGTCCTCAAAGTCCTGGTTTTCCAGTCTGTCCTTGAGTATTTCCAGAGCTTCAACCTGTTCATCAGTGAAACCTGTTGAATCTCCTTCCCAGTTGATTTCGTAGACGTATCCTTCAGGTGCGTGCTTTCGTGCCCATGTCTTTGCTCTTCTCAACCGATTCATCACTCTTTCTTCGTCTTTTTCATTCAGGTCATCTATGTGTCCTGTTCGCTTTAGAGACTCCAGTCCTTTCGTACTCCAGTCTTCCTCAGGTACTGTCTGGGCTACAAAAGCTGCATGCTTGAAAGGAACACGTACAGGCTGTTTCTCAGGAGTTTCAACCATGGCAAGCTCGTAGACACGCTCCTGATGCCTCTGCTTTTTCTCGTTCTCAAGTTCGTCAGGATTGAAGTAATGTGACTCCATCCTGTCGAAACGGTCGTAAATCTGGATGATTTCCTCATCAAAAGCCAGTGATAACGGTTTCTTAGGTTTTGTCTGCGAGAAAAGGAAACGAATCATCTCAGGTGAGTAGATATCCTTGAGATCATTTAAACGCAGAGTCTCCTCTCCCGAACTTGATGAAATCTTCTTATCACTTCCTTTTGGCTTCACGAAATCATACATCTGGTATACTGGAGCTTCTGCATCGTAAACTTCCTCTATAATCTGCTTACCTGTGTCACGTGAAGATCCAGCTGCTGAGTGATCTTTTCCGCCAGGTTCGAAGCTAACGTTCTCGTAGAACCAGCGCATTGGCCAGTCAACTCTCCACGGCGGCTTAATGGAGTCGGATTCACTGAAGTCGATCTCAAATTCTTCTTCACATTCCTCACAGTAATATTTTACAGTATACTCACCGTCGTAGTCCTTGATCTCGGTGAAATCTTTCTCACATTCTTTGCAGTAGACTC
>JBEQAY010000002.1:61252-64814 GCA_041640075.1 Candidatus Nanohaloarchaea archaeon | reverse complement strand
GACATGAAACTTGACGTCTGCGGAACAAACCTTACCAGCTCAGATGGACTATACGAAACATCAGACTACTACACACCGACCCTTCAAACAGCATTCAACATCAGCTTCAACACCCAGACAGACGTATCATGCTCCTCAGCCACCAACCCTGTACAGTTCTACAACCAGGATGAACCTGTAGGCTGGGACGCAGACCTGGATCTTACACGTGGAAAAACATTCGGAGCACCTATACACGACAACGGAGACTACAAACCGGACTCCGAAATAATAGTAGCCACAGAGATGAGCCACCCACGCACAGACTTCTACAACCTGGGAAGCCAGAACGTGGCAGACATGGAAGACACATTCTTCTTCGCATGCAGAGGAGACTACAGAGGCACAAACATCTCAGACTCCAAACTAGTCAAAGTCCAGAAAGGATCACTAGGAGCCTACCGCTGGCAACACTACCGATGCGCAATGAACGGCTCCTGGACAGAAGTAAACTGCCAACCAGGAAGGGAGTTAAGATTTGATGATCAAGATGACCAATATGAATGCTTCTTGAAGGCTTCTCAGACCATTGAAGCTACATACTTTAACATTCTGGATGTGCCGTACTCTGGACGTGATAACGGTTACCTGGCAGGTTTCAAGATCCCTGAGTCAGAGATCGCCAAGTACGAGCAGGTTATGGGATTCGAGCCCCAGAAAGTTGATGCAGAGTGCTGGATGGGAGAAGACAACGAGAGACCGTCTAATTCAGATGATTCTGTAGTATTTACCTCTACCTATGATGGAAACGGCGATCTATGGGCTATAGGGAATGTCAAAGGCCGTGACGGTGTAAACAATGAGACTTATTCCTGTGTCTGGGGTATGAAGAACGTAGGTTCAACAGCTGAAACAAATGTCTACGAATCAACGAACAATGATCCTCTCCTTGCGAGAGACGGAGGAAAACAGGATATAACCTACAACACCATAGAGAGCAGATACTCGGCTGCAGACATAGAAGACGGTACTCCAAGGAACGTCTGGGCTGATTACCAGCATCCGGATGACGGAGGAGAAGATGAGAGAACCTACGCCCTGCAGAACCATTTCATGCTTAACGGAGAATATCCTTACTGTAGTGGTAACAGCTTTTTCAGTTCCAATCCAGAGAGAACCACTAATACATTGAACAACATTATCTGTCAAGGATCTGGAGGTTACGGCGGTATAAGCTGAAATTAGGAAAAGAAGAAGTTTTAGTTACTGGACCACTCTTTCTCTGACCTGATCGTAGGCTTGATCCTCTCTAACAGCGTTGACTGTCTCTTGGTCAGTAGGCAGTATTTCTGGGTCTTCTATTGTTCCTGTCAGTGCTAAGCTTGTTCCCCATCCTTCCTGTTCCTGTATCTGATACATACCACGGGCAATATTCTCCACGTACTGTCTCTCCTCGGCTGAAGGATCAGTTACAAAGCTTTCAAGACTCTCTCCAAATTCATCAGATACCAGAGTACCGTCCATAACTGTTCTGGCTTCCTCAAGACTCCTATCTGGATTGTTGTTGTAGCCTGTTATTCCCATATCGTCAACCAGCTCTAAGAGGGTATCTCCGATGTAATCACCAACTGAAACATATCCACCACTATCATTATTTCCTAATCCCAGAATGTTGTCATCTGAACTTTCTAGTTCTCTCGCTTTGGTGTAATCTAGTGCTGTAACGTAGTGTTCAGGGAACATTGTTCCTTCGTCCCCAGGCTCTGAGTCTCTTGCATTGTCTACAGTATCTTGTTCCAGGCTTGAACGGTAGAGTGAGAAATCCGGGTCTCTGATGACTCTTCTGAATGTGTTGACATTCACTGGAGCCGTTTGTTCTGCGTATTTGAGTTCTGTCTCGCCGTCTTTCTCGTACTGGAGCAGTGCGGCCATGTGTCTGAAGCCGGAGTTCCCGAAGCTCTGGTTGTACTCGTTTTCTCTTACTCCTCCGCTGTGTCCCTGACCTCCCGGTGCTATCGGTTCAGTTGCTGGTAGAGTTGATAGTTTGAAGTCTGTGAATCCTGGCTGTATCTGATCTACGGCGTCTTCCGCCATGTTTGCTACTACGATGTCTGCCAGGCCGGAGCTGGCTACTCCTGCTTCGTCTGCTGCTTTGATCAGTGCTCTTGTGAATACTATTTCGTCGTCTTCTTCTGCAAAGTTCAGGTCCTCGTAACCCAGTGTATCGATGTTTTCTTGCGGGTTGTTGTAGATCTCTTCTGCTCTGGAGATCATTTCGTCGACGGTCATTGTCAGCTGTCCGTCTTCCAGTCCTTCAGGGTACTGGCGATCGTTTCTCTGCATTTCCTGGTACTCGGCTTCTGTCGCGGAGTTGGTTACAGTATGATCGTAGTTTTCCGGTACTTCGTCGTCTGCGAGGTGGCCGAGCGCTCCTGTTTCGTCCTCGAAGAAGTATCTTACCGCGTTTTCAGGGTCTGCGTCTGTCTGCTGGTCTGTACCGTCTCCTCCATCTTCTCCAGGGGTGGATGTTCCGCCGTTGTTGCCGTTTCCTTCTGTACCGTCTCGGTCATTTGGGTCGGTTGAGCATCCGGCCAGTGCTGCTAGTCCTAGTGATCCGGCTGCCTGGGCGAACCTTCTTCTGGTTATATTCTTATCTTCTACCATCGAAACAGACCTCTGTTGTTACCTTTATGTTAAGACAGTTTTTTATGTGTTTTGGTGTTTCATGTGGTTTTCTTTCTGCCCTGTTTTTTGTTGGACTGCGGTCAAATTATTGTGTTTTTTATATGAGGGAGTGTATAAATTTGTGTATGGATTGGGGATCCCGTTTAGCTGTTGCAGTATTTGGTTTTTCTCTGTTGTTTCTCGCAGGGATTTCGCCGGTCCTTGGGTTTGGAGGAGACGGTAATGCCAGTTTTCAGGATGCTCCTGACTGCAGTGTTCCCACAGGTGTAGCTAACTCCTGTTTCAACGATATGGATGATAATTCTCATGATGGGGCTGATGCGAATGATGCGGCGTGTGCTAAACCTATTGAACCATGTGTGAATAATGAGATCCTGGACAGGACTGAGGGCAATATCTGGGATACTGATCTGAGCAGGACTCTTGCTGAAGAAGGAGCTGAGACAAGTTCAGAATCTCCTGAAAGTGAGGGTATAATGTTTTCAGGGTCTGTTATCCGGGGACCAAGACCGAATGATAATACATTCAAGGAGTCCGATAGTTCCTCATCTACTTCTGTAACTGAGCAGTGGATCGATGAGGCAAGGCCTGAGCAGAGCGATCCAAATGATAACGACTGGGCATTCGGTGATGACAGGACTAATATTATAGCAGAATCCCAGTTCCCTGCAGGTACGGAGTTTGAAAGCGGAAGAGCAGTTTATCCGCCTAACGAGCTTGCTGATTCCGATGAGAGGTGTGGTGATGGTCTCGAGAACGAACCTGAGCCACAGGGTAATGATGCGACTCTAGGACCACAGTCGCCTGAAGCCATCACCGATCCCGACGCAAACACGGATAGTGAAACCACTGACTGCAGAAGCGACTACGGAAGAATCCACGAAAAAAATGATATCAG
>JBEQAY010000002.1:0-61152 GCA_041640075.1 Candidatus Nanohaloarchaea archaeon | reverse complement strand
GTGACGGTTTCGTGGTTGTTGAGAACAGGGGTCCTGACGGTAAGTACTCATCTAATTCTGGTGACTGGAGTATTGTTGCGACCGAGGCCCACAACGGTAATGATGAAGTCGGTGATCGTATCTGGGTGGCGACCCGTGAATTCGGGGATGGCAGTCAGAGCGGAAGTTTCATGTCCGCCAGGTCGAAGATGAGGAACAACAATAATATTATGTCGTGTCCGGGAAGCAAGGAGGTCTGCTTGAAGTATGTGGATTACTGGACTGTGGATTCGGGCTGGACTGCCACTGCAGCAGGAAATAATTACAAATCAGCTGTTAGAGTAGATCAGAGACATGAACTGACTCCGGACAGAAGCTATTCGGTCTGCAAGAACATCAACAGGATTGCAAGGCAGAACGGTAACGCAGATGGAGATCTGGTAAGATGTGACTATGTGAGGGAGGACGCAGGTAGTCCTGGAGGAGTTGAAAGGGTAACTCCTCTCCCTGAGGCCTGTGGTGACGATCCACATGAGCGTTTGATCGCCTCTGAAGGGATAGAGGTTGATGAGGAAGAGATGGAGGATTATCTGGCATTCCATCAGGAATGCTTCGAGTATCCTGATGATCCGGACGATGTAAACAATGTGGCGCTGGATGATGACGTGGATGCAGGGACGTATGGCAGCGGAGGTCCTTCGTCTACTGATTCCGCATATCTTCAGAAAGAGTGGATCAGCAGGGTAGACTTCAAGGAGATCGGATACGGTTCAGGTGCTGACACCACAGATGGTTATCAGGACTTCACAGGTAATACTGAAACTACATTGAGGAGAGGAGATTCGCAGAGACTTTACATAGAGTTTGGCGTTGATTCAGGAGCTTATCCGGAGAAGGCAAGCGCCTGGATTGACTTCGATGGCGACAACAACCTTGAACCAAGCGAGAGATTCGACATAAAGACTGATAACGATGATATTTCAGGAGGGGAAACCGAGTTCGTGGATATTAACGTTCCCAACAGTGCTGATCTGGGTTACACTCTTATGCGTGTGTCTATCCGGGATGGAAGCATGCCTCCTGCAACTACTACTGCTTCATGGACTTATGGAGAGACAGAGGACTACAGTGTCAGGATCCGTGACACGGAGGCGAGCGAAGAGAATATTACAACCGGCGCCTGCGTACTGAATGGAAAGGTTTACCCTGAGGGTACTGTAAAGAATGTGGCAGATGTTCCCCAGTTCAGAAGCAAGTTTACAGGTTTCGAGGCCGGAGGAGACTCAAACGATAAGGAAGTATGTCTTGACATAGACAGCACTAACAGTGAGAACGGTGAAGGCAACCTTGGCTCCGAGACAGATGACTTCCTGGACTGGAAATATCCTGGAGACAGGGATAAGGGAGGTGAATGGTGGGATATAGATAACTGGAGAGCCACGGAGTATGTAAGAAATCATGATTTGGATTCAAAGGATTACGAGGAACTATGGATGGATAACCCTGACAAGAATGCATCAACTGATTCCTACGGACCTAAATCCGATATTACTGGCGTAGAACCAGAGTACACGAACGATAGAGGGTTTGCTCTTGAAGATGATTGTGCTGCGACTATAGGCAATGAAAGAATCGAGTGTGAGGATAGAGGACCGAATACTGGCAGGTTGACACCTGTATTCGCAAGGTTCACGGAAGGTGCACGAGACGATGACTACAACTTTGGTGAGTCACGCTTCCAGGTCAATCTTCCAAACTATCATAACAGGGTTCAGAACGGTGGTGCCACAGGTCATGCCGAGAGTCAGCCACTCTCCAGGTCAACAATGGTTGTTGAGACTGAGTCTGACTGGAATCAAGGGGAGACTTTTGTGGATACAGAGGTTGACGGTAGCTTCCTTGATACTACTGAAAGCGTTGGAAGTGCGGATCGTGAAGGAGTTGTGATGTCGGGTATCAATGTGTTTGGATGGTATGAGTCAAAGGTTTTCGACAAAACACCTGAGACAGTCTTCACCAACATCAGAGTTCTGAATGAGTTCAGTGGGGGAGATCATCCGCTTGTAGTTGAGATGGCCTCGGACGAAGATTTCACACAGGATACTAGCACTCAGGAGTTCCTGCTTAACTCGCAGTACGAGTCAGAGAACTTCACTCTGACAGCCTCTCCAGATCAGCGATACCTGAGATTCAAGGTCGGGATAGGTGAAGAAGAAGTTCCGTCACAGGTGGCGTTTGTAGTGGATGAGACTGGAAGCATGGGAAGCGTTCAGGATCAGATACAGACACGTGCGAAAGACTTCATGGACAGATTGGGTCCTGGTTCAGAAGGTGCTGTAATAGGTATTAACAATTACGAGTCTTGGAGAACTCATGGTACAGCTAATATCTATCAAAAGTTCACCACCAATACTCAAGATGTAAAGGATGCTATCGACAATCTACAGGCTAGCGGAGGAGAAGAGGCCACTGGTAAAGGCATCAGGGTGGGTGTGAACGAACTTGACTGGAATAGTGGATTTTCAAAGGCAATGATCTACGTTCAGGAAGGTAACGGATGCAACTGTCCGATAAACCCTGACTCTGACTCAAGAACCGATCTTCAAAATAAAGATATCACCTTCTACAATGTTGAAGATGGATCTGTATGGCATGACGAGTTGATGGATCTTGTTTCCGCTACAGGCGGTGATTACTGGGAGGCTCCTGGAGACTGGGACCAGATTTTCAACCAGATAGAGAGCGAGCTCACAAAGCTCCCGGAAGAACCTCTTACGGACAGAGTGGAGATCACGGCCACTACGCCGCCTACAAGCGGTTATGGCAATACACAGGATGAGGAACCTCTTATTCTAAACGTTAGAGGACATCCAGAGTATCTTGAATGGCATGAGAACGCCGAGATTGATTCCCAAGACGATGAGTGGGCCTACACACCTGAGATGGACTGGGGTATTGCAAACAACGGTACTGCATGGCCTCCAGGTAGGTGCTGGGGTGCTCCACGGGAACAGGGAATCGATAAAAACAAGGAGGATGCAACTTATGCTAACTCCTATCTGCGTGGTAATAAAGTTGTACGAGATACTAACATGTTTGCAGAGCCCAAGGAAGATGGTAACTGGATTAACCCTGATGATGATACAGCCTCAGTTATTTCCGGTGGGGTAACATGTGATCTTACCGGTCATGACTGGGGTTATGCAGTTCAGAACGATACTTACTCAGGTATTGATTGCTTGGAGGGGGACTGTGATCAGACAGGGAACCCTTCATCTCCTGGAACTGAGGGAGTAGAGTTCTCGATTCCTCATGAGATAGTTGTCGATCCTAATGACTTCACCTGGGATATGGATACTAATCCAGGGGACAAGGATCAGAATGATCTCCAGCAATGGAAGAATGCCTGTGGGGATGACAGGAATGAGTACTTGATCAGAGAACACGCGGCGGACATTGAAGGAGAATATAACCCTACTTTTGCAGGGAGAGAGGATTACTATGCATGTGCTGACCGTCCTACAGACTGTGTGCTGGACGGTGAGGTCTACAGTGAAGGGCAGATAGTGGATGTATCGGATATAACCCAGGAGACCGGTGTCCAGTCTGAGGACCAGGAGATCTGTCTGGATCGTGTTGACGCCTTGCCTGGAGGAGAGTGGTATGATGTAGATAACCAGAATATCCGTTCAGATCTCATAGGTACAGGCATAGTTGAAGATCCTGAGATATTTGTCCGCGAAGGAGAAATAGATGAGGACAGACCTCACAGGATTTTCTGGCATAATGCCTCGACGCAGGATCCTGTAAGGGATGAGGCTTTGAGGGAGGCGAGAGACTCACCTTACAGTCCGCTTGGCGGAAACGGGATTTATGGTACAGGTATCGACTACTGGAGAGGTTATGCTCTGGAGGATGACTGTGATTCAGACCTAGGATCGGG
The DNA here is from genome assembly GCA_041640075.1 of Candidatus Nanohaloarchaea archaeon. Classification (GTDB taxonomy): domain Archaea; phylum Nanohalarchaeota; class Nanosalinia; order Nanosalinales; family Nanosalinaceae; genus Nanosalina. Next base: position 57,230 of record JBEQAY010000002.1, on the reverse strand, counting down.
CTGCGATGATAAGGGAGTTGATGAAACCCGGGGAACGGATGATGATCCATCCTCAGATCTTATTTACTCGCCTTTCAGAGAGAATAAAGATGATACAGCTGTCAAGGGCGATGACTATTCAACAGAGGACAGCTGGGTTGTCCGTATGTATGTTGACGGGAGTACTGCACATGGTTCGAATACAGGTCAGATGAATGAGAATACGCCAGGAGTAAACTTTGATTCCACTGACTGGGGATGGCCGACTGCAGACCTGAACGACTCTAAAATTGACTCGGATGAAGATACATGGGCTGTGGCCAGTGAGCCTTACGATGCGGTTGGTCCTACAGGAACTGTTTATGATACAGGCCAGTGTCATGGTAGTCATCCTCCGCAGCATTCAGAAGGATGGGTTGAGAAAAATGAGACAGTCATGGCTAACTCTTTTGCCAAAAGAGAGGATGTAAACTCTGATCCAAGAGACGAAGGAAACTGGGTTGATCCAGATACAACAGAGAGAACAGTCTCGAGAGGAGGTCTTTCATGTGATCTCAACAGTACAGACTGGGGTATAGGTTACAATCTTGGACCAGGCTCATCTCTGAACGTTTACGAGGGAGATGCCAGATATCATGGTTATGAAGTAGCGGATCGCCACGTGGTTTCAGGACCTATAACTTTTGATATGAACTCAGATCCTCTGGGTGGCAATCAGGATAATCTTCAGCAGCATCCGGATGCATGTGGAGATGACAAAAATGAATACCTTATCAGAGAGCAGAGAACCTTGAGAGGAAACGAAATTGATCCTGATCTGCAGGCCAGAGATGATATCTATGTTTGTGCGGACAGGATAACTGACTGTGCTTATGATGGTGAGGTCTACAGCGAAGGACAGACAGTTGACATATCTGAGAGGTCACCTTCGGCTACTGATCCTGAACACGGAGATGATATTTCAGATGAGGAGATCTGTCTGGATCTGGATAAGACAACACCTGGAGGAGAATGGTATGACAAGGACCAGGATCTAACGGTTCAGAACAGGATTATAGGTCTAGAGGATACGTTTGATGTTCCACAAGGTCCGGACAGCGTAGCTGACACCTTCACTTTACAGGGTGAAGTTGTGGACAGTACAGGTGGTTATATTGACATCAATGGTAGAATAATCAGTGTGGATTCAGATGGAGAGTTCAGTGATTCGGTCAGTCTTCCGGGTGGCACTGTACAGAGAATAGACTACCTCAAGGCCGGCGAAATACAGGCTCAGAAGCGTTTAGTCCTCCCGGGATCTTCAACAGGGCTGGATGATATAGTGATCAGTACTGAACTGGCTTATGATGGCTGGCAGGTATGGAATAGAATGGAATGGTTCCTTGATCATGACTTTGATAGAAACAACATTGATCCTGCTTACAACGGAACGGATTGGAGAAGCCAGAGCACTCAGTATGACAGGACAGAGCTGGAGTACTTCAACAATCAGGATGAGAAGCTTGGAGGGCCTGCAGCTACAGAAAACGTTAGAGGTAAATTTACAGAGTACTATAGTCCTGAAGGATACGCTACTGAAGATGACTGCGGTCCTCTCCTATCAGAGTCCGGTACAGGGCCTTGTGGAGATATTGGAGCAGGAACTCAGGATAATGAATGGTTCAGTGCAGGTAACTTCAGTGTAGAAGGAGAAGGTGTACCACCATGAAAAACAGAATTAAACTTGGACTGTTGTTTGCAGTATTCACTTTTTCGATTGGAGTAGTTGCAGGTGTATCCAACCAGAGTGAAGGAGCGTTCCAAGATAACTTTGATACTGACAGCTATGATTATCTAGGTTACCATAACAGGATGCAGGATTCATCTGATCAGCTGGAGCCAGGAGCAGCTACACAGAGAGACTGGAACCTGACAGACGTGTTCGGAGAAGACTACCGGGTGTACGACTCGCGTGACTCAACTCCAGGTCCGGACAACTGGGGTCTGTCTAAATTTATGAATGCTTCAATCGGTAACAGGGGAGATCCTTATCTTCCAGGAAATGAGAGAAGAACAGGTTGTTACTACCAGCAGAACTTTGTCCACAGCTCTGACGGAAGAAAGCAGGCGCTCATGCAGCCTGGAGTTGACAAGAGGGACAAAGTCTTCGGAAACTCTTTCGCCAACGCCCGTGACTGGGACAGTGACGGCGTTGAAGAAGGTGTCTGGGATGACCCTGATGATTCAGAGGTTCCACCAGAATACATGAACTTCACCTGTGACATCACAGGATTTGACAAAGGTATAGGAGTGGATAACGGAACAGATAATAACGGGATCTTCCGGTTCAAGAATGATAATCAGGACTCAAACGTTTCCATAGGAGATATAGCATTCGCTGATCAGGCCGGTATAGAGGATACTTTTGTCCAGGAACCTCCTGTCTGTGGAGATGATCACAAGGAGTATCTTGTAGAGGAACTCGGAGAATCTGCTAACAGTATGAACAGATCCGGTAGTTATGCCTGTAGTGGGCGTAGAGATGTCTGTGTTGCCCGTCACGGCGGGGAGTATGCAGTTTACAGGGATGGAGATCTTGTGGAGACTGATGAGGCCTCGGAGCACTTTGGAAGATCAAAGAACGACATGGAGGTCTGTGAGACACAGTCCCCAGATACGAGGTTTGGTGTATGGTATGACCAGGATTACAGCCAGGAGTACTGTCAGGCAAATACGCTCTACGGTGATGTAGGGGTCAGATGGATTAACAGCAGTTTCGTCGACAGTCATCCGTACGCGGTTATAGAGGGGATTGACGACGATATGAATCCTTACCTTTACAACAGGGACAGATACAACTACACATCAACCCAGGGAGATGTTTCGTATGGTGCGGGTGAGACACCGGTTCCGACAGGAAGGAATGTCAGTCAAGATATAACGGATCACTACTCGGAGTACAGAAAATCAAATCCAAACAACTTCAAAGATATTGTAGCAACGAAAGGATTCTGTGGAGGAGATGACTCAGATGAACATATCGTCGTTCAGGAATCCTCCACCTCCCTCCTGAACACGAACTACTCGGTGCTTGCAGTGGCGGATGAGTCAGGAGACTGCGTGCTTGACGGTGCGAACTATCCGAACAAGATCTCTCACGACGACAGAAAAGTTTACAGCACCGGTGATCAAGTCACGGTTGATCTGGGAGCCACACAGAGAGAGGTATCATGTTACGCCGGTACCTGGAATGCTGACTGGCCAGTAGTCTTCCTCCGGGACAATATCAGTGTCGAGGAAGGAAGTACAGCTGCAGCAGAGTTCCAGTTGATAAACGTACAGGACAGCTCTACAGAGTTCGAGGTAACTCTTGATGTTCCGACAAGGCTTGAGCCTCACACAGAGTTCAGTCAGGGCGGAGTCCAGTTCACCACTACTGTACCGGCAGAAGAAACAAGTATTCACGGAGTAGAGATATTCGGAAGCAACGCCAGTATAGGGCCTGAAGACCTGAATGTAACAGCAGAGGCAACAGCTTCAGGTATCACAGGATCAGACTACGTCACGGCAGACATCGTAGATGAGATCAATCAATCACAGGGAACCTCGAACGCGACACAGGAGACCAGCGAAGTGCCTGGTATAGGAAGTATTCAACTCCTTGTGCTGGCCCTGACAGCCTACATGTTCTACATGAGGGCTGCTCTGAAGGTTTAAACCGTGCACCTTTACTTCAAATTTAGGCCAAGAGATTGAATGAGATGTTGTAAGCATGAAACCGGCAAGAGAGATTCTGGCCTCGATGATCGAGAAAGGAAAGCATGAGATCGATAGAGACGCTGATGGCCTTTTTCTCTCCAGCCTGTCAGCAGGCCTTGATATAGGATTTGGGCCGCTACTGATGGCTGTTATTTTGACCCTGTCCGCAGGAAGTTACGGGGACCTGCAGACAGAGCTGCTTCTGGCCTCGGCATACTCCGTAGGTTTCATCTTCGTCATCCTCGGCCGTTCAGAGCTCTTCACAGAACATACTACTCTTGCGGTGATGCCGGTTATAGATGGACAGGCCTCTTTGAGGAAGCTGGCTCGGCTGTGGGGTATCGTCTATGCGGGAAACATTGTAGGAGGGCTTCTTTTCACGGCTCTGGCTGTGACACTTGCACCAGGACTTGGAGTGATCGAAACAGCGGCCTTCGGAACAATAGCCGACAAACTTGTCAGCCATCCGCTTCACTGGCTGCTTGTGGCAGGGGTCTTTGCAGGCTGGCTGATGGGCCTTCTCGCATGGCTGGTCTCCTCCGCCGACAACACACTTGCCAGAGTCTTCTTCATCTGGATGGTAACAGCAACTATAGGAATGCTCCACCTGCCGCACAGCATCGCAGGAAACGTGGAAGTCCTCTTCGGACTCTTCACCACCACAGCGGTAACTCTCACCGATTACCTCGTATTCCTGTCACTTGCAACTGTCGGCAACGCCATCGGAGGAGCCATATTCGTCGGCCTTATGAAGTACGGCCACGTAGTCCGGGGAGCAAAGTGATCCTGAACAGGAATAAAAAACTCACCTATCAAATCTGAAGATACAATGAAAGGTGAAGACGTTCCTCAGATCTTTGAGGACAGCTTTTCGATTACAGAAGCGGTCAAATAAGTCTACAGGAAGCTTCTGCTATATTTCTCAAAACCTTCAAAACAATTCTGCAGACATCTCTTCTATATAAGAGGTACTGAAAATGAGCCAAGAACTAGGTATAACAGTAGATAAAGACCAGAACCCTTCAGAATGGTACACACAGGTAGTCAAGAAAGCTGACCTGGCGAAGTACGCCGAAGTCAAGGGCTGCATGATAATCAAGCCCTACGGAATGAAGCTCTGGGAAAGCATCAAGGAGAACTTCAACGACAAAATAGAGAAGACTGGAGTAGACAACGCGTACTTCCCACTTTTCATCACTGAGAAACAGTTGTCCAGAGAGGAAGATATTGTAGAAGGATTCGACCCTGAAGTCGCATGGGTGACTCACGGTGGAGACAAGGAGCTGGAGGAGAGAATAGCTGTAAGACCAACCTCCGAATCAGTTATCGCACCTTACATGAGCGAGGAGATCCGCAGCCATCGAGACCTACCGATGAGGCTCAATCAGTGGGCAAACGTGGTTCGATGGGAGGCGACCGACACAAGGCCGTTCCTCCGTACCAGAGAATTCCTCTGGCAGGAAGGGCACACCGCTCACGCATCCGAGGAAGCTGCTGACGAAGAAACAATGCTGAGACTTGAACAGTACCAGGAAGTAATCGAAGATCACCTCGCGATCCCAAGCATCCTGGGATACAAGCCGGAGCACGACAAGTTCCCGGGCGCAAAATACACTACAACAATCGAAACACTGATGCCTGACGGCAAATCGATCCAGTCCGGGACCTCGCACCAGCTAGGCCAGCACTTCGCTGAAGCGTTTGATATAACATACGAGGACAGAGATAGCGATGAGAAAACTGCCTGGACCACGAGCTGGGGCCTCTCCACCAGAGTTATCGGCGCACTGATCATGGCGCATGGAGACGACGACGGGCTGAGACTGCCTCCAAGCATCGCACCGAACCAGATCGTAGTCGTACCGATCTTCCAGGAAGACAACCAGGAAGAAGTAATGGACTACGCGGAAGAAATCAGTGAAGAGCTTGAGGAACAGGGAATAAGAGTGGAGTTCGACCACAGACCTCACAGGACTCCAGGATACAAGTTCAACGAACACGAACTCAAAGGAGTACCTCTCAGAGTAGAAGTCGGACCGAACGAGATGGAAGACGACGCCGTCACCACAGTCAGAAGAGACACTGGGCAAAAAGAAATGGGTATCGACCGCGAAGAGTTCACAGACTCCGCAGAGGAAATCCTCGAAGACATCCAGGACACCCTGTACGCACAGCTAGAGGAATACCAGCAGGAAAACATCCGCGAAGCAGACTCCAAAAACGAGATCCTCGCCACAATCGGCAAATCCCGCGGATACGTCAAAACCCGCTGGTGCGGAGACGAAGAATGCGAAGCAGAGATCAAAGACGAAGTAGCAGCAGAAATCGTCGTCCTACCGTTTAGTGAGGATTCAAAGCCGGCGACAATCCAAGACTCAGAGGAACAAATCTCCGGAGAATGCGCAATCTGCGGAGAAAAAGCGGAGAGGTGGGCGTACTTCGCTAAAAACTACTAAAGTATAATTTCTCCGTACATTTTTCTTTTAATTTCCGACTTCTTTCCTATAGTTTTTCTTCGAGGAGATTTACTCTTTCCTCGTCTCTGAATCTGTTTCTAAATTCCTCGAGACGCTCTTGGTTTTCGACGGCTGAAGGAGGGCTTTCGGATTTTCTACGTTCGTCTTCCTGTATCGAACGGTTGAGGATTTCTTCCCTATCTCCAAGTCCTGAGTTTCCAGCTGTGGCGGGTCTTACTGCGCTGTATTCAGGATCGACCTCAATTTCTATATTCGGATCGTATCCAATAACTGATTCAATGAAGGTACTCATGCAGTCATTTAACCATACGCCCCCGATAATTAAGGTATCTATTCCTGATGTTAAATCCTCTAACTCTGCATCTGGGATGTCTCCGTTGTTGCTGTCTTCTATTACGTTTTCGTAGTTGCCGAAGCTGTACGGGAGATGTGTCCTGTCTTTTAGCTCTCTGGGTCTTTTGATGAAGTCATCTTTCAGTGACGCATCCGCTCCTTCGTCTAGGTAAGCTACTGAGAAAAGGTTCTCGTACTCTTCCATGGCAGAATCAATCCTTTCTTCCCAATCTCCACCGTAGAATGCTCTACCTGTATCCTCATCGTATTCTCCACCTAAGTACACTATGTCTGCGTGGACAAGAGCAAAATTATCTCCAGACATGGTTTAGATGAAGAGGCCAAAACTTAAATTCTTGTTGTTACTGTTATCTAACAAATATACTATTTCTACCCTTCTCTAGAAAATCAGAGATTTTATCTCTTAGCTCCGAATAAATGTATGGCTACCGAAAATCCTGACAATATTGATAATCTAGTCGTCGGAGGAGGTGTTAACGAGACTTCTGTTGAGGCTGAGTTGAAGGATCCAGGCTATTATGATTTTGTGGTAGCTGATTCTGAGGGTTATGGCAGGCGTTTGACAGATTGATTATATTTCGTGCATCGTCTCTGTTACTAGTTGCGTCAGTATTTCCTCTACATACTCTGCGTTTTCTGTGTCTCCGTACTCGAGTCTTGGTTTCTGGAGGAGGTCTTCATCTATTCTTTCTTGATCTGTTCTTTCTTCCCAGTCTGTTCTTTTGTTGGCGTATGTTTCTAGGTATTCGAGGAGTTCTGGTGTGTCTTCTGCCTTGTTCCAGAGAGTCATGGCGTGGTTGTAGACTGTCAGGTTCTGTGCGGAGGCTGCTTCTCTTCCTGCAGTGCCTGATAGGTGTGCGAGCTGCGACTGGAGCTGTTTTCTGAGGTGTCGCTCGTCTTTTTCTTCCAGGTCTTCTTCGAGGCTAGATGCGAATTCGTCCATTTCGTCATGCTGCTGGAAGCCGATGAGGTCGTACTGTGTTTCCTGCTGAACGGTTTCAGGGAAGAGTTCGTAGAACTTCTGCTGGTTTATGGAGTTCCATCCTTCTACAGTATCTTTTGCCTCCTGAAAGTCGATATCCGTATTCATCTAGTCCTACTTCGTAGAAGACCTTTAATTTTCTTTTTCTACAAATACCACTTGGAACTGGATATAGAGATTTTTGATTTGACTTCTTAGATCTCTGTATCAAAAAAATTCATATTCTGCTTTGATAAACTTCTATTTCATGACTTCGATGCTGGAGAATGAGATTGTGGTAGGTAAAGTTGAGGAGGCGGAAAGTTTTGATGAAGCGAATAAGCCGGAGATGTTCAAGCTGTGGATTGACACTGGTGAGGAGAAAGTTCAGAGTGCTGCCCAGCTGGGTTACAATCAAGAACCTGAAGAAGTGGAGGGTCAGCAGGTCCTCTGCGTAACGGATCTAGGAAATGTCAGGATTGCAGGTTTCAAGTCAGAGGTCTTGACTGTTGGAGTGCCTGATGAAGACGGGAATCCGGTTCTGGTCTCACCTGACAAAGAAGTTCCTGAAGGCGGCCAGCTGTACTAGAAATTCCCTTCATTTTTCTACATCTTTGCGTCTTTCAGGTCCAGGTCTTCGTCAGCTCTCGGTATGTCAAGCTTGTTTTTGATCTTCCTGAACTTGTCGTGATCGTTTTTTTCAAGGAGTGTGATTGCTTCTCCTTCTCTTCCCTGGCGTCCGGCTCGGCCGATTCTGTGGGTGTAGGTATCGGCTTTGTCGGGTACGTCGTAGTTGAAGACGTGTGTTACGTTGTCGACGTCGATTCCTCGTGCCGCGACGTCTGTGGCTACGATGACCTTGATCTCTCCTTTCTCAAATTTTTCGAGTGTTTTTTCTCTCTGGTTCTGGCTCATGTCTCCGTTCATTTCCTGTGCGTCGATATCGTTTTTCCGGAGTTTGTCTGCGAGCCATCTGGTTGTGTTCTTGGTCTGGCAGAACACGATCGAGAGCTCTCTGTCACGTTCTTTTAGTAGTGTGTATAGAGTCGATAGTTTCTCGTTCCTCTGGACGTTCATGTACTTGGCGTCGAGGTTTCTTGTGTGCTCGGTCTGTTCGATCCTAATAGTTTCCGGATCGATGTCGTACTTGTCGCACATCGTCTTCAGTGCTCTTGGAATCGTTGCTCCGAACAGGAGGTTCTGTCTTTCCTCAGGAAGGAAGTCTATGATGGCTTCCAGTTCGTCCTGGAATCCCATGTCAAGCATTCTGTCAGCTTCGTCGAGTACAAAGTATTCAAGGTTGTCAACGTCTATCTTACCTTTTTTCAGTAGGTCAAGAACTCTTCCTGGTGTTCCTACTACTATGTTAGCTTTTTTGGCGCCCTGGATCTGTGGTTCGTAGCTTACTCCTCCGTAGATTGTCACTGTTTCGATGTCTTCGTCTCCGGCGCTGGAGATCTCGTCTTCTACCTGTTTGGCCAGTTCTCTGGTCGGTGTGAGTACCAGAGCTTTCACTTCGCCGCCTGAGATATTTTCAATTATAGGAAGGCTGAATGCCAGTGTTTTTCCTGAACCTGTCTCTGATTCAACTAGAACGTCTTTTCCTTCGAAAATTACCGGTATAGATTTTTCCTGAACCTCTGTAGGCTCGGTAATGTCCATGTAGGACAGTTTTTCAATTACACTTGTCGAAATACCTAGATCGCTGAAACTCATTTTAGAATACAACTCTTCAAGAACTATTTAAGGCGGAACTGATTTAACCTATCGGGATTTTTTCTTAACTCTTCCTCTCAAAAACACGTTTTTATGCTACTTCAAAATATTCGTTTCCTCGTCACACAGAACCCGGAAAGAGAAATTCTGGAAAAAACTGATCTACGGATAGTTGGTACAGAGATCGCTGAAATTGGGGAACTGGAATCTAAAGAAGGTGAAGAGGTTGTGGACTGTTCAGGTAAACTGGTCATGCCTGGCATGGTTAATGCGCATACTCATGCCTCAATGTCTCTTCTGAGAGGTATCTCCGACAACAAGGAGCTTGAGGACTGGCTGCAGGAGGATATCTTCCCTGCAGAGGAAGCTATGGATGAAGAGGATCTGAAGCAGGGTGCCAGGCTGGCATGTGTAGAGATGCTGGAGACAGGGACCACATGTTTCAACGACATGTACGAGGGGATCGATCAGATCGTGGAAGCTGTAGAGGAAACCGGTATAAGAGCCGTACTTTCCAGAGGACTGTTCGACTGGGATGATGGCGGAGAAGCAAGAATAGAAGAGGCTAAGAAAGCCGTTGAAAAATATTCTGCCCATGAGCTCGTGACTCCTGGTATCGCCCCACACGCTGTCTACTCCTGCAGTGAGGAACTTCTGAAGGAGATGAAAGAATACGCTGAGGAAAAGGATGTACCATACCACATACATGTCTCCGAGACCGAGAAGGAGAACAGAGACCACGAGGCAGAACACGGCTTGACACCGACACAGTACCTTGACGAACACGGCCTTCTGGATTCAAGTGTAGTTGCCGCGCATGCTGCCTGGCTCTCAGAAGAAGACAAGAAACTTTTCGAGGATAGGGAAGCAAACGTCGCACACAATCCGGCTGCAAACCTCAAACTCGGCAGCGGCATCGCAGAGATCCCTGAACTGTTAGAAAAAGGCGTCAACGTAGCGCTTGGAACTGATGGACCAGCTTCAAACAATAACTTCAATCTCTTCGAGGAGATGAAAACCTCGGCACTTGTACACAAACTTGAAAGCCCCGAGGACATCAACGAACAGCAAGTTATGGATATGGCTACGATCAACGGAGCCAGAGCGCTTGGACTGGAGGATGAGATCGGTTCTATCGAAGAAGGGAAGAGAGCGGATCTCCTGATTATAGATATGGAGAGGCCGGAGATGAAACCGTTCCACGGTAAAACAGGTTTGGTCTCAAACCTCGTTTTCTCTTACACGGGACATCCCGAGAAAGTCTTTGTGAACGGTGATGAAGTCGTGGACAGGGGCAAGGTTCTAGGTCTGGATAGAGAAGAGGTTATGGAGGAAGCCCAGGTAAGAAGCGGAAAATTTGAAAGATCGGAGAAGTAGAGTTTTACTCTCTACTCTCCTAGAAAGATAGGTTTACCTCTGTCTAGAACTTTCTTATCATCGAACCAGACTGTTGGGTCTTCTATAACGTTGTCCCAGTGGATATCTGACTCTAAACCGTTTTCTTCTTTTTCTGCGATCGGCATAGAGTTTCCCATGGCGATGTGGACTGTTCCCAGAACTTTTTCATCCTGCAAAACATTTCCAATAATCTCTGCCTGAGGATTTGTCCCGAAGCCAAACTCTGCGATGTTTTCACCGTTCTCTATATCCTCTATGGCTTCCTGAATTTTCTCCTTGTTTTCGCCATTGATTATCTCGGTTACTTTGCCGTCTTCTATCCTAACTTTTGTTCCTTCACCTTTGGTAACGAAGTTATCGATCACCATTACGCCTTTGGCGTCCAGTGGTGCTGTGTACACTTCTCCTGCTGGCAGGTTCGAGAAAGAGCCTGAATCTGTTACTATACCCTTACCAGGTACAAGTCTGTCTCCCAGTTTTACTTTCAGGTCTGTTCCGCTTGGACTCTCTATCCTGACCTCCTCTACATTCTCGAGCAGTTTTTTTGCACTGTCAGTTATTTCTGCCACCCGCTCGTAGTCTGCTTGGAGTGCTCCAAGCCATATTTCTCTGTTTATACTTGGAAGTGTTGCTCCTCTAGCCCCGTTTTCTGTTGCCTCTATCCTGGCATCGGTCCAGCTCAGTGACTTCATTGTTGGTGCGATGAAGACGTCTGATTCCCTCATCTTCTTCGCCACCAGTGTTGGAGGTTCCTGACCCTGTTTTTCTGGTTCCTCATATGTCACTAGTTCATGTTCGATACCTCTGTCTGCTAGAACGTCCAGAAGAGATTCTACAAGTTCTTCATCGTTTGAATCGTTCAGAACTACGACTTTTTCATCCACTTTGACTTTAAGACACTGGTTGATTATGGTCTCGGCTCCTTCGTAAAGATTCATACAGACGTATTTTATCTGAAGAAATAAGAGATGGAGGGTTTTTATGGAGCACCTCTATCCTGGACTCCTTTGTACGAGGAGGCGTTCCTGGTTGAGTAAGCGGCCTGACCTGCCTCATCAAGTACAGGAATGACTTCTTCCTCGAGATCAACAGGTCTACCTGCGATCTCTTCAAGGGTGTCCTGTAGTGCTCCGCTGCCGTCCTCGTAGACTTCGTCGAATCCCTGGTCCCAGGCGTGCCTGATATGCTTGGGATCGAAGTTTGCGAACCCTCTGTTCGCGTTCAGGTCTTCTGTTGCTGAAGCCCTGACTAGGTATGACTCTACTCCAGCATCTCTCGTCTCTGGGTCGTAGATCGTGACGGGAACGAAGTCCATAGGCTGATCGTCCCTGTCAACCACGGTAAATGTATCTCCATCTATCTCGTATGTTCCTGCGACAGCTTCCTCCACAAGACCAGGTCCTGGACCCTTGAACTCACCCTCCTCATACAGCCTGAAGTTATCCGGGCGGTTACCTTTTGCTTGGACACGCCTCTCCTCGTTCTCGATCTTGGTCTCGACATAATCAAGGGGAGACTCGACAAGGCCTTTTGCATGCTCCAGGCCAATCCAGCCCATCTCGGATGCTTCCTGGTACTCCTCCCAGTCCAGTGAGACAATGTCGTCCCCGTGTGTGCCGTACTGGTCGGCCTTCAGCACGACAGAGTTTCCTTCGCTGAAGTAGTCCACTATCTCCTCCGGAGACTCAACTGTGAAGAATTCTGGAGTGTGCACGTGTTCTATGTCAGCAGTCACATCTGCAGCTGTCTCCAGGAGACCGATCTTACCGGTCTGAGGTACCTCTGTGTTCCAGACTGCTGTCGGAGCCTGTGCACCATGCTCCAGATGGGCATCGGATACCGATTCAAGTCCTTTTGCCCGGTCACTGATGTTTACGTAGCCGTCAACAGGCTGTCCGTTGACCTGCATCTCTGAGCCATCTTCTGCTGATGCAAGTCCCTGACCGTCCATGACTTCGTAGGTTTCATCTACGAGCCTTTCGATTTCTTCGATGAGATCGTCCTTACCGTCTATGATCGCAGAGTTGTCGCTGTTGTAGATATGTCCTGGCTTATTAACCGCTACAGTCGGATTCTCTCCGGGAACATGGTCTACCAGTGCCTCTGCAGTCATACGCACAAGGTCTCCGTTTTCATCCCAGTTGCTCTGAAGGGAGAGTCCTTCAGGGAAAGCATTGAAGTCTCCAACCATTGCTGCCTCGAACCGGTCCTTGTCTTCGTTGTAAAGGAGTTTGGTGTCGACACTGGTTATGACGGAGTGGGGATACTCCAGAGCAGTGTCTATGTCTCCCCAGGTTTCTTCGGAAGTTCTTGCCGTGTTTTCTCTCATTTTTGTTATCCTCTTGCGTTGTACTGTGTTGTTTTTTGTTGTATAGATTGTGTTCTTGTTTTGAAGTCGATCAAGAAGTCCTCATTCATCTAGATCTGTGGAATGAGGAATCTCATATAAACATGAACATAAAGCTGAAGCTGTCGCTGAAAGAAGAAAGCTGTACTGTATAATTTGCGACAGCGTTCATACCTAACCTATAAGTAACAAATGTTTAAAAGGTTCTGTGCCAGACGATGTGTTTCTAGAGAAGTACTATTCGTTGAGGTCCCGGGCAATCATGTAGTATGCTTCCCTGAGTTTCCTGAGTTTTTCTAGGTCGCAGTACTCGTTCTCGGCGTGTACGGACTCCTGGTTCAGTCCGAGTTCTATGAACGGCGTTCCTTGCTCTGAGAAGAATCTTCCGTCACTGGCTCCACCCTCTGTTATGTACTCCGGTTCCTTTCCTCTCACGTTCTCGAGTTCGTCTCTCGCCACTTCCCTGAATTTTTCATCTTCAAGTTCGAAGGCACCTCCGTGGTCGTGCTCGACTTCAACCTTCACTCCGCAGTCCAGTCCGTCCAGAGCCGCCTCTACTTCTTCGACTATCTGGTCGACGCTCTGTGAGGGCAGGTAACGGATGTCTACACCTATCTCGACCTGTCCGGGGACGCTGTTGTATGTCTCCGTACTTTTGACCTTTGTTACTTCCTTTGACGGGTTTGGGAGCACTCCATCATTTTTGTAGGATAATTCAAGGCTGTTGAGCCTATCAAGCGCTTCCGGCAGCTCATCCATCACGTTTATCTTTGCCATGTGAGCTCTACTTGCGTGTACGCCTTCACCTTCGAGTAAGACGTTCAGCCAGAGCACTCCACGTGTACCGACCTGTATATCCAGATCTGTTGGTTCGCCGACTATGACATAGTCAAATCCTTCTTCTTTACCGTAGTACTCCTTGACCAGTGGCTTGGATCCGTTGAAGCTTCCTATCTCCTCATCTCCGACCAGCATAAGGACTGCTCTTCCTTCAAAGTTGCTGTCTCTGTGGAGATCTAGGAACGCCTTTATCTGGGCTGCTGCCTCTGATTTCATGTCTGTGGCGCCTCTTCCGTAGAGCTTTCCGTCCTCTACCTTTGGTTCAAAAGGCTCTGTCACGCTCCACTCTCCTTCCGGCTCCACGACGTCAAGATGGCCGTTGAGGCATACTGAGACGTCTCCCGTACCGATTTCAGCTACGAGGTTGTAGACGCCATCGATCTCTCTTATCTCGGCCTCTATACCTTCCTCTTCAAGCACTCCCTTCACGAACTCGAATATTTCAGGTTCTTCGACCGGTGAGACTGTTTTGTATGATATGAGCTGTTCCGCAAGCTTTTCTGTCTTCATTTTTTACGCCTCGTAGCTATGGTGTGATGCTCTTTTCTTTCTTTTAATTGCTTCCTCTGGCGACTGGCTGTTTGCATAGTCTCTTAATTCCTCGTTTACTGTAGGAGTTTCTGGGTCAAGCCAGCGCTCCATCTCCTGGCGATAAGCAGTTTCAGTGAACCAGTTAGCGAATGCCTCAGCTTCTTCACTGTAATCTTCTGAAGAACTATACTCGACATCCTCTGCAAGATCCTGGTATTCCAGGAACTCATCCATATCGTCGAACTCCGATAGCACGTCTCTTTCAAAGTCATCATATTCAAAGTCTTCCACCATCTTCTGCACTACATAAGGCGTTTCTTCGGTGAAAGCCTCACGCAGACCTTCCTCGAGTACAGGTAGGACTTCGAACCTGTAGAACTCGCGCATAGTTCCTGGTTCCTTATCTTCTTCAGGAGCGTAGAAATCCTTTCCTTCAACCTCTGCAGGACTGTAATCCGGAAGTTCTGCGTCAACACCGTCATGTACAAATCTTTCCCTCATCTCCTCGGCGTTCCCCGAGTTCATGCCGGCTTCAAAGAATCTGTCCTGAAGTTCCTGGAAGTTGTCCAGCATCGCTTTCTGGGTAAGCAAGGCGTGATACGTCCTGTCGCTGTGGCTGAAGTTTCTGGACTCGACTACACCGTTGGTTTTCGGTGCGACATCCGGACGAACCATGGTGTTCTGGAAGTCGAAGTAGGTGTCCATAAGTTCATCAAATTCCTCGTCCTCCATCGAAGAATGGTCGACTGTAACATCCACCAGTTCGCCGTCAAGGAGTATCTTGCCCTTGTACTTTCGCTCTTCTTCAAGTTTCTCCAGGTTCATCTCCTGTCTTGACTGGTCGAAGACTGCCCACTGCTTCTCCCACTCTCGGTCATCGTCCTTGGCCTGAAGGTATTCAAGAGAGTCATCACCCTCGTCTAGGTCTTCTTCGTCAAGAACCTCCTCAGGGTTCTCGAACTTTATCTGCTCTGGTTCAAGTGCGGGAGCAAGTTTTGCAGGACGGTCCATAACTATATCCACGTAATCCTCAACTGCCTGATCCTCTGAAAGATTAGTGAAGTCCTCTATCCGTCCGTAGTTCTCGTTTGTAGGGAGAGCTTCAACCAATTCGTCTCCCCATCTCTCATGAGCTTCCTTACGGGACACAGCATCAGACTCCGAGACAAATAGATCGTATATCATGTCTCTTCCGGACTCTACCTCTATCTCGTATCCATCTTCTCGATTACCTGAGAAAAGAGGGTCAGCATCGAAAAGAGTGCTGAGCCCCATCGCTATCTCCGGTACGCTGGCTTTTTCCCCTCCGTTGAAGAACTTGTAGAAAAACTCGTTCGCATCCATATCTTCTCCTACAGGGGTTCCTGAATTCAGCTGAGTGGCTGTTGGCGTTCCCATTGCGTGGAATTCCTCGCCATCCAGTAGTTCAAAGGTGAAGTATCTTGGATCCCACATCCTGTTTTCTTCACCCATATCAGGTTCTCCGTCCACCATCTCGTCACGGTTGTGAGAACCATCCCAGTCCGGGAACATCATACCCGGCTTCAGTGCGTACTCGAAAGAGGAGAACCCTTCAGGCAGATTCCTGTCTCTTATCCTTCTAGGCCTGTCAACGCCGTAGACCAGATCTGCAGGGTTATCAACTACGGCAGAGGCCACCTCCCCCTGATGAGGACTGAAATCGGTATCGATATCAGGATTGAATGCTTCTTCAGGATCTTCTTCAAGCGGAGAATCCTTCAGAGTTGCTCCGCTCAGCTCCTCTCCGTTCCCGCTGTCAACAGTTTTTTCCTCTGTCTCAACTTCAGTGTCTTCAAGTATGTTTTCGAAGTTCTCCTGTGCGTCTTCTCTGCCAGCAGCTTCAAGTGTGTCTTCGTGCTGGATGGCGTCCTCCACTTCTCCGCCTGACTTTTTCTGGGGATTTTGCCTGAATTCTTCGGAGACTCTGGAAGCTGTCCTTGTCTTCAAGTCCTGGTTTTCGGATTCTGTTCTGTTCTTATTTTCCATCTGGGATTGTACACCGTTCTTTTTGGTTGAAATGCAGAAACAGGGCAATTATTTTTCTCTTTGAGGCCCCGCCCGCTTCTACATTTCGCTGTGGGAAGGAGGCCTCTTTAAGCAATTATTGAGATAATAATGATAGCAGTATGGCTGACACCGCTAACTTCAGATACTAGATCATTTAGCCTGCCAGCCTCAAACATGATGTTCAAGATTTACCACCTTACAGTTTTAAATGTTCCTGAAGTTTCGAGGGGGTTAGGCCTCTACATATTCCTCGTCTTTTCTGCCAACCACGGCATCTTCAGGTTCATAGAGGATGTCTCCTTCCATCTCTACTCCGTACTCTCTGGCCATCATCTCTCCCGGTGTTAACCCATTCTCCAGGAGCTCTTTCATAGTTTCTCTGTACTCTCCGACACTATAAGCGTCCTTGGTGTCATCTGTCATTTCCGCGACGCCTTCGGATACTATATCAAGGAGACCTTCTTCCATTCCTGTTCCGAGCCATGCATCCTGGAGTGTGATATCCTCCTCTTCGTTTATTGTGTAGTCAAGTCCGATGTTATCGAGGTACTCAGGATCTTTCTCGTGGTCTGCTGTCATCCCGTTGACTCCGAGGCGAAGTCTCTGAGCATCGGTTTCACGGAGTCCAAGTTCATCCTCTGCGAATTCCTGGATCTCTTTCCATCTTCTGAACGCTCCTACCTGGGTTGCTATGCCAGCATCCCTGAAAGGATTGTTACACATGTCCCTGTATTCGATGGCGGGCATATTTGGACGCATTCGCCAGGATTGCCATACAGCAGTTGCATCTGCTCCATAATGGTCTTTAGCAGTTTCCTGGAACTCTTCCTCGTCCATGTCTGGGAACATTTCCTCATCCTGGTAATCCACGACGACTCTCTTTTTCTCAAGATTTCCTTCCTCATCTTCTACATACACTGTTCCTTCAAATCTCTCATGCTCCGGGAACTCATTGGTCTTGATGACGTTTCTTCCATCAGGAAGTTCCCAGTTATCATGCCCTACGCGAATCGACTCTTTATCGTCATCTTCTAGGAAAGTAACATCAGCAAGGGTATCATATTCTGCTTCTGGATCATAAGTCTCCCCCTCTTCAACAACCTTCATCTTGCCTGCTTCGGTAGGTGCAGAGAAAGTCCACTCAGAATCTGCAGGGAAGTCGACCTGTTCTTCCATGCTCCTTATTTCAGCAAGTTCAGGAGAGTAAGCAGCCTTGGAGTTCTCGGTTACGTACTCTCCCTCATCTTTCCCTTTTCCTTTAGTATCGTGCTCGTTCTGGAATCCCTGTCCGTAAGCCTTGTCACGCCCGTTTAGGGTTTCTATTACTTTCTTGAAGTCTTCCTCACTGGCTTCTTCCTCTGAAACTCCTTCAGGTAAGACTTCGTCTATTACAGGTGATGACTGGAAAGGCCCGTAAATAAGAGGGCTTAAGGCGTGCATTCCGATTCTTTCTCCGCCCCCTGAGAAGTCCTTTATCCATTTATCCGGATCACCTTCGTGTTCCTCGTATATCTTAGGTCTCATAGTGACCTGTATTGAACCGGTTCCTGCTACCTGTCCTACACCGTCAAAGGTATCGTCAAATGCGTGATATCTTGGAGCGCCTGAAAACATGTTGGACCCTGGGTAGATGCCTGCCTCAGCTTTTTCCCAATCATATTCTTCGCCAGAGCCACGGATTATCATGGAAGTTGTGTGTCCCTGTCTCCTGAAAACCACGTCTTCATCAGGATTGGTTTCAGCTGTAACTTCTTCGACTAAGTCAAGATTTTCAACAACCTCATCAATGCTGTTTACAAGTCCTGTGACATCCTCTTTCTCAACTGCTCCAACGTCTACATCGCTTATACCGGTTTGACCATTCTCAAATTCAAGTTTGACATTTGCTATCTCATCGTTTTCTGCAGTATTTATCCGGTTTACTTCTGATGCGGTTTGGTGTTCAGAAATTACCTCCATTTGTCTTCTTGTGAAGTCTCGCGTTACCGGTTCAGGTACTCCACCGTTTTCCCTTTCTGCGATGTGCTCTGCCTCAGCACCCATCATGTCCCTTTCCTGTAAATCTTCTTCATCCGTTGCTTTCTGGTCGTCATGTTCTGGGAATGTCTCCACTACATCTTCTGCCTGTGATTCTCTTATCTCATCCCATTCGACGTCAAACCGTCCGGAATCGTCTTTTGCTGAGGTTGGCATCATCGGCCACCTCGGAACTTTGAATTATAGTTAGGATTTTTAGAACTGTAGAATTCAGTGGTTATAGAAACGGCTTCGCGAGAGTAGAACACGTCCACCCTTGGTTGTTGACTGAACCATGACGATTGTAATGGTGTAAAGGTATTTAAACCCTTTCCGGTCTGCGTGTGTCTGCGAGTATCGCCGACGCAGTTCATCTATTTAAAGATAAAAACCTATTTTGTTTGGTAGAGTATTTGCTTTACAGATTTTTCTGGGCGTGATAATCATGCAGAACGAAAAAGTACAGAAGAAAGACATGGATGAATTTGAAACTGGTACAACAACTCTAGGACTTACTACAGACGAAGGAGTGATCCTTGCAGCCGACAAGCGTGCAGCTCTTGGTGGCAGACTTGTAAGCAACAAGCATGCACAGAAGATCTATCAGCTGGACGACAAGATCGGCTTGACCATCGCAGGAAGCGTAGGAGATGCCCAGAAAGTAGTAAGGATGATGAGATCCCAGCTCAACATGAAGAAGCTGGAGACAAAAGAACTCTCAGTCAAAGGAGCAGGGACACTTCTTGCAAACATTCTACATGCTAACAAGATGATGCCTTTCATGAACCAGTTCATCCTGGGGGGTATCGAAGAAGGAGAAGGAATCCTGTACAGTCTAGATCCTGCAGGAGGCCTCATGCCTCATGTAGATTACACGGCTACAGGTTCCGGAAGCCAGATGGCCTTCGGAGTACTTGAAGATGGATTTGAGGAGGAGCTTTCACATGAAGAAGGCAAGGAACTAGCCATGAACGCTGTGAAGTCCGCTATGGAAAGAGATACTGCTTCAGGAAACGGAGTAATGGTAGCAGAGATCACAGAAGAAGGTTACAATGTGATCGAGGATCTAGAGGAACAGCACAGTCTGGAGTGACTCTCAAGCACTCCCCAAAAATTTCTTGAGAAACTCAATCTTTCAATTATTTTCATTTAATAGAGAGGTTTGAAATCAAAATGGATGACTTAGAAGACGTAAAAAGCCTTCTACCACCTGACGCAAACGTCAAGGACTTAAGGTACGAGGCATCGGATGTAGTACTGTATACAGAGAGTGAGGATTTTTTCCTTGATAACTCTCAGACAGTGAAAGAGATAGTTTCAAAAATAAAGAAAAGAGTGGAGGTAAGACCTACACAGAAACTTTCACACGACCCTGACAAGGCCAAGTCAAGACTGAAAGAATTACTTGATGAAGAGGCAGGTCTAGATGAGATTATTTTCCAGCCAAGTCTTGGAAAAGTAGTTATAAGGGCTGAAAAACCTGGATCGGTCATCGGTAAAAGCGGTGAAGGACTTCAGGAGATTAGAGAAGAAACTCTCTGGGCACCACAGGTTGAAAGAGTACCTGCGATTGACTCCAAAGTTGTTGACCGCGCACGAGAGCTTACAGTAGAGGATCCGGATTTCCGAAAAGATTTTCTGCATGAAGTAGGGGAGAAAATCCGATTGAAGAAATCCGTAGGAGATGAATGGATTAGGATTTCCACTCTTGGAAGCTGCAGGCAGGTCGGAAGATCCTGTTTCCTGCTGCAAACAGAAGAATCCAATGTTCTTCTTGACTGCGGTATAAACCCGAGTGCAGAACCAGGAACGCCTGAAAACTTTCCATACTTGAACGCGCCGGAGCTTGATCTCAGAAATCTGGATGCAGTAGTTCTAAGCCACGCACACATGGATCACTGTGGAATGATACCGTACCTGTACAAGATGGGATACGATGGACCGCTTTACTGTACAGAACCGACAAGAGATCTGATGATCATGCTTACACTTGATTACATCGGTCTTGCGCATGGTGAAGGAGGAGACGCACCTTATGACTCTACACACATCAAGAAAGCCGTGAAGAGGACTATTACGCCAGAGTTCGATGAGGTTACAGATATTACACCAGATATGAGGCTTACTTTGAAGAATTCAGGCCACATCATCGGTTCTTCACTCTGCCATATCCACGTGGGAGAAGGACTCCATAACATCCTGTACACTGGAGATTATAACTATGATAACACGGAGATGCTGCGCGCTGCGGATACGAACTTCCAGCGGGTGGAGACGATGATTACCGAATCCACTTATGGGGGTAAGGATGACAAGCAGACTCCAAGGGACGAATCGAATAAGAAGTTCCTCTCAAAGATGAAGCAGACGTTGAACAAAGGTGGTAAGGTCATAGTGCCTGTTTTCGCAGTGGGGAGATCACAGGAAATTCTTGGTCTTCTGGCAGACGAGATGGACAGGGACTACTTCGACTATCCTGTCTACATCGACGGTATGATCAAGGGAGCGAACGCTCTCCACACAGCATACCCAGAATTCCTTTCAGAAAAAGTACAGGACAAAGTTCACAGAGACAACTCACCATTCCTCAAGGAAAACATCGAAACAGTTGGAAGCTACAACGAGAGAAAAGAGGTTTTCAAGGAAGGACCATGTGTAATCCTGACAACTTCCGGAAGCATCACAGGAGGACCTGTAATGTCCTACCTGAAGGAGTTCGCCGATGATCCAGATAACTCACTGATCTTCGTCGGATACCAGTTTGAGGGATCACTTGGTAGAAAGATCCAGAGCGGGGCCGACCAGGTCGAGATAGATGGCGAGAAAATCGATGTGAACCTGGATACTTCAACAGTGTCAGGTTTCTCCGCTCACTCGGACAGACAGCAGATCATAAATTACTGCAAGAACCTGAGGTCTACACCGAACAGGATTCTCTGTAACCACGGGGAGGAATCCAAGTGCTTCAGCCTGGCATCTTCACTTCACAAGATCCTGCATGTTGACACATCAGCACCGCAGAACCTGGAAGCAATGCGGCTGAACTAACTTATTTTCCCTTCTTACTCTTAATTTCACTCTTCATTGAGGTTCTGGAATAAGTTATAAGCAAGGACTGTACAAATCTTTCACATGGTATACGAGATAAAATGCCATAACTGTGGTGAGTTGATGGACTGGGGTGGTGAAAAGCCTGAGGAGTCACTTGATCCCCGCAAAAGTTATTCTGACAATGTCATCAAGTTCGACGGTAACTGGTACTGCAAGGACTGTGTTGAGAAATTCGTTATCTTCGGAATTGGGGAGATGGGAGAAAGTATAGACTGGTTGGAGGACAGGATGATGGAAGTACTTGATACCCTGGGCATCGCTGATGCAGGGGGTCCTCCTGTACGGGATGACGAATAGTAAAAATAGAGAAATTATTCTAGCTGCTTCCCTGTTCTTTGGTGCTTCTTGCAATCTCTGCGTAGCTTGGACATGCAACAATCCATGACTCATCAACGCCGGCCATATCTCCGTCGATTGCCTTGATAGTCTTCTTCAAACGGTTGACTGCTCTCTTCAGGTTGGTCATGTCCTTGTTCTTCAGTGGAGCTATGTTGATCCAGACAACGTGATCGTTTCTCAAGTGCTCCTGAACGTTCTCTATGTCGTCGAACTCTTGGAGAGTCTCGGCTCTTATGACGACTTTTTTGTTACCTTTTTTCATCTCCGCGTCAAGTTCGACAAAGTCGTCTTCGATGACCTGATCGTTGGAGTCACTGGATTCGTTTTTTTTCAGAAAGTCAAATGGCATTAGTATTAATTACCTCCTAGTTGTAAGCGGGTATCTGATACTTTTATAGCTTGTTCTTTACTCCAGGCTCTCGGTCTTTGAAGCAAGGTTCCAGATCTCTGTCCTTGTATGCTGCTTGATGTTAGGGTCGTTTGAAACCTGATCAAGCAGTGAAGAAGCCGTGTTTACACGGACGGAAAGATCCTTATCCTCGTTTTCAAGCTCTTCAGCTGCCTCCCTTATCATCTCTGCGACGTTGGAAGGTACTGCATTCTGATCTGCAAGGTCCCGCATCTGCTGTGTCACGGACTCAACTGAAGGCATGAAAATCAGCCCTGAAGGTCAGTGAACTTCTGCTGTGTTTCCTGCATCTTTTTCTGAAGTCTCTCCTCTTTCTTCTCAAGACTATCCATTCTGAGCTCAAGAGTCTCCTTCTTCTCCTCCATCTCTTCGATCAGATCATTTCTATCCTTCTCGACAAGGATGTTTCCAACGGACTTGTATACTTCTCCGTCTGCTTCCTCATCCAGTTCATCAAGAGATTTCTTGATCCCCTGAAGCTCTGATTCTGTCTGTTCTTTTTGAGTGGTTACCTGCTGCAGCTGTCCCTGTGTCTGCTGCATTTCCATCATAATGTTCTGTGCGTCTTGTTCTTCGTCTGTCATAAAAATCACCTTTGTGTTCTATCTTTCTATAATCTTCTTAGCCAGGCTTGAAAGCCTGAAAA
Organism: Candidatus Nanohaloarchaea archaeon; assembly: GCA_041640075.1. GTDB lineage: Archaea > Nanohalarchaeota > Nanosalinia > Nanosalinales > Nanosalinaceae > Nanosalina. The sequence goes on along the minus strand of JBEQAY010000002.1, from coordinate 34,340 downwards.
CTCCATCTGTAGCTCCTCGTAACTGTCCGAGGGTCTCTGTCTCCGTATTAATCCGTATCCGGTTCTTAACTGAAATTATCTCGTGCTTGACCTGCTTGCTTTCGTCAAGACTTGGTTCAAGCACCTCTTTCACCTTTTCAGGTGACTGAGTATCTATTTCCAAACTTGAATTCATTGCTTTAAATTGCCTCGACCTTTGACGGTGTCTCAGGTCTCTTCTTGAAAAGTACTCTGTGACTGCATTTTGGACAGATTACTTTTTCGTCGATAGGGTCCAGGTCTACTTCCTCTTCACAGTTAACACATACGTATCCTGCCATGGAGATCACTCTTCCTCCAGTTCTTCTTTTGCTTCCTCAAGTTCTTCAAGTTCAACTTTTACTCCGGACTTGAGTGCTTTGTCCAGGATTTCTTCTGCTCCTGTATCCGGCTTGAATGCGCCACCGGCAACTTTCTTCCCTGTTTCCTTGTCTTTCCAGATACCTGCGGCTACACGCTCGTATCCTTCATGTTTCTGTTCTGCCTTGTCAACGTTTTTCCTGATCCTGCTCCCGTAACGAGCTCCGAATCTTTTAGAGGACTTGTTAGATGCCATTTTTAATCACTCCTAGGAATTAAATGAAAGGAAAGTTTTTTATTCCACAGCCTCCTCAATCAGGCTGCGGAACTTTCCGGTTTTCTCTCGGATTTTATCCATCGCTTCAGAAATCTCGTCACTGCTGTAAGGTTGTATCTCTCCCTTCTGCATGGCGACGACCTGTCCGTCCTGATCGATGGAAACAGTCAGTCTTGCGTCCTGAGCCTCTTCCTCTTCACGTGTAGTGTCGAAGACTGTCTCACCGTTAATCTTACGTGCAGTAGCGGTGACAGGCTCTGTGGAAAGTTCGATATCCTTCCACTTTGTGTCTCTGTCAAGTTCTCCAGATTCTTCATCGTACTCTGGCAGGTGTCCGTCCTTCAAAGCTGCCATAGCTGCGAGGCTGGAAGCATCGATAAGGTTTCCATCGTTGTTCAGGATGTGAACGTCGATGAAAACTGTGTAAACCTTTTCACCAGGTTCAATACACAGATCCTGTAGATCGATTGCTTCAGATTCTCTGATACCTCTGTCAACGACTCTTGCGAGCTCGACTCCCTGTTCTCTTGGAGGGCCAGATTCGAACTCTCTGTCCGCCATCGGAGCAAGCTCCGCGTTCGTGACGATTGTTCCTGATTCCGGTCTGTCCGGGTAAGGAGACTCTACATCGATGCTGACACCGACAAGAACCTGTGTCTCACCGATCTTGACGAGTGCAGATCCGTTAGAGGTCTCGTTGATGTAGCCTGCGTCGATTTCGATATCTCTGTACTCTTCAAGATCTCTGCCGTCGTGTCTATTTCCTTCCTTAACCTTCTGTCTGATGTCTCTCTCGTTCAATTTCATTAGTATTCACCCCCGGTGAATACCACTCGAAAATCTTCGATTTTCTGCGAGGTGAAAGCTCGTAGCATTCACCGTTCACCTCCTTCTTCTGATGCGTTGTACTTTTCAAGTATCGTCCTGCGCTGCTGCTCATACAACTTATTACAGCCTTTCTTTGCAAGAGCAACACAGTCATCGACCTGTTCGGTTGTCAGGTCTCCGTCCATCTGCAGAAGAGTAATCCTGTCATCTTCCGTGGACTCTGTGTCGTCGTCAGTCCTGTTGATGGTCGCGATCGGGATGTCTGCGTTTCCTTCCTTGTCTTCCTTCCCGTTGACGTCCAGTACAGGTGTTTCGTCGACTACTCCTGAGGCACATGCTGAAACCATTCCCTTCATAGGGATTCCAGCGTCTGCAAGTGCAAGACTGGCTGCTGTGATACCTGTTACACGTGTCCCTCCGTCGGACTCGACTACCTCCATTGAGATGTCTATTCCAGCGGTCGGGAATCTTTCAAGTTCCAGTGCAGGTTCAAGAGCTCTCTTTGCGACAAGCTCGATTTCCTGGGCTCTTCTGTTTGGTCCAGGACTCATCCTGTCGTCTACTGAGAATGGAGCCATGTTGTACCTCATTTTGATGACTGCTCTGTCAGATTCCTGAAGATGCTTTGGGTGCAGGTCCTGTGGTCCGAAAACTGACGCGATAACGCGTGTGTTTCCGATTTCAACCATCGCTGAACCGTCTGCTTCTTCAAGGACTCCGACTTCCATAGTCGTCTCTCTGAGCTCATCTGCTTTTCTACCGTCTACACGGTTTCCGTCTTCGTCAAACCATTCAGTTTCTTCTTCGCTCATTATTGATCACCTTCGATCTGCTCGTCTATCCATTCACCGATTCTATCGGTCAATCCATCTGTATGAGCTTCTTCTTCAACTTTCTTGACTGCTTCAGCAGCGACTGTCGGGTTCTCTCCGTTGATCCATACAAGACCGTTCTGCCCTACAATTACATGGCAGTTAGTCTTCTCATTGATCTGCTGAACCATCGTTCCCTGACGCCCGATAACTCTCGGAACCTTGTGAGGCGAGATATTGATAATCCGACCTTCTTCAAGCTTCCTGCACCGGTCATCAAGCATAGTCAGGTCGACATCCATCGACTCTGAGACGGATGTAACTTTGGCAACTACAGCGTCTCCAACGTCGTAGAAATCAGTTAGGTCGTCCTCATCCAGGTCAACGTACTGATCCGAAGCCTCTGAAATGTCCAGAGTTCCTTCGTAAGGAGAATCCAGATCCAGGTTCCAGCGTGAGTAACTTACTCGGCTGATCTCTGCGATGACTACATCCCCTTCTTCAGGGATATAACGCCCATCCATAGGCTGGACACGGACATTACTACTACCGTACTTGACGGTACCAATGTGTTGTGAATAGATTTTACCTTCTTCAGCGTATACTCCGGAGCTCGGACGGACATCATCCTCATCCGTCAGAAGATCACCGGGAGCAACAATTTCATTTTCCTCTTTTACACGTGACATATACAGTATTACCTCTTAATTAGTCCAATCTCACACAGTGAGAAACTTGGTTTATATAAACAAAACAGCGTAGAACTTTTTTAAACATGTTTTATATCCTCGTCTACAAAAGTCATTGATCCAAACGCTGCAGACATTTTATTTATCCGGCCGTGACCAAAATATATCTATGTCGTCTGACAGCAAGCTTGAAAGCATACAGGAGATACAGGAAGAACTCCAGGACCTCATGTCTGATGAAGAAGAGAAGGAGAGTAAAGTAGAGGGAGACCTCAGAACAGTTGAAGAAAAAATCGAACATCTGGAAGAGAACGCCGGAAAAACACGTAGTAACGTGGACCTCGATAAAATTGTTGATCTGTTCGTAGAGACGTGCCATCATCTTGCAAAAGATATTAGGTCAGAGAAAGAGATCAGAAAAGAAATAGAGAGGCTTGAAGAAGACGAGAAAACTTATGTACAGCTAATGAACAGAATTCAGAGGCAGGATCTTTCTGAAGAAAAAAGACAGAGGCTTCAGAGCCTGATAGGCAGGATACCGCGTGAAGAAGTCGAATCCGCAATCAAGGAAGATAAAAAACTTGAGAGAAAAGAGGAAACGACTAGTAGAGAGCTGATACAGAGATTAGACGAAGTTTACAATGGTAATGATCAACACCCTGGCCTATACTTTAATCTGAAGAGCGCCAATAACCGAGCTCTTCTCGAAGATTGTCGTGAAGCCTGGGTGCAGCTTACACATCTCGAAAGCGCTCACTGACCGGTTATACCGGCTCTCTAGGTATCTTCCGTGAATACTGCGTCTCCGCCTGTTGCTTCCTGTATTTCCCGCATCAGTTCTTCTAGGACTCCTGCGGGCATTGTTATTTTTGCGTAGAAGTATTCGTTGCCCCACTGCTCTTCCTCCAGATCGGTTTTCTGCTGGAGTATGTCATAGGCTTTCCCGGTTTTATCGTTCGGGATCTTGACCGCCATGGTCTTTTCCTCCAGTGAGACAGGGATGATCGGTTTGAGCATGTCGACTGCTTCCTCGAATTTTTCCTCGACGTCATCCATTGCCTGGATGTGGAATCCGGCTTCGTCAAGTGCGTTTTCGATCCTGTTCGGCGGGTGTGGGTTTCCGGTCTGCGGGTTCTGGACTCTGCGGGCAATCATGTTTACAACTTGCTTGTATTTCTCGTCCCGCATCTCTGCTTTTTGATCGGTTGTCAGCTGCATCTCTCCTTTCTCGAAGATATCTTCTGCTGCTTCCATTATCTGTTTGGTATTGAATTCCTGTTCTAGTTCGTCGGATGAAGCTCGTTCTCCTGCTCCGGCATCTGTGAAGACTTCCTGTACGAAGAGCAGCCTCTTTATATCATGGTCCTCTCCCTCAAGCTTTGCCTCTTTCGCGAGATCAGGGTCTACAAGTATCTCGAAGTCTTTTCCTCCGCTGTACGAAATGGTGATTGCTTCCGACGTATCCATATTAGACCAGTTGATAACTCAGTCTTAAACAATTTTCCCGCCTGATTTTAAACTTCTCCCGGGTTAAAACACCTGTATGCTTGAACTGGAAAACCTGAATGTCGAAAAATTCCAGGCTTACGCAGCCATCTACCTGATAGGAGAGAAAAACCTAGGAAGAAGAAGACTTGCACAGGAGCTTGGCCTTACTGAGAGCAAGACACGGACAATGCTCAAACACCTGAAGAACTCCGGTTACGTACAGACCGGGGAGAAAACAGGGTTGACCTCTGAAGGAGAAAAAATCTTCTCAAAGATAAACAAGGTACTTGAGAAAGTTTCAGATGTCGATCTGAACTATCTTGGTATGGGTGAAGAAGCTGTCGCAGCACTTGTCAAACTTGACACAAATTTCAATGTTATACAGCTTAGAGATGAGGCGGTCCGGGCAGGAGCCAGAGGACTCACCGTACTTGAGTACCATGAAAATTTTACGTTCCCGGAAGACGAGGATCCGGAGGAAAAAATGTTTGAAGAGGATACAGAGCTACTGGAAGATATTTTTATACCTGAGAAAGGCGATAAACTCCTGATCTCCTCGGCAGACAGCGAGGAAGATGCTAGGAAAGGGCTGTGGCGCGCCCTCCACCACCTGCTTCAGGAGTAAATCCTTCCAGATAATCTTCCCTTTTCGTTGTTTCTCTGTAAACTTTTTCCAGGAAATTCCCGTTCTCAAGACCCATCTCAGAGAAATCAAGGCTTGATCCTCTGAACTCATTTCCTTCTACTATAGCCGCGTAAATCCCTCGCTCCATCGAGTCAAGCTCCATGATACCTTCTCCATACTTTTCCTGCCACGCATTTTTTGTCACTTTTGAGGCTTCGTATCCTCCGTCGTGATTTGACCATTGCTGGGACTCCCGGAACTCCAGGATTTTAGAGGAATCAAAATCGGAGTCTATACTGCTCCTGGCTGGTGTATCTACTGTTTCACCAGGTTTTGAGATCAGGTACTCTGTGTCCTGGAAATCCATGTCACCCATTTGAAGAACCATGTCGAAACTGTTCCAGCCGCTTTCCCAGCTCTGCCCCGAGTTCTCCGAGAAATAAGGTATCTCTGCGACCGTCGCATCAAGTTCTACCTCCGGACGTCCTAGGTATTCAACCACTTCACTGCCCTCCAGACTTTCCTGCTCTGTAAGCGCATCCATCGACACCAGGACACGCTCCGAGACACCACTCTCATTCTCCTCAGGGTTATACTCTGCCTTCACGACGCCTTCAGTGACTGAGGTATAACTCTTCAGGCCTTCAAAATCCTCAAGGGAATCTACCCGAAACTTGGGGTTAAGTGACTCCTCCAAAGGTTTCAAAGTCTCGAAAAATGTCTCCGTTACTTCATAGCTCTCATCCTCTATCTCTTCATAGATATCAGGTTCCTCGAGGATCATCTTGGGCTCAAATTTTTCCTCCTCGTCTTCACTGTAACTTTCCGAGCTATAATTTTCTCCTGATTCCTCAATCAGAGTTTCCTGAGTTTCAAGGAATCTTTCTACCTCCTCTTCAATAGTTTCGCTCTCGACTGCAGGAGACTCGACTACTTCCTCGATTAAGGCACCTACGGAATCTTCCTCCTGTACTATTACAGACGCTACCGAAGGTCTTAGTGCTTCTGTATCTGCTGTCTCCGGCACCTGACATGCTTCGTTGGGAAAATCCTTTTCAGGAGCCTTGACCTTGAGAAAAACTATTTTCGGCCTCGAGAAGTTTACGGACGTGGATTTCCCTATATTTTCTTCTTCAGCTTCTTTCTCTTCCTGAGTTTGTTTCGGGATTTTTTCGGCTTTCTCCTGGTAGAGGTTGTCGGGACGCGGATAGGAGATTTCCTGGACTTCTCTGGACTCGTCCATATCGATGACGGTTTTCTCCTCCCCATCCACGATTTTCTCTGTCCTTGTAGTTGTAACTGTTCTCTCGGCGAGTTCAAGGTTCACTTTCTGCGGTGTGAGATCGGTTTCCGTCTCTATAACTGTCTGGACATTCTCCTCAGAGTTTTCCTCAAACTGCTCCTGTTCTTTCTGCTTAAAGACCTGCTGCATCCAGTTTTTCACCTCGTGGCTCGTAGCCGGAGCTTTCCAGCCAGTCGTATGTTTCAGCAAGTTTCTCGATCTCCATCCGGTCGGCTTCCTCTGCCAGAAGATCTGCAGCCCTGACCTGTGCATCACCGTAGTTTACAGGTGTATTCCTCCAGATATGGTCGGTTCCCTGAACCTCCAGGTGCTGGGAATCCACTCTACCGTTCATCTTCTCATCATAGAAAACCAATCCATCTGTCTCCGGTTCCATGACTCCTTCAAAGTTCTCCATACCCTGCGGGACATCCGAGCCGACGAACGCCGTGATATCATCTCTATTCATTATCTCTGACTCCAGGGCGTAGACTCCGCCGGCGCAGTATCCGAAGACTGCTGTATCGCCGGTTAAAGAATCAACTGTCTGGTCCAGTTGCTGAAAAATCTGAGCTGTAGACGTGTTGTACACCGCTCCTCTATCAGGATTCAGTACTTCGCCTTCACTTGGATAGAGCGCTACAAGAGCGGCTTCAACCCCTTCACTCTGCAGAGACTCTGCCACCTGAGTAGTTGGATCAAGATCTATGGAGGTTGGGAAACCGCCCACTATTAGTCCCGAGTCAAAATTTGGTTCCCCCTCTTTTTGCCTTCCTGCTTCTGGTTCGTAGAAGCTTGACTCAGTTTCCAGGATTTTCGATTCTTGCTCCTCGCCGTGTTCGTCTGTTTCTGATGCCAAAGGAAAAATCCCCTCCCAACCGGGATAACTTATCCCGGTGTAGATTGTTTTCTGGTCGCTTCATTAAATAAGCTTGGAAGTTCACAGTAGATCAACTTCCTCTCGCAGAATATCCTTTAACTCAGAACCGCTTGAACCTGAAAATTCTGGCTCTACCCTGGCTTCCGCCAGAAGCCACTTCAGGAAAACCCGGTTTCGCAGCGAGTCATGTATGTAGGTCCCGCCGATACCGTCATCGAAAAATCCCTCCCTTCCCGAACCTGTTTCAAATAAATTTTTTCCTGAAATATCCGACTCCCCGTAGTGAATTCTGTAACCGGAAAAATTCTCGCCTTCAAAACTGTACTCGACCTGTTCCAGATGTTTCTCCCCGGAAAAATCTGTTTTCATCTCCACTAGACCGAGACCACTGACTTCACCCTGTTCTATACTGTTGCCGGTGATTTTCTCGCCAAGCATCTGGAAACCTCCGCATACACCGAATATCACTGCTTCTGAAGATTTTTCCAGAATTTTTTGATCCAGGTTTCTTTTCTTAATCCATTCCAGATCTTTCAACGTGTTTTTAGAGCCAGGCAGGATAATCAGTTTTGAATCCTCGAGTTCTGAAGGTTTTTCAACTAGTGAAGTTTTTTCCGGAGGTAAAAATTCCAGGTCAGAAGTATTCGACATGTGAGGGTAGTCTATGACGGCGATTTTTCCTTCACCAGAGAATTGAGGTCTCCCATCTTCCGCGGGAAAATTCAGGTCTTCGATGTACGGCAGAGAAACGGTCTTTGTATGCGTATGTTTCTCTACAAAATTTTCCGTTTTCGAGATGTTTTCTGCTTCCCTGCTTGCCTTATTTATTATGTTTAAGGAGATTTTATCTGAAAACTTTTCGTCCAGGAGTTCATGTGTTCCTTTGAGCTGTGCTTCAACTCCTCCTTCCGAGATGTCGCCGACAAGCATTATTTTCGCATCTATTTTCTCCAGAAAATCTGTGTTGGGATTGTTCTCCAGGTTCGAGTTGATCATGCTCCCGAAACCCTCCCAGACAACGTAGTCAAATTTTCTGTCAAGTTCCTCGATGCATTCCTTGATGAAATTATATTTCTCTCCTATTTTTCCATCCAGTTCCTCGTAGGATGATTTCTCTACACCTTTTCCGGCTATCAACTCGGTCTTCTCCTCCATAGGCTTGACAAGAACTGGCGCCATAGATTTTTCCGGTTCCACACCTGCTTTCCTGGCCTGGTGGAAAGTTGAGTAACCTATCTCCGAGTCTTCTACAGGGAAACTGTTGCGGGAGAAATTCAGTGGTTTGAAAGGTGCGACTGAATTGTTTTCTGAAAGTATTTCGATAATTTTAGTGGTTATCAGGGATTTTCCTGCACCGGATTTTGTTCCCTGTACTGTTATCCATTCAGCCATTTTCGGTAGAAAGTAAAATGAAATGTAAATGTGAAATGTGTTGTTGAAAGGAGTTTATACTCCGAGTCCTTCTTCTTCGAGGTCTTCTGGACTGTAGCGCTGGAAGTTGTTTTCTTCGTCAACTACTGAGAGTTCGATGTTCTCTGTCTCTATATCTTCCTCTCCTTCCTTGAGGGCTTCTACAGCCATTTCGATTGCCTCTTCCTCGGAAAGGTCTTCCTCATAGTTTTCTTCCAGGTATTCTTTTGCGTCTTCTCCTCCTTTTCCGATGGCGATTGCGTTCCACTGGTTGAGGGTTCCGGAAGGATCCGTCTGGTAGACACCGGCTTCACCGTCTTTTACGCCTCCTGTGATCGTGGAGACTCCGTAAGGACGTACTCCTCCGTACTGTGTGAACTGCTGGCATCTATCTGCGACGAACTTTGCCAGTGAGAATATAGGGATTTCCTCGTCGTAGGTCATGAGGTGTTTCTGTGCCTCGTTCCTGGCTTCCTCGACTAGGTTACGGCCGTCGGCTACAAGACCGGACATCGCGATTCCCAAGTGGTCTTCGACCTTGAAGACCTTCTCAGGGTTTCTTACACCCAGGCTGTTAGTATTTCTTGTCGCTGCCAGCACCACACCGTCTTCATGGACGATTCCAAGTGCTGTAGCACCTTTTTTAACTGCCTCTTTTGCGTATTCCACCTGGAAAAGTCTTCCATCCGGCGAGAAAATTGTTTTACCACGGTCGTACTGTTGCTGCTGAGGATTGGTCATCTGCATCATTCATTCACCTATCAATTATAGAACTCTATACAACCACAATTCCCTCGAAGATTTATTAACCTGACGAGCCCTCAACAATTTTCCCACTTCAGATACAGGATTCACAGCCCTCCGGTCAACAACTTGATCAGGCCGGCTTCGATCAGCAGGAAAACAGTTGCAATCAGACCAGTGAAAAAGAAATGCAGAGTTCCGTAACGGAGAAGATCAACGCGGTCAGGGAAAACCATCTCGCCATCAAGACCAGGAACTCTCTCCTCCTCCGTACTCCTCTGAACCCTGATCTCCTCAAACCATATCAGACCAGCCAGGGCACCGATAGAGGTGACGTAAGTCCCGATATTCAAACCTATCAGAGAGGCCTGCGTCAGGATTTTCTCCGCCATAAAACCAAGCTCCAGCTTCGGAAGAATCTGCCCGATTATCGCAGCGGACGGAAGATCAAGGAACATATTAACCATAACTCCCGACCCAAATATCCCTGTGAAAACCGTTCCCAGAGTACTTCCCTGGAAAAAGTTCTGGAGTAAAGGAACAAGTTCAGAGTTCACGAAACCGGTTCTCGAAAACTGTTCCGCGAAGATGAAAAATGTCATACCGAAGAAGAAAATCCCATACGGAAGCTTCCCCAGAGGTTCCCTGACACCGGTTTCATGCTTCCCGGAGAAATGCCAGTAAACCAGCGAGATAAGTACAGCTGGTGCAGCACACCATATCAGCGAGTAATCCATGAAAGTTACTACAGCAACCAGTCCAACGAAAAACCCGAAAATCAGAACCCAGTCACGCATCTGCGAGGTAAACTCAGGTACAGGATTCTCATCCGGCACCGAGTAACTCTCTCCGAACTCCAGATCCGAGAAAAACGGCAGTTTCCCGTTTCTCAGAAGTTTAACAGTAACTTTCAGCAACAGGAAGGAAGCTGAAAAGGCGATGAAAGCCGGTAGAACCATTAGGAAAAGGTAAGAGAAAAAATCCAGGCCGACAGACTCAGCGATAATCAGGTTGGTCGGAGAACCGATCATCATACCCATAGAAAGAGTATTGGCGGCGATAAACTGCGATAGCAAAATTAGTTTAGTGTTCTTTATCCCTGCCTGGAAGCAGATGGAAACGATTATCGGGGTCAGGACATAGATAACGATATCGTTGGAAGTGAAAAAGGTCACAGCAGACGTCAAAACGAACATGTAAAGTATCAGTTTACCAGTATCTCCTCTACCTCTCTCAACTATTCTGTACGCCAGATGCCGGAAAAAACCAGAGGCTCTCAAACCTTCCGCCATCACACCGAACGAAAAAATCAACGCAATGATCTCAAACTTCTCGACAAAAGCAGTCTGGATACTGGAGAAACTGACTATCGAGAAAAACACAGCGAAACCTAAAGCAATCAAGGGAATCCACCAGTGCCGGTCAACGCCGAAACGCTTCCTTAGACCGAGTTCCCAGTCAAACCTGTGCCGCTTGACGATCAAAAATACAGAAACAAGATTCAGCAGGAGTATAACCCCGGCAACCGGCAAACCACTTCCTGAATCCATGAATAAACAGGTTTTTTCACGCCAGAATTTAATCAGTTAACCCCGGCAGAAAACACGCCGACCTGTAAAGGTTTTTTAATTTACGCAGAGATTCCACATACATAGGAAGCCAAGCTCCACTAGCTCAGGGGTTAGAGCACCGTCCTTATACGGACCTCGTGCAGAAAAACTTTGCCGCAAGGCCTGCACGTTGCCTATAACTGCTCGTAGCAGTTAGCAATACAGACCTGTTTCCACAGGTCACCAGCTCAGCTGGTGTCTTAAGTTAGGCGGCGGTCCCGGGTTCGAATCCCGGGTGGAGCAACTGGTTAACACAGATTTTTCGGAAAAATCTGTTCTGAGCAGGCCAACTTCATCTGGAAGTAGACTGCGACGCTCGGTTGCCGAAAACCTTTGGAGGTTTTCTGAATCAAGAAAATCTCTGTGAGATTTTTGGACACGCAATAAGCCACAGTTCGGCGGCTTTCATAAACCCATTTTTTATCAGGAAGTTTTTCCCAAAACAAAGATTATGGGTTTGATTGATTCTATTTTTCACTTGTTGATTGGCTTTGTAACTGGTACTGCGGGTATCTTTCTCGGTGCTCAGTATGCTGGTGTTGGTGCTGGCTTGGAGACGGCAGCGATGACTGCATTTCTTGGTGCTGTAGCCTGGGCACTTGTAGGTCTTTTCGCAGGTTGGATACCACTCTTAGGTTCTGCTATAACATTTATCGTCTGGCTTCTAGTAGTTACACAGACATACAATGTAGGAATAGGTACTGCTTTCCAGATAGCAGTCCTTGCATGGATTGCATCTTTTGTAGTGACAAAATTGGAGTCCGTATTTGGCATAAGGTCAAAAGCACTTGGTGTACCAGGGGCTTAATACTTCTCTTATCTTCTTAGAAGGAAGTGAAGAATAACTCAGCCGAGATGCATGTCGCCTAGTTTGTCTCTCCTGTAGAGGTTGAGTTCTTCTACTGTGTTGGTTTTTTCCTGTCTGGCTGCGTAGATTATGCCGTCGGCGATGCTCTCTGGTTCGGTGACTGAGCCTTCTTCGAATGTTTCCTTGAATGCTGTTCCCTCTTCGGAGTTGAAGTCAGTCCTGACTTCGGACGGGTTGACTACTGTTACTGCGACACCTTCATCGCCGATCTGTGCAGACAGGCTTTTGGCAAAGCTGATTGTCCAGGCTTTGGAGGCTGCGTAGACCGGGTTTCCTCCTCGTGGGTATTTTCCTGCGATGCTTCCAAGGAAGATGATGTTTCCTTCGGTTTCCTTGACGTGTGGGATTGCTTCTCTGGCGACGTAGAACATGCCGTCGATGTTGACGTCGTTGTTGGTTTTGTAGTGTTCTGTCGGCATGTCTTCGATTTCTCCGGTCATGGCGAGCCCTGCGTTGCTGACCACGATATCGATTTCCCCAAATTCGTCTTCTGTTTCCTGGAAAAGGTTTTCTACTTCGGATTCGCTGGTTACATCTGTTGCAACCGGTAATGCGTCTACCTCGTGTTTTTCCTTGATGTTTTCTGCGATTTCCTCTAGTTCTTCCTGGGTCCTGGAGGCGAGTGCGACTGAGACTCCTTCTTCTGCGAGTCTGTGTGCTGTTGCTTTTCCGATACCGGATGATGCACCTGTTATGATTGCGGTCTTTCCGTCAAGTTCTATCATAACCGGATGTTGAGAGGTGAGTTCCAAAAACTTTGTGCCTGTAGAAATTTCTCCCGAGTTAAATGGTTGGAGAGGAAAGGTATTTTAATTTAAACAGGTTATAGTAGTTGTGAGTCTGGAAGAAGGTGGAACATATGGTCAGGAAGCTCTCAGGGATTTGAATGCTCGGGCTGAGACTATTCACAGCGAGTTACAGTCTGCCGGTGCGCCGACTTATCCATCCACTACTGTTGACTTCATGGATGTCCAGGATAGAAGGGAGATCGGGGAATACCTTACTAGAGAATCAGGACTGGATTACTGCAGCTCTCTACACGTTATCAAACAGCTTGGTATGATATACAGAGAGGATGAAGACAGGTATATCGTGACTGAAGCTCTTTTTGATCCTGATACCTCCTCTGATGAGCAGGCCTTGCTTGGACATGAGACAGGTCACAGGCTTGGTCGTAAAGTTATCGAAGACCGTATGATGCCTTTGAAAGAAGTTGAAGATGTTTCGACACAGGCTTTCGATACACTGGTCGATTATTTTCTGTCCGAAAACTTTGCCGAGCGTGTAAAGGTAGCTACTGGCGAGACTCTAGGCGAAGACTTTGCTTATGATACCAGGTTCGTCGGCGATCCTCCTGAGGGGTATGAGATGCGTGCCAGAGTTGGACCGAATGAGTTAGTCGATCCTAGTCGGAATGAAGATCTTGAAATCCTTTTCCATGATATCGACCGGCTGCTAGATGATCTTTCAAAAGGAGTAGAGGGCTGGACATGATTTCAGGTGAGAAACTAATTTAGGTATAGCTGCAAAGATTTTGATGTACATGGTGCTGAAAAAGTCTTACAGGCAGGCAAAGGAATTGAATAAGCGTGTTGCGGATTCTGAAAGGCTTTACAGAGTCCACACTTTACTGGATTACCTGATGCCTGCTGTTCTTGTTTTACTGTTTGTAGTTCTCTACCTGGAGTTTTTCGTCAATCTTACGCATCCTCAGCATCAGGTGGTTTTGGTGGTTGAGCGTGGGATACTCCTGTATTTTGTACTTGAGATCTTCGTTGACTTCCTGATTTATGAGGACAACAGGAAATTCTTCAAGAACAAGTGGTTTGACATACTCCTGGTACTGCCTTTCCTATCTTTCATGAGGGGTTTGAGGGGTCTGAAAGTACTGAAGCTCGGTAAACCTGCAAAAGCCGGGAAAGCGGCAAAAGGCGGTAAAGCTTTGAAAGGAGCCAAGGTCGCCAAGCAGGGTAAAAAAGCCCAGCATACCACAAAATTCTTCAAGAAAAGCTGGGAGAAGGTAAGAAAATTTTTCAAAGAGTAGAAAAATCTTTACCTGACTCATCCTGCCATTGTGCATGTTTCAACGTCTAAAAATCCGTTGAAGGAAGCTGCTTTACAGTTCGTGGCTGCTCTAGCCATGGTCTCCACCTTCATCGGTCTGTACTGGGTGAAGCATGAGACACCTTTCCTGAACTTTCTTCCAGAGAATCCTGTTGTACTTGTAATATTCTTTGTTGTAGTCGGTGAGGTTTTGATGATTTCATTGCTGGCATACGACCAACTCTAGATTTTCCTGGGAGAAAAGTAGTTTAATCTTGTCTTCCCATTCCCTGACATGGAGGCTGACAGAGAGTTCATCAGGGAGAACCTGGATTACTATTCTGAGACACAGGGATTGATGCCGGAAAAACTTGAGGAGTACGGTGAAAGTTTCCGGGAGCAGGGTTACCTGACCCGGGACCAGCTCTACAAGATAGCTTACGAGTCCTCAACCCGGAGTGCGTACCACGTCGAGAAAAATCCTTCTGAAAGATGCAGGAACGTGACTGCAAACATACTTGAGATAGAAGATGATTACTCGCGTATAGCTCTGGTTTCATCTCTGAAAGGTTTCAAGGCGCCCACGGCCTCCTGTGTCCTGACGGCTCTTGACCCGGAAAACCATGCGGTCGTTGATACACGTGTCTGGGCAAGCCTGGAACGGCTCAACTGCTTTGAGGAAAGAAAAGACTCCTTTGGACCAGACGACTACGTGAAGATGATTAAGCCGATAAGAGAGATAGCGGAGGAGACAGGTTTTACATCTGCCGAGGTCGGCTATGCGTTATTCGCCTACGATGACAAAGTCCGTGAAGGAACCCTGCACTGACGGTTTTCCTTTAGTCAGACGGCGTGTTTTTTATCCTGTTACTTCCAAAAACAGTTTCTATGGGGCTTCGTGAGGTGCTGGTGGAAAGTTTCAGGATGCTGCTGGATCAGCCGAAGATGTTTGTTCCTCGTCTGATTTCGACTTCAATCTCAACTGCGTGGATCCTGAGCTTCCCGGCTCTTTACTCAGGTCAAGTATCCTCCATACAGTTTTCTACATTACTGTACTACGTCGCTTCAATGCCTTTGATAGCGCTCCTTGGAGTTTTTGTCTCCGTGATGCTGGCCGAGATGGTTGCAGACAAGCCATTGCTCAGGAAATCTTTTCTGAAAACTTTAAACCAGTGGAAGACACTTTTAACGGTCTCTGCAACTCTCATGGTGTCCACAGTTCTGTTCTACATTCCAACAGCACTGGGTATAGTACTGACTTTCATGACCGGACAGATGATATTTACAGGTGCAGGCGCAGCCGTGTCCTTACTCCTGATATTTGGCTTTAGCTTTGCGATCTTCTTCCTACCTATATCAATAACAGAGAACAATGGACTGGTCAAAAGCTTCTCAAACTCCTTTAACGCATCCAGGAGAAACTCCCGAGAGGTCTCAGTCCTGATGCTGTTCAGTCTGGTCTTGCTAGGCGTTGCATTTACCATGCAGGGCACCCTCCAGAACATAGGGATCGCAGGATTCATCGCCAGCAGGTTCACATCCGCAGTAATGACGACATATCTTTTCGTCGTAAGCCCTAAGATGTATCTGGAGGATAAATAGATAATTAATCTAGTTCTTTTTCTTCCAGATCTTGGATTTTCTTGATTCCGGTCTCAATCATTTCCTCGATCGCTTTCAGGTTCTGCTCGGTTTCCTCAATCTGGTTTATTATTTTCTTCGAGTTTTTCTCCAGATTTGCTACATCTCTAGTGTATCTCTCGTTTTCGTATTCTTGCTCGAGTTTTCTGGATTTCCTGAGTACTACTTTGAGTATTTCCTCAAGTTCTCCGGATTTCTGCCTGTATACCTCTACGATTTTCCCGTAGCTTTTCAGTAGGTAGATTAGATGTTCTTTAAGCTCTTCAGATCCTCTTTGTGGGTTACTTGAGAGCCACTGTGACTCTGCTGCAGGGTCTGTCCAGTGCGGGCTGCTGAAGATCTCCTGTAGAACTTTTTTCTCACTCTCACTCAATTCTTCGGAAAGATAGTCGTCAGAAACTTTCTGATTGAACTTTCTAACTGTTTCTTCAAGTTCCTTTGAAGGTTCAACAAGGTCAGATCTCAGTTTGCCAAGTGTCTCGTGATACTCGGGACTTAGATCGAGTTTCAACCTGTGGTTGGTTGAGTTGTTATCCATGAACTTTTCAAAATTGAAACGTCCTATAAAATCCAGCTCGAGACCCAGTCTGTGCATATCCTCTACAGCATCCTTCACTGTTTCTCTGATGGTGTAAGCTGTGATACGGATCATTCTTGCCCTGTGGTCGTCTTCTTCTCTCACCGCTCTGATAGGATCTTCACCATCCTCTATTTTTCCGATGGCTTTTACTGCACGTTTTCTGACTGTATCTACCCATTCTGAAGAATCTTTGTCTCTGATAGCGTTTGTCAAGGCCTCTCTAGCAGCCTGCATAATTTCTCTATCGATTTCTAGGCCTTCATCCATGTAGTAACTTGAGCTGGGCAGATTTTCTCTACCTCCCTGCTTGAAGAAGTAACTTGATAGATCGCTTACTGTCTGAGCTGCTGCCTCGTCTATTGCATTTACATCAGAGGTTTCAGCTGTGAACTTGGCTCCACTTCTTTTCCTGATGTATGCATGAGTCATCTCATGTAGTAGAGTTGACTTTGCCAGATCATCGGATCTCGACAGTAGAAAACCTATTAGCGGGAGCATGATCAGAGGGACTTTCTCAGGATCGACTTGGGAGTAGCCAAACAGTTTGTTCAGAGCTACTGCATCATGCTCCGGGTAGTACCTGCCGATAGGCTTCTGATACTCTCTATCCCTCAGAAATCTGATTAGTTCTCCAGCCCAATCAAGTTCTATTTCATCTTCCGGACCTATCTGACCCATCGAGATCATTCCAAACCGATCTGAGAAGGTCCTCCATGCATCGGAATCTTGTTCCTGTGGCACCAATCTATGAGCATCCTCTTCTTTGATCAGGGTGAGCGACATTCCTACTAGGAATTCTGCCTCGGAAATATCCTCTCTGTAGTCTTCTCTGATTCTTTTTATCGGTGCGAAGGCAACTACCTCCGAAACGTCACATGTCTCATCAGTGTACTCATTTTCCACCTCATCCAATTCTTTCCTCAGGGTATCTTTAAACTCAGAATACCAGGACTCCACTTCTCGGAAAACATCTGCGTCCCGGTCTCGTAGATCTTTCTCAAGCTGACTCAATTTTTCTTCGAGATTCTCCACGGATAACTCTTCACTATCCACGAATTAAAAAGCATAAATTTGGAGAAAAATTTGCGGTTGTCGGGATTTGAACCCGAGTCGTCGGCTCGAGAAGCCGACATGATTGGCCGGACTACACCACAACCGCTTCCTGTGTTTGAACTGGTTGACCTCAAGCTTAAATATGGTTCACCACCTTTCTCTCTGGGACTGGCTTCTAGGGTTTTCAGATACTGTTTTCTGGAAAAGTTTATATCTCAGCCTGGCCAAGTTCTGTTTATGGTTGCTGAAGGAGAGATTGCACCGTTCTTCTCTGAGAAAAGTGTTGGAGACGGTGCAGACGAATTTGTACTGGAGAGAAAACTTGATTATGGGCCTGTAGTACTTGCTTTCTTCCCTGCAGCTTTTTCATCGCCCTGTGAGGATGAGATGGAGAAGTTAGGTAACTTGCAGAAGAGACTGGAGAGCAGCAGTGGAAACGTTGTCGGCATCAGCACGGACTCACCTTTCACCCTAGAAGCTTTCAGAGAACAGAGAGACATCAATTTTGAACTGGTAAGTGATATGAGTCAGAGAGTCAGCCAGAGCTACGACGTCAACGTTGATATACCGGAACTAGGGCTGTACGGTGTTGCAAACAGAGCGGTTTTTGTACTTGATACCGAGGGAAAGATTGTGTACAAATGGGTGGCTGAAGATCCTGCCAATCAACCGGATATAGACGAGATCAAAGGAGAAGTCCACTCTCTGAAAAGACACTGAAAAAATATTTCTCTCACAGAGAATTCTCCTGTTTATCTCTTAGAGATTTCTGAAATTTTTCGAAAACTTCTTGCTTGAATTTTCCAGCTTCTTCCGAGTCCAGGTCAACTGCAACTGTACGGTTCATGATGTTGCCGGTCCCTGCTGTATCTATATCTACTGTAGACAATCTCCATTTCCTCTGCAGGACTGTCCTTGTCTCTATAAGGTTCTGGACACGGAAGTAAGGGATGTAGTTCGTTGAACGGTTCCAGAAACCGTTGACAGTTACTGCATGTTCCTTACCGGCATTGAACCCCTTGTTCTTCCATTTCAGGTGGGCTCCTGTGACAGATACAGCAAACAGTACGATACCTATACCAGCTATTTGCACAGTGCTCAGTGAGGTGAAAAATAGTGCTGACGTCCCTAGTATTGAGGCGATCATGTATCGGGAGGTGTATCTTATCCTTGCACGTTTGCTTATTTTCTGCCAATCCGTGTCTTTGATTCCCTGAATATTTTCAGCGATCTTCAGTGTTTTAGCCTTTTTTGCGAGTGGTATCGCTGCTTCAGGTCCTTGCTGCATTGACTGGGTCGGTGAGTAACCTGCTGTGTCTATCTTGAGGGTGGCGTAGCCGAAAATTCTTTTCAGAAGATTTTCCTCCATAGTCACTTTCTGGATTTTTCCAAGCGGTATACTACCTTCGGACCTGTTCAGAAGCCCTCTCTCGTATTCAAGAGAGTCATCTTTCCTGTACAGTCTGAAATCCCAGTACTGGAGGAAAGTTGTTACGGCACTGGAGATCCATGTGGCTCCGGTGATACCTAGAAGCAGTAATCCTAGGCCTGCTGTAAGTCCAAGGTCTGCTTCCTCCATGTAACCTCCGATGACGGCAGGTGCTACTCCGAAGACTGCGAATATAGCGGCCAGTACTCTTGCATCAATCGAGGTAAACGAGAGCACAAGCAGTTCTCTGTCATTGATCTCGTAGATCGGTTCCTCCTCTTCAGCTTCAGTGCTCTCCTGTTCATCTTCGCTTCTTTCTGATTTCCTTTCACGTATTTTATCTCTCATGCTTCTTGTATCCTGGAGATCAAGGTACTTGAAGGATGCTTCCGTGGTGTCTCCGCCCGCTGTTTCCAGGCTAACCTCTGCTATCCCAAGAGCTCTCTGAAAAATATTTCTATTAACGTCAACGTTCTGGATACGCTTTAAAGGAATTTTCCGGTCTTTCTTCCTGAGTACACCGTGTTTTATCTTTATGCTATCTCCTTTGAAGCTGTAGCTGTAGTTTTTCCAGACCAGGTACGCCCAGAACAGGTTGATCAGTATGATTAACCCTGCGGAGGCAGCTATAATACCTAGTGAAACGAGATTGACTTCTGTGATGGAGAAAGATCCTGTAAATATGATTACAAAGGCTATGGAAGCCGAGTTCCTGAGAGCTCTGTAAGGTATTGTGAGTCTCGAGAGCTTCATACACCGTCACGGTCTTCAGATTCTATGGCTTTGTCCCTGAGCTTCTCCTGAAGCTTCTCCGCAGCCTTCGGCCTCAGTCCCGGGATGGATACGTCGGCGCCCCGTGAGCCTGCCGTGTATATAACGACTGTTGAAAGCCCGAGGACGCGGTCAAGGATATTTCTCTGGGTGTCAACATGCTGGATCCTTACGAAAGGAACCATTGTCATGACTTTGACAAGTACGCCGTGTTCAAGGTAGACATGGTCGTCTCTTAACTCAAAGCTCCATGAACCATACCTGTAGAAAGTATGCACAGCTGAGATAACTGTTCCAGTTATTAGAAGTATTAAGAATACTGTTTCGGAGGGGTAATCTGTCAGGAAGTAAACTACTGCGGTAAATACTCCGGAAAGTATAGCTGTGGTAACAAGTCCCTGCAGGAACCAGGTTATAGAGACTTTTTTCTCAGGTTTTCTGGCCATACACGTCTTTAAGACATCTGTAATTAAATGCTCTTTCAAAGAAATTTCTATGATCTCGACTTGAGTTCTTCCAGTAACCTGGATCCAAGTTTTGAATCGTTTTTTCTGTCGAACTGGCGCAAGAGTTCTTCACGCCGCTCACCAATCTCTATAGCTTTCTGGACTTCATCCCAGTTGGTCGGTGGAAAACCTGCTAACTCGAAGAGATGTTCATTATCCTCTACCTGAACGTCCTCCATTAAATCCTCCTGGTTCTGGGAAAATTTTCTCTTCAGTCCCATCCTTCCGTGTCTCTGGAGTTTCTCAGGTACAGGTTCAGGTAGTCCACGGAACCTGGCCGAGGACTTCACTGTTACACGACCGTCTTCCTCTTCCAGGAGGTCCAGGAACTCTTCTTCGACTGTGAAGAAGTACTTGACGTGGAAATCGCTTTCTTTCTTCCGGTAATTTAGACCTGTTTCCTCAAGGAACTCCTGGAACTTTTCTGCCCTGCTTTCGTCCAGGAACTTCACTTCTTCTCCTGGTTTTTCACCTGTGAAGACCAGTGTGATCATCGCTCTTTTCTGGAGGTCTACAGAGGTTCTGAGCTCGTCTAGAACGTATTTTTCCAGTGTTTCTACAGGAATATTTTCTTCTTCCGGTTCCTCTGACTCCTCCATAAAGATTTTTACGTGGACTCTGGATATATGAGTTATGGGAAGCGATGTCCTGGCCTCGATGATTATGACCTCTCTAGCACCTGTCCTGCCGGGAATGTTCTTCCTCCTTCTCGTTGAACCTGTTGACTCGATGAAAAGCTACCGCTTCAAACTGATCAACGAACAGGACATGCTTGAAAAATTCAACAACGCGGTCACTGTAGGAATCTTTGGCTACGCATTTTTCATCATGACTGTACCGCTGATGAACTGGTTCACTGGTGTAACCTTCGAGTTCACTGTTACCCAGGCCGTCCAGTCGATGGGTGTATGGGTTCAGGCCACACTTCTGGCACTTCTAACCTTGCTCAACATCACTCTTGCGTATCTGGGACTGGAGAAATAAGACCTGGGTCTGCAGAGGTCAGGAGTTAAAAAAATAGCCGGGCCAAATTCTTGTATGAGCTTGAAAATTCTGCTTACCAGTGACTTCCACGCAGACGAGGAGCTGAAAGAAGCAGCTATACAGGAAGCCAATAGCGGAGACTACGACATCTTTCTGAACCTCGGCGACTACATGGACGAGGAGTACACGGAAGATCTATTCGACAGGATAGAGATCCCGGCACTCGGCACCACAGGAAACCGAGACGCACACTTCTCCGATGACCTACTTGAAGGGGACGTACCGGTCTACGCATTTCTGGAAGCAGATATCGATGAAGAATACCTTCTGATCTTGATCGGCGGGGACTTCCCTGACGACATCAAGGAACAGGTAGAGGAGCTTATAGAGGAACACGGAGATCCTTCAAAAGTGATAGTCGGATCACATTATCCACCGAAAAAACTCGGCGACAGAATCCACACAGGCGACCGCGTAGGATTCGAGCAGTTCAGAGAACTTATAATCAAACATAAACCAGCTCTCTGGGCTTCAGGACATATCCACGAAGACTACGG
Source organism: Candidatus Nanohaloarchaea archaeon (assembly GCA_041640075.1). Taxonomy (GTDB): domain Archaea; phylum Nanohalarchaeota; class Nanosalinia; order Nanosalinales; family Nanosalinaceae; genus Nanosalina. The sequence goes on along the minus strand of JBEQAY010000002.1, from coordinate 12,924 downwards.
CCGCGACTCACTCTTCGACACAGAGTTCATCAACGCCGCTGCCGAAGAATCAGGCAAAGCCTACTCGATCACCATGGCAGATGAAGGCGGAGTCGAGGAAGTAAAAGAGATTCAGCTAGTGGAATAATCTCTTCCTCAAATTACAGGTCTACCCAGAAAATTTTCCATCAAACGTTTACCAAGATCTGAACCTGTCTCCATGTCGAACTCGAGAAGTGCATCCCTGTAATCCTTTCCACGTTTGACAGCCCGTAAAACACTTTCTTCTGAAGGCCTGGCGACATAGGTGACCAGTTCCACAAATTTCACATCTTCTCTGGAGATGATCTTTTCTGAAGCCAGTTCCAGAGCTTTCTCTCTGGTTTCAGGCTCCAAAGGACCGTTCTCAATATTTTCTGCAAAGTATTCAACGTCTTCATCCGGGAAACCCAGGAACTCTCCAACTTTTCTGTCCGAGAAACCATAAAACCTTCCGCTGGAGTCTTCAAGCATGTTCAACCTGTCTTTCTCTCTTGCGACAAACACACCTGTTTTTGAAAGATCTGAGGACTCCAAACTTTTCTTCACCAGGACATGGAAACCGAATTTTTCACAGAACTCCTTGATCCTTCTGACTTCTTCTTTCCCCGGGTCCATGACGAGGCATGCAGGTCTTTCACCAAGGTATACCAGCGTCAAGTCGATCACATCCCTGTAAGGCAGGTTCTGCTCGAAGTATTCAATATCTTCGAGAGCCTCGGCCGCGGACTCCTTATGGTCCATGAATGAGACTTCTTTTCCATTCTATTAGAGCTAACGGCTGTTTCGAAAACCGAAGAATACTTAAGAAAAACTTCGAAAAAAGAGGTTTATGGACAGAACTGACGAAGAAATTCTGGAAATTCTTGAGGAAGACGGCAGGATCTCATTCACGGAGCTCGCGCAGAAAGTCGATTTCTCCGAGGGAACAGTAAGAAACAGGATCGAAAAAATGCAGGAATCAGGCGTGATAGAAAAATTCACTGTAGAGACATCTACAGAAGGATCTAGAGCGGTTGTCATGGTGGAACTTGAGACCGGGAAAGATATTGAAGAAGTTCTGAAAGAGTTCCCAAAGGGTATAGAAATCCTTGAAGTAGCAGGAGGATACGATCTTGTTCTGAGGATTGAAAGAAGAAATAATCGAGAGATAAACAGTTTACTGGACAGTGTAAGAAGTATTTCAGGGGTTGAAGGTACCGAGACTTACATGGTGCTGAATCAAAGGAGCTGAAAACTTTTACAGTATTTCTTTCTCTTTCAGGTAGAGCTCCATGGATTGCCGGGCTGTCCAGGTGGCGCCACGTCTCAAGTTGTGACTCAGCGAGTATAGACTGATCCGTTTCTCATCTATCTTCCTGATGTCTCCTACAGTCACAGTCATTCCTTCCCCGGTGAAGACATTTTCTCGTGGTTCAGGCTGGTTTTCAAGTACCTCTATCGGATTTTCAGGGCTTGAAGGCAGCTCTATCACTTTTGAATCAGGTCTCCACGAATCCAGGACTTCCCGTACTTTTTCCTCTGAAATTCTCTCATCGAACTCTATCCTGACTGATTCCAGGTGGCCGTACTGTGAAGGGATCCGTGTGGTCTGTGCATTGATATCGATTCCCGGTTTTTCCAGTGCCTCTTCCCGGGTTTCAGCAAAGCCCAGGATTTTCTGTGGTTCGATCTCCGACTTGATCTCCTCGCCATTGTGGTTGCTTTCTCTGTCCCAGTCATCTATCGCGTTCCCGGTGATTCTCGAAGAGTAATCTTCAGATGCAACTTTGTCTCCCTTACCAGAGATCGACTGCATCGTCACCAGATCAACCTCTCTAATCTCGAACTCCTGTCTCAGTGCCTCTATAACAGGCACATAACCTGCGGTCGTACAGTTCGGGTTGTTCGCCTGTTTCCCCGGAGTCTCTTGATCCTCGAGCATCTCTATATCCTCAGGGTTAACCTCAGGTATCATCAGAGGAACTTCTCCCCTCCATCGGAACTCACTAGCGTTAGAGAAAACGTTTACGCCACGATCCCTAAGTTCGGGCTCTATCTCTCTGGCCACGGCACTTGGAAGCGCTGAGATAACGTAGTCGGCTTTTTCAGCGATCCTATCCGCATCCAGTTCCTCCACAGTCATGTCTCTGTATTTTTCCGGGCATTCCTGTGGCTGCCAGAAACCGTACCGGCTTGAAAGATTCTCCTCTTTCTCCCGGAAAACTTCGCCAAGCTTTCTCCCGGCGCTGCTGGGACTACCCGTAACGATCTCCAGATCTGCATAGTTTTCACCGCTTTCATCCAGATCTGCCTGGTGCAGCACTGCGTCTCTTCCACCCATACCGGTCGCACCGAGAATCCCGAGCTTTATCCTTGACATTCTATGCGTCACCCAGGTTCTCCTGCACTATACTCAATGCTTTTTCCCTTACCTCGTAGCTCACGAAAACTATAACGCTGGAGGCACTTGTCACAATCTCATGTATATTTATATTCGCCTCGGCCAGAGGATCAACTATATCACGCACCACGCCAGGCCGATCAGGAAGTTTTCCACCTGCAACCCGTACGACCCCGATCTCATCATCTACCGTGACCGAGGAGATTTTCTCCCTCTCCACCACAAGGTCATGAAGCGCCTGGTTTGCAGTATCAGCCTGTTCCTCTTCAACGAAGAAGCTGACACTGTCCATTCCTGTCGAAGCTGCCTCAATATTCACTCCGTTTTCCTCGAGCTGTGTAGAAAGCTTTGCAAGTATACCTGGCTCCAGTCTGATTTCTCTCCCGGCTATTGTAAGACAGGCGAACTCTTTTTCATCAGTATTGATTATACGCTCGAACTCTCCTTCGATACTTGTCCCAGACTCCAGCAAGTTATTTTGCTGGAAATGCACGACTGTAACATCCATTTCATCCTCTTTGTACGGTAGTGCCTCCGGTGCGATGACCTCTGCACCCTTGAAGGAGAGATCCCTGAGTTCATCGACGCTGATCTCACCCACGTTATGCGTTGATTCCACGATCTCTGGGTCACCGGTCAGAACTCCCTCCACATCTGTGACAATAACGGTTCTGTCCGCTTCCATGTAGTTTCCAAGCATCACTGCAGTCGTATCAGATCCTCCACGGCCCAGAGTTGTAACTTTTCCTTCCGAATCTTCCGCTAGGAAACCTGTGATCACCGGAACCTCATCTTCAAGCCTCTCAGCAATTTTCTCGGATCTTTCACGCGTCTCAGATATATTTACCTCTCCTTCTTCACCTAGCTTTACAGGCCAGTCCTCTGCTCCTGGTTCATAGAACTCTGCATCAATACCTCTGGATCTGAGGGCTGCTTTTAGCATTCTCACACTGGTTCTCTCTCCCATAGAGACAATCTCATCCCGATCCTCTTCCTCCGCGTTGAAATCAATATTTTCGAGCAGTTCATCTGTCGTGCTTCCCATTGCCGAAGCCACAACAGCCACCTCGTGTCCTTCCTCTACTGCGTTCTCTATGGAATCGACTGCGTTTTCTATCCTATTCCCGTCTTTCAGACTGGTTCCTCCGAACTTCACAACTATCCTCATCTTTCTAGCACCTCTGAAAAACTGTAGAAACCAGGTTTCTGATTCTGAAGCCATTCAGCGGCCTTCAAGGCTCCAGAAGAGAAAACTTCCCTAGACTCACTTCTGTGCCGAATCTTCAGTACTTCCTCGTCTCCCGCCATCAAGACCTCGTGTGTTCCTTTGATGTCGCCTGCTCTCTTTGCGTGGACACCGATCTCACCTTCAGTTCTCGGCGCTTCACCTTCTCTGCCATGGACTTCTTCAAAATCTCCTCTTGCTTCCCTTATCTCTTCCAGAAAGCTGTTGGCCGTCCCACTAGGGGCATCTCTCTTCCTGTTGTGATGGGTCTCCGTGACCTCGATATCGTAGTCCTCAAGTTTTGATGCGGCCTCTCTGACAAGTTCACGCATTACATTGATGCTGGGTGAAAAATTTGAAGCCCGCAGGACCGGTATTTCATCGCCAGCGCTCTCAATCCTCTCTTCCTGTTCATCTGAGAATCCTGTAGTGCCGATGACGATAGGTATGGAGGTTTTCCTCGCTGCTTCCAAGTACCTCATCGTAGCTTCTGGGACTGTGAAGTCAACGATAACATCGACCGGTTTTTCCCGCAGAAGCTGTTCGAAGTTTTCGTCACTCTGGACTTTCAATCCACGGTTTTCCGCCTCTTTACGGTCGACTGCCAGCCCTATTTCTATTTCTCTGTCTCTGGCTGATTTTAAGACGTTGGTTCCCATCTGACCGGTTGCTCCGGTTACAGCGATTCTCATCTTATGCATCTAGATTAGGCCTTGATTCTCTAAAACGTTTCTGATCTCATCCCTGTTTTGGTATTCGTCGTCCTGTCGAGGTCTCCTGTCCAGAGGCATCCGTGGAGTACCGAAATCGAAGCCCAGAAGGTTTACAGCGTACTGGACGCTGATAGGGTTTTTCTCTCCTTCCTGGAACATTGCGTCATGCAGTGGTCTAAGCTCTCTGTTTCTCTCGAAGGCAGACTGAAAATCCTCTTCCTCGTAGGCAAGTTCCCAGACATCAACGACTCCTGCCGGATGAACGTTCGCTGAAACACTTATACCGAAACTTCCACCCTGTTCAAAGGCAAAGTGGTTCGCGGCGTCATCTCCAGAACCAAGATAGAAATCATCGATTCCCTCTTCCTGAAGTCTTCTACCGATCTCATGAATCTGTGCGTAATCCAGTGAAGCTTCCTTGATTCCGATCACTCCGTCAATCCTTGCAAGTTCGATAGTGGTTTCTGCCTCAATGTTCCTACCGGTTCTCCCCGGAACATTGTACGCAATGATCGGCTTCTCAAGCTCACGAGCCAGAGTCCTGTAGTGTTCGATTATCAGATCCTGTGGAGGACAGTTCTGGTACGGCGAAATCATAAGATGGGCGTCGATATCCGCCTCTTCCTCGATACGAGTTGCGAGTTCAAGGGTCTGCTGGGTCGAGTTCATGCCGTCGCCAGCGATAACAGGTAGATCAGTCATCTCCGCAAGGCGTGAGACGAACTCCACGTGTTCATCGTACTCCAGGTTCTCGCCTCCCTGGTCGCCGAGCGTCGCGGCATGTCCTGTACATCCAGCGGGAACTATTCCGTGGATGCCGTTCTCTTCAAGGTATTCAATATGGTTTTCTGCGGCCTCGTAGTTTATCGAACCGTCATCATTGATAGGTGTCGGTAATGCGGGGAAGATTCCCTCTGGCGTGAATGTCATACTTCCGGTAGATACATGAAAACTTAAAAACTCTTCTATATTCGAAGAAACAATCTTGAAAAATGAAGAAAAATTACGTTTATCTAAAATATTCGAAGTATATTTAAAACTTCGGTAAGATTTCCTGATTACAATGACTGGTGAATGCTTTAAGCACTGGCACGTATGCAACCGACAGGAGACTCCTAGAGTCTTCAACTGAAAACCTTTCTACAACAGCAGCTACTCTATCCCTCGAACCTTCAGGTGGTCCTCATGTCTGATGAACAGGAGGAGCGCCTGGAACGCCTGGAAAGGATGCGAGAAAGCGGCGACGCGTTCCCGCACGACTTCGACCGCAGCCATACCATAGAGGAACTTCGAGAGTTCGACTCCGGAAGCGGGGAAGAGCTTCCCGAACAGGAATTTTCCATCGCCGGAAGGGTGATGGAGATCCGTGACTTCGGCGAGCTCGCCTTCCTAGACCTGCGTGACTCAAGAAGTGATATCCAGATTATGATCAGGGAAGAAGATGAGGCTCTCGAAACCCTGGAAGACGTCTACAGGGGCGACTTCGTCGGCGTCACTGGAACACTGATCTATACAGACCGCGGCGAATTTTCTCTAGAAGTCGGGGAAATCCAGATCTTGACACCGAGCGTGAGGCCGATCCCTGCGGAGCACTTCGGTATTGAGGACCAGGAGCTCAGGTACCGCGACAGGCCGCAGCACCTCGCCATGGATATGGAGGCAAGGGAACGTTTCCGAGACCGAAGCCGTATAATCTCCGAGCTGAGATCTTTCCTGGAAAATGATGGTTTCATGGAGGTCGAGACTCCGACTATTCAACCTGTCTACGGTGGTGCTAACGCCGAGCCGTTCGAGACCCATATCAACGACAGGGACATGGACGCCTACCTGCGAATCTCACCGGAGCTGTACCTGAAAAGACTCATCGTCGGCGGCTACGAGAGAATCTTCGAGGTCGCCACAGATTTTCGCAATGAATCAATAGACCGGACACACAACCCGGAGTTCACGATGATGGAGCTGTATCAGGCCTACGCCGACTACGAAGATATGATGGAGATCACAGAGCAATTGGTTGAGCACATCGCAGAACAGATCCTAGGTTCGACTACCGTCGAGTACCAAGGGGATGAGATCGATTTATCAGCGCCGTGGAGAAGGATAACCATGCACGAAGCGATCGAAGAGTACGGAGGCCTTAACGTCGAGGATATGAGTGATGAAGAGCTCCGTGAAGCAATGGAAGAAGTCGGTGCAGAACTTGACTCAGAGTTCGAGAGAGGCCTTGCTATCACCGAAATCTTCGAAGAGGTCGCGGAAGAGGAACTGGTTCAGCCGACGCACATCACTGATTATCCTCAGGAGACCACTCCTCTCTGCATGGATCACCGGGACAGAGAAGGCCTTATCGAGAGGTTCGAATCCTTCGTCGCCGGCATGGAGCTTGCGAACGCTTATACTGAGCTGCGTGATCCGGTACAGCAGAGACAGCACTTCGAGAGGGAACAGGAACGTCAGGAACAGGGTGACGATGAGGCACATCCTCTTGACATGGAGTTTGTCGAGGCCCTAGAATTGGGTATGCCGCCGACCGGAGGCCTTGGTATCGGTGTCGATAGACTGGTGATGGTCTTGACAGGTCAGGAGTCGATCAGGGATGTGCTGCTGTTCCCGATGGTGGGTGAGGAAGAATGAAAACCTTTCAACCCTCTTTTTTCTTTATCGGGAGATCACTATGACTGAGAAGCTGGAGATCGGAGGCCTTGAAGCAGAGGAGATCGCAGAGGAATATGATACGCCGCTGTTCGTGTACGACGCCGAGAAGATAAGAGAGCAGTACAGGAGGCTTGACGAGGCCTTCTCCAGTCGCTACGAGGATTTCAGCATTAATTTCGCAGTGAAGTCGAACTTCAACCCTAGCATCGCCCGGCTACTAGTTAAAGAGGGTGCGGGTCTAGACTGTGCTGGGAAGTCGGAGATACTGCTGGCGAACGAGGTAGATGCGGATGAGATGATGTATACTGCGCCGTATAACAGGAAGGATGAGATCGAGTACGCTATCGAGCACGGAGCGACTGTGAACCTGGATTCTGTCTTCCTTCTCGACAAGATCGACGAGATGCCGGAGGAGATATGTTTCAGGATCGACCCAGGCATAGGAAGAGGCGACTTCGGACTCGTACTAGGAGGCGGCGACACCAAGTTCGGTATACCAGAGGATAGAGCCGTCGAGGCCTACAGGAAGGCTAAGGAAAGAGGTGCTGAGAGGTTCGGCATCCACATGATGACTGGAAGCAATGTGCGAGACCCGGAGTACTTCGGACAGATAACGGAAAAGCTACTTGAGATAGCGGGTGATATCGCGGAAGAACTGGATATAGAGTTCGAATTTGTGGACATAGGCGGGGGACTGGGAATCCCTTACAGGCCTGAACAGGACGAACTAGATGTCGAAGAAACTGCTGAAAACGTTACACAGAAGTTCACCGAAGGTATAGAAGAGCACGATATCGGGAGGCCTCAGTTAAGGATTGAGCCGGGGAGGTTCCTCGTAGCACAGTCAGGACACCTTCTGTCCAGCGTAACGGGTGTGAAGGAGAAGGGAGGAACCGAGTTCGTAGGTATTGACACTGGGATGCACCATAACATTAGGCCTATGCTGCTCGACGCCTACCACGAGATCCTCCTTGCGAACGACCTTGAAAGGCCTGTAGACGGCGAGAAAAACGTTGTAGGACCTGTCTGCTCCTCGACCGATGTTATGGCTGAGGACCGGGCACTTCCGGACATGGAGGAAGGAGATCTTGTCTCTATAGAAGATATCGGTGCCTACGGCTTTACGATGGCCTCTCATTGGAACTCGAGGCCTCTACCCGCGGAAGTTCTGGTAGAGGATGGAGAAGCTAAAGTCATACGTGAACGTGAAGGCCTGAGAGATATCTTCCACGGTACAGAGTTAGAGAAAGAATAGAAAGGATGGAGGCCTTTTTTGACCTCTAATCCATCCTCAGCTCTTCTTCCAGCTCTACTGCGTCCTCTTCCTTGTCGATGGCCACGATCACAGGCTTTTGAGGTGTTTTTCCTTCTTCCTGGAAGAGTTCGTGTTCTGCGAGGCCTGAGGTCACATAGCGCTGGAATACCCTCCTGTTCGCAGGTATCTCTCCTCTGATGACTTCGTTCTCTACAAGGTCGTAGACATCGATCCTCGGTGTCAACAGCGTATTTTCTGCGACTTCGACGTTTTCTCCTACTTTGAAGCCGGAGGTTACGATCGAGCCGCCGCCTATAGACGCTCCGTCTTCGATTATCACAGGATTATCCTCAATAGGCTCCAGTACACCTCCAATCAAGGTGTTTGCTCCGATGTGGCAGTCTTCTCCGACCTGTGCACATGAACCCATCGTCACGTTCGAGTCCACCATCGAGCCGTCTCCTACATAGACTCCGATGTTGACGTAGGCCTCAGACATGACTGTTGCACCGTCGCCGAAGAAGTTACCCATCCTCAACGTCGTCCCTGGCGTATTACGTGCTCCTTTCTCCGGGAACTCATCTACATTTCTTGTAGGCATAACATCATAGTAGCTGCGGCCTTCATTTCGCTCAATATTTTCTGCATGACCGAAAATCGTTAGTATTCCTTTCTTAACCCATGCATTTGCCTGCCATTCTTCGTCGACTTTCTCCGCGGAACGGATATCACCTCTCTCCAGTGCGTAAGCGAACTCGGAGAGAAGACCTTCGATCTCCTCGTCCGAGAAATCCGAGTCATCCTCCGCCAGAGACGTCATGCGTTCCTTCAGGTTTTCAGGACTGTAGTCAGAAAAATTGTCGCGGTAATCATCCTCTAGCTTAACAGCCATAAAAACCTCCTTATAGACTAAACATCAAATAAATACTCCCAGAACAGTAATTCCAGAAAGGTTATTTAGGATTAACCAAGCAGAAATCAATATACAAGGGCTCTTAGTTCAGCCTGGCAGAACGTCTCCCTGGCACGGAGAAGGCCCTGGGTTCAAATCCCAGAGAGTCCATTATTTACAGAATTCAGGGTTCTTGCAAGATTGATGTGAGAGTTTTTAGGTTTCCTTGATGAATATATTCAATATGGATATTACACATCATGAAGTAGATAAAGACCCCGTTAAGCAGAGGAAAACAGAGCTTGTTGAGAGGAAAGGATTGGGCCATCCTGATAGTATTTCTGATGGTATTGCCGAGAGTGTTTCACAGGCTCTCTCACGTGAGTATCGTGACAGGTTCGGCACCATTTTGCACCATAATACAGATGAGGTCCAACTTGTGGCGGGTGAGGCAAATCCGGATATTGATTCTGAAGAAGGAGAAATCATTGAACCTATCTACATTCTGCTAACAGGCCGTGCAACAAAGGAATTTAATGGCGAGAAAATACCTGTCGATAGGATAGCATTGGATGCTGCTAAGAATTACATTGACTCAAATTTCAAGCAGTTGGAGACTTCACATATAGAGTTTGAGTCAAGGATTGGTGAGACATCAACTGATTTGGAGGCAGTCTATGAAAGAGATGAAAGGCTTTCAAACGATACAAGCTTCGGTGTCGGACATGCACCGCTTTCCCCGGCGGAGAAAGCTGTCCGGGAGATTGAAGAGGAAGTAAGAGAACTGGAAAAATGTGGAGAAGATGTCAAGGTAATGGGATTGCGTGAAGAAGATACTCTGACAGTAACAATCGCAGCAGCAGGTATTTCGTCTAGAATCAGGTCGCTGGAGGATTACAAACAACATGTAAGAGAAGTTAAAGAAACTGCAACAGAAGTAACAGAAAGAAATGAGTTGGAAGCTGATGTACATGTTAATACTGCTGATAATATAGATGCAGAGGAAGTTTACCTTACTGTGACGGGTACTTCTGCGGAGATGGGAGATGATGGTTCCGTAGGACGAGGTAACCGTGTTAACGGGTTGATTACACCTCATAGATCCATGAGTATGGAGGCAGCATCAGGTAAAAATCCTGTGACACATATTGGAAAGATCTACAATCTTCTCGCCCAGGAGATTGCCAAGGATATCTACCAGAGAACAGGAGAGTATGCAGAAGTCAAACTTCTTTCACAGATCGGAAAACCTATCAGTGACCCTAGACTCGTTGAAGTGGAGACATCCGCAGAAGAAAGCGATTTTGAGCATATAGTAGAGCAGCACCTTCAGAACATTGATTCAATAACAGATAGGTGTGTTGAAGGCGATATCACAACCTTCTAGGTTTATAAATTTCTTTTTTCTTCCTAAATGACCTTTCTATGTATATGCTTTGGCTAAGTACTCTTTCAGCATCCTGTCAGTATTAAAATGAGAGGCATTCAAAGTTATACAGTGTTTCATCACTTTGATCCAGTCTTGTCTATCGTTATGGTAGATAGACATAATATGTTCAAGTTTTGAATATAGAGAGATACTGTCGACTCTGTCTTCGTCTTCACCTTCGACAAAATCTTCTCCTATGTTCCATCCTGTGATATCCTCAATGTATCCTTCTAGCCACCAGCCATCCGGTGTGGAGAGCTGTGGAGTGCCATTATGGGCAGCTTTCATACCTGATGTGCCCGATGCTTCTTTCCCGCGGATCGGGTTGTTAAGCCAGAGATCAGATCCTGAAACCATCTTCGATGTATCTTTCATCCCATAGTCCTCTATAAAGTAAACATCAACACTTTCCAGCATCTCAGAGTACTTCAGCACCTGGCTGATAAGCTCTTTACCTTTTGTATCCTCAGGATGAGATTTACCGCCAAAAACAATCTGGAGTCCGTTGTAAGTTTCCGCTAGACTTTCCAGTTTCTCCACGTCCTTGAATATCAATGTAGGGCGTTTGTAACTCGTGCTTCTTCGAGCGAACCCTATCGTGAAAACTTCTTCATCAAAATCTCCTCCATCGTTCTCTTCGACAAGATTTGAGAGACGTTTCTTACAATCTTTCTTAGCCTCCCATATAGAATTATCTGATATCCCTGCGACCTTGTTTAGACGTGCCGGATCAACCCGCCATTTCGAAATATTATCACTATAAAGTCTTTGAAATGGTTCAGCAGTCCATGTACCTGAATGAACACCGTTAGTTACAGCATCAAAACTGTACCCTGGAAACATTTTCCTTGAAACCTCTGCATGCCTATCTGAGACCGCATTTGCATACTGAGAGTTTTCTAGGGCAAGTTCAGTCATGTTTAACTGGTTTCCGATATCAAGTTTTTCCAGAGTCTTCTCGGGAAGGACTTTTTCAGTTAAGTCATACGAGAAAGTGTCATGGCCTGCGGGTACTGGCGTATGACTCGTGAAAACCTTTTTACCATCAGCCTCTGTCGTGAGCAGAGCAGAATGACCTTCATTCATGTGATAGTAGTCGCTGTCCTCTCCAATCTCCTCCAGAGCTCTTGTTCCTCCGATCCCCAGAACCGCTTCCTGACATAGACGGGTCTCGGATCCGCCCATGTAGAGCCTGGAAGTGAGTGCTCTATCGTCCTGATGGTTTGATTCAACTCCTGTGTCAAGGAAGAATATATCTACATCTCCCTTGACACCTTTCCATGTGTACTTCCAAATCTTGATACAAACTTCTCTTCCACGAAGATTGATGTGAACTCTTTCACCTGTATCCTCTAATATTTCCTCATAATTCCAGGGCTGTGGCTCCTCATGCTGTACGTTTCCCTCTATCACTTGGCTGAAGAAACCGTTTCTGTAGAGCAGGGTTACTGCCCTAAAATCCAGATCTTGATCTGCTGCAGTTTTCAAGGTATCCCCAGCTAAAATCCCTAAGCCACCGCTAAAAGTTTTTATTTCAGGTTCAATCCCTACCTCCATCGAAAAATAGGCAACACTCCTGCTCATCACAGGAAAATTGGAAAACCCTCAATAATAAACCACCGGAACTCAATCACCCTAATAATTCTAACTCAGTTTTAGGCCATCGATTAAAGAATTTTAGACTAACTGTACACAACAACCAGAGTATGCCGGGGTAGTGTAGTGGACCATCATCAGTCACTGGGGGTGGCTGGACCTGGGTTCAAATCCCAGCCCTGGCAAGAATTTTTCTCTATATCTCCAGTTCTTCCCTGTGATCCTCGATAAACTTGACTGCCTCATCCTCTATCCTATCTTTTTCATCAAGGCTGAGCCATTCACCGGTTTCACCGTTTATCTGTTCAGGTTCAGGATTTTCCTCCGAGGGACTTACTTCCTCGGCCAGATACCAGTGCGTACGGTTATCAGAATTTTCTACACGTGTTATTTTTTGCTCTATTTCCACCTCAACTCCTGTAATCTCTCTAATATTCTTTCTTAGAGATTCTCTTAATGTGTTGCCTCTTTCAAGCTCACTTGATATTGGAGAGAATTTTTCATCATCCTTTTTCCTCGTGAAAAAGAATTTTTCGTCACGCCTGATCAAAACTGCTGTGCTATCCATAAACCATTATTGAACCCGTACAAATTTCAAGGCAGAGGTCTGAGAGAGCTGTGTTGGTAACTGTTTATTTAAGAATCCCAGCAAATCCTGTAACATAACAGAGAAGGGCCCGTAGCTCAGCTTGGACAGAGCGAGCGGCTTCGGACCGCTAGGTCTAGGGTTCAAATCCCTACGGGCTCGAACTGGTTAC
>JBEQAY010000001.1:58046-67753 GCA_041640075.1 Candidatus Nanohaloarchaea archaeon | reverse complement strand
TCTCAAGGTTTCAGCGGCCGTCGCACCTGCATTACCGTCACCGATTACAACAAAATTTTCAGCTCCCATACACAAACACGTTTTTGAAGTGAACTTTATACAAACTAGAGAAACCCAGTATAAATTTACATGGACTTACTGATCCCAGCCACCACGATAATAATTCTAGGAGGCCTGGTCAAAGGACTCACAGGATTCGGCTATGCACTCATCTCAACCTCACTCCTCACGATCTTCATGCCAGCACAGCAGGCAGTAGCAATAATGATAATACCACTTATAGCAGGAAACCTGGAACTCATACTTGAAACAGACAAAGAAGAACTCAAAGACTGCGTAAAAAATTTTTCAGGGTACATACTTTCTCTTGCAGCAGGAACAACACTTGGAATGCTAATGATATCGGCAATTCCATCAAGAACACTTCAAGTAACAGTAGGGTTGATAGCAGTACTCTACGCTACCTCGAAAATAAGTTTCATAGAACAGAAAATCGGCAAAATAAAGGAGATCTGCTTCAGAACCTGGGATCCTTTCATAGGAACAACCTCAGGCGTCATCTACGGAGCATCAAACATTGGAGTCCCGATAATCACATACCTGAAATCCCGGGAACTTTCAAGACAAAAATTTACAGGAACACTGGCCGCCATAATCCTCATACTCTCGCTCTACAGGATAATACTTGCACAGGCAACAGGCATCTACTCAGGAAACCAGGACATCATTCTCTCACTAATCCTAGCCATACCAACATTGATCTCCGTCAAAACCGGACAGATAATATCCCACAGACTACCGCGAGATAAACTGGAGAAAATCACTTTACTCCTCATACTGGTTATAGGACTCAAACTTATCCTTCCCTTTTAGTTTAAAAAAATTCCCAGTAAACCCATTGTTGTACTGCGGAGCTAGTGTAGTCTGGCCCATCATACCACCCTGTCACGGTGGTAACGCGGGTTCAAATCCCGCGCTCCGCGAACTGGTTACGCTCGGTTCACACGTAAGAAGCCATGTGAAACATGGCTTTCAGAATTTTTCTGGTTTTGTGGATAATTTTTCGGTAGTTACTTGAATTTCCGACAGGTGTTCTGTTTTATGCCTCCGGAGATGGTTCCGAGTCACTGCCCTTACTGCGGCGACGGCTTGACAGAGAAAGTGAATGAGGGACGTGAGAGACTTTACTGTAACTCCTGTGAGCGTTTTATATGGAGGAATCCTTCACCTGTCGCAGCTGTGCTTGTCCGTGACGAGGAGGGAAGAGTGCTGCTGGTGAAGCGTGGGATTGAGCCTGGTAAAGGTAAATGGAGTCTACCTGCAGGTTTTCTGGAGCTGGAGGAGAATGCAAGTCAAGCTGCTGTGCGTGAACTGGGGGAGGAGACAGGTTTAACAGTTGAGCCGGGTGATCTGAGTTTCGTGCGTGATATGAATTTTGAGCGCTTCCCTGACCAGTACTTGCTGGCCAATATTTTCCAGATAGAGGCTTCAAAGGTTTCTGGAGGAGTTAAACCTGGTTCTGACGCTGTTGATGCAAAGTTCTGGGATCTGGATGAGCTTGAAGCAGAGGATTCTGAGGAGTTGCGGAGGAATTTTCTGCCGGCAGTTAAAGATGTCGAAGAGCTAGATTTCTGAAAAACCAGTTTTTCCCGAGAACCAATAAAATAACTTGAGCATAATTCAAAGATTATGGGAAGCTATATCGAGGAATTCCAGGGAGACCACGAAAAAAATTCGGACGTAGTGATAACAGTCGACGGACCTTCAGGTGCAGGTAAGGGAACAATAGCCGATTATATAGCTTCAAAGCTTGGTATATATCATTTCTCCGCAAGCGACGTATTCTACAGTATTGCAGAGGAAAGAGGGATTTCACACGTCGAGCTAGCGAAGAAAGCAGATAAACAGGTTGACTTGGAGGTAGATAGACGTACACTGGAGCGTGGACTGGAGAATAACTGTGTTATAGACTCCCGTATATCTTCATGGGTGCTGGGAGACTACTCTGATCTGAGGATCTATGTTAAAGCTGATTTAGAGGAGAGAGCGAAAAGGATAGCGGCAAGAGAGGATATAGGTTATGATCAAGCGCTTGAAGAAACTAAAGAAAGGGATGAAGAGAATTCAAGACGTTATGAAGACTACTACAAAATAGATACTGGAGATTTAGATATATACGATGTTTTAGTTGATAATACAGATATGTCGATAAGTGAACAGGAGGAATATCTGGATAAAATCCTTGAGAAAAAGTTTTCTGAACGATTTGAAGACTGAAAGATCATGACGTACGAGATAAAAGACCATCCAGCTGACGCAAAATTCAGGGTAGCAGCAGATACCAAGGAAGAAGCCTTCAAGGAAGTAGTTGATGCTTTCTCCGATATAGTCGGAGGAGAATCAGGAAAGCAGGTCCACACTATTAAAGTGGCATCAGAAGGGCTTGAACCACTTCTATTCGATTTTCTGGATGAACTCATCTTCCTGCAGGATACAGAGAATGTGGTTGTAGCATATGCCGATGAACTGGAGCTTGAGGATCTTGAAAACGGCTGGCGCATTACAGCAGACATCAAGGTCGACAAGATAACATCTGAAGTCCATAAAATGGATGTTAAAGGACCGACCTACAGCGAGATGGAGGTAGAATATGACAGAGATGAAGGTGCATGGGTTCTACAGGCCGTAATCGATATATAGAAAACATTTTTCAGTAACTAAAAGGTAATCACCTACGTGAAATCAAAGGTTTTACCTGTCTTGCTGGCAATTTTTTTGACTTCAACAGCTCTTGCAGCGATGCCTCCAGCGCCAAACTACTGCGAACACATGGGATACAACTACACGCATGTGGAAAATGGTTCTCAGAGCGAAGGTGTCTGCCAGTTTAACGAAAACGAGAGCTGTGAGGCCGGAAGTTTTCTTGAAGGTGAATGTGGACAGGAACACGTGAAAGAGATCTCGTGCAGGGATGAAGGTGAAGCCGTCTTCACAGAGTTCGAATCATGCTGTGGGGAGATGAAACCTTATCTTCCACCTGGAGCGATCGGTCAGCCGACCTGTCAGCCCGAAAAAACTTTCGTAGAGAAGATCTCCACGAATATAGGTTTTCTCACTGATGTGCTTACCGGTATTTTCCTGGGATAGGAACTGTTGCTTTTGTAAAAATTCCCGGCAAAAAAGTTTCTATGGAGCTCAACAAAATTTCTGAAAACATCTACGAGATCCCCCAGGAAGGAGAAATGGAGAAACCTGCCAGAATCTACGCAAACGAGGAACTGCTGGAGGAGATCAAAGGAGACGATACACTGGAGCAGATAAAGAATGTCGCAACCCTTCCAGGTATCCAGAAGCACTCGATCGTGATGCCTGACGGCCACCAGGGATACGGATTCCCGATAGGAGGAGTCGCCGCGATAGACGCAGAAGAAGGAGTTATTAGCCCTGGTGGAATCGGTTACGATATAAACTGCGGGGTCAGAGTCCTGAAAACAAGTTTAAAGTATGAAGATGTCAAAGGTAGAGAGGAACAGCTTGCAAATATAATGTTCAACAAGATACCGTGCGGACTAGGTAAAGGAGGATACATTGACACGGATGAGGGAGATTTAATTGAAATTCTTGAGAAAGGAGCTGAATGGATGCTTGAAAACGGTCATGCTAAGGTATCAGATCTGAAGAGATGCGAGGAAAACGGTCGGCTGCCCGGTAATCCTGAAAAAGTCCCTGAGAAAGCGAAGAAGAGAGGAGTAAAACAGGTAGGAAGCCTGGGATCAGGAAACCACTTCCTGGAGATCCAGAGGGTAGGAGAAATCTTCAACGAAGGCAAGGCAGAAGCTTACGGACTTGAAGAGGATCAGGTCGTAGTCATGATCCACTCCGGCTCCAGAGGACTTGGCCACCAGACCTGTACAGAGTACCTGAGAAAGTTCGAGAAAAACTATCCTGAGATTGTTGAGAAAATTCCGGAGAAAGAACTTATCTACGCACCTATCCAGGATGATCTAGGTCAGGACTACAAGGAAGCGATGTACGCCGCAGCTAACTATGCATGGGCGAACCGCCAGGCGATCACAGAAGGTATCAGAGAATGCCTAGACACAATTTTCGATGAAGAAGTTGAGACAGAACTTCTCTACGATGTGTGCCACAACATCGCGAAGGAGGAGACTCATGAAGTCGATGGAGAGGAGAAAGACGTGATCGTTCACAGGAAAGGAGCTACCAGAGCGATGCCAGCTGGTAGAGAAGAGGTTCCTGATGTTTACTCGGACGTCGGTCAACCTGTACTGATCCCGGGAAGCATGGGAACATCCAGTTACATCCTTTCCGGAGGAGAAAAATCTCCGGAGCTTTCATTCGGATCGACAGCTCACGGAGCAGGACGCCTCAAATCCAGAACACAGGCCAAACAGGATTACTGGGGTGGCGATGTCCAGGACGATCTGAAGCGTGAAGGAATCTACGTCAAAGCGGCCTCAGGATCAACAATCGCGGAGGAGGCACCAGGAAGCTACAAAGACGTGGATGAGGTCATCAAAGTAAGTGATGAACTTGGTATCGGCGAGAAAGTCGCCCGTTTGAGGCCTATAGTGAACATAAAAGGCTGATATTTTAGAACTCCAGTTTCCTATAGCCCACGACGAAGCTTGTGACAGCCAGTGAAGTGAGTAGAGCCAGAGATCTCTGGATTTCAGCCAGCCCTCCACCATCCACCATCAATGTCCTCATGGAATTCACGCCGTAGGTCAGTGGGACAGCTTTCTGGACCATCTGTACAGGTTCTGGCAGCATGCCTGGCGTGTAGAAGACAGGTGCCAGGAAGATCATCGCGAAAAGAAAGATCGTAATAACTTTCTGCATATCTGAATGGTTATTGAAGTAAGCTCCTGCTATAAGCCCGAGTCCTGAGTGCGCTAGGACGGATAGAAGTAGAACAGGGACTATCAGGACGCTCAGCTGGACGGGCGCTGTTAGCGCACCGATGAAGATTACCAGCGCCGAGAAAACCACGGGTAAGCTCGCCATAAGAATCTTCTCTGAAACGTACTCTGATTTTGAAAGCTTTGAACTCCTGTACATCCTGTAAAGACCTTTCTCCTTCTCCCCTGTGATGGAATAGGCTACTGCACTGATAGCAGCGTAAGAGGCTATGAAAACCGAATAAGAGGCCGCTATCTCTGCTGTTGTTCCTTGGTTTAGTACGAAACCAGTCAAACCAAAGATCCCGAGAACCATTATAACCCCGTAAAATACGCCGATAGGCGTCCTGATAGTGTCCAGCAGATAAGCCTTCAGTAGTTCAATTATCTTCTTCATAACGTCTTCCAGTCACCTCGAAAAACACTTCTTCAAGACCAGGTTTCTCGATAGACAGGTTTTCCAGCTCATCGATCTCTCCGGACTCCACAAGCTTCCTGACCACCTGATCAGGTTTATCGGTTTTCAGTTCGAAAAATCCCTCTGAAACCGTTGCATCTGGCTCAAATCCTTCAGGCACCTCTCCCTCTGCCTTGATAACGAAATCAGAATCTATGCGTGAGATCAGTTCATCAGGATCTCCGGAGACAACCTCTTCACCGCCCTCAATTATCATAACTTTGTCGCAGAGCTTTTCCGCTTCATCCATGGAGTGTGTTGAGACCAGGACGCCGTGGTCCCCGGAAAAGTCCTGTATAAGCTCTCTGACATCTTTCCTGGCTCTTGGATCAAGTCCTGCCATAGGCTCATCCAGCAATAGATACGTAGGATCTTTCAGAAGTCCTGAGGCCATGTTCATTTTTTTCTTGTTACCTCCAGAGAGATTCCCTACAAAAGTCTCTCTATACTCCTGGAGACCCACATCCTCGATAATTCTCTTCAGGTCGTCCTCGTTTTCGTTAAGAACTGCCATCATCCGTAAAAATTCTCTGACCTTCATCTTAGAGCTGTACTCTGTCTCCTGGAAAACTACAGAGACATCTTCCTTCAGAGAGCCCTCTACAGAAACAGTTCCTGAATCTGGTTCCATGAGTCCTGAAAGCATCTGCATTGTCGTAGTCTTCCCGGCACCGTTAGGCCCCAAAAGACCTACTATCTCGCCTGTATCAACCTCCAGATTAAGACTGGAGACGGCCTTTGTGTCTTCAAAACTTTTCTCCAGGTTTTCAGCACTAAGCACAAAAGAATCTTCCTCCTAGACGTTGAAAAATTGATCTATTCAAGGTGCGCGGTATCATTCACTCGTAGAATCTCCCAACCATTCTTCTCATTATTATTATATTCTATTTCTGTGACGCTGGTATTACCAAGATTCAGTTTATTGTAGTAATCTCCTGTTAAGTCCAGGATATTCATTATAGTGGCCTTGAGAACAACGCTGTGGCCGCCGACAAGAACTTTATCTTCGGGGTGTTGTTCCGATAGTTCCTCAAGTTTTCCGAGAAACCTCTGGCCGGCTTCATAGGTGCTTTCACCTTCTTCAGGTGTGAAAAAATGCCTGTCGCCGTCATTTTTCTCCTTCAGTAAAGTTCTCCAGGCTTCTTTCGGTTTACCCTCCAGCACTCCAAAATCCATTTCTCTGAACTCCTTGAACTCTTCCGGATGCAGGCCCTGTTTCTCCGCCACGATTCTCGTGGTTTCATAGGTTCTCTCCAGATCACTGGAATAAGCTGCATCAAAGTTCTGGTTTTTCAGGCGTTCAGCCAGTTTCTCCGCCTGCTCAACACCGTATTCGTTCAATGGTATGTCAAGCTGTCCGGTGATTCCTCCTTCAGCGTTGTGTTCGGTTTCACCGTGCCGGATCAGGTAGAAAACTGTCACACGAAGTTTCTAGAAGCAAAAATTTTTAGCTTTCAGTAAGTCTGAAGTTCTGGAAATGAGAAATGTGCTGGAGGTGTTAGGCCTCCATGTATTCGTGGACCTCGTCCTTCTCGACGATTGCCGCGATCCTGTCGAACTCTCTGAGCCCTGTGTCGTAGCGGTTGGTGTTCCGGAAGCTATCCGCTGTCTCGTAAATGAATGTCTCACCGTCGTAGACCTGTGTGTCATCCATCAGCATACGGTCCACCGCTTCAGTCCTGTGCTTCTGCTCGACCGTTACCTCGACCTCTTCCTGGCCGTCGAACACATTCCTGAACTCTTCTGCGATCTCCTCTACTGTTCCTTCCTGGTCGTAGGCTCTGCCGTTGTAAAAATCCATGCGGTCTTCCACTTCTTCCGTAATTTTGCTCTTTGTACCGGAGTCACGGCTTCCGACGTGTAGAGTGTCTCTGTCTGCTCTCTTGATGCTGAATCCGATGTGGGAGTTGACTCCTGGCTCACCCCAGCCGATCATACTGTAGTTGCTCATGCAATCCCTATCATCGTATCTTGAGGCGCGGGCTGACGCCTTCACACTGCTGTTTCTCCTACCTCCGATCACGTTGACACCTTCCTCACGAAGTTCGTCGTTGATTCTCTCAACTTCTTCGTACATCAGATCGACTGCCCGCTCAACCGAGTAATCTGCTACCGTGAGATCGTCCTCATCGTTTCTGAAGGTTTCCTGCCACAGCAGGTCGCTGAACGCCTCATCGACGTTGTCATCCCAGTTCAGGTACGCTGCCCTGACACTTTCCTCACCATTGTCGACCTCAACGATCCTGTAACCTTCACGCACAAGATCCCTCATCTCATCGCTGACCGACATACCGGCAGCGTCCAGCTGCTTGAACACCTTACCATCCACTTCCTCAAGCGCCTTACCGTAATCAGGACTGTTATCGGAGTGTTCACCTAGCTTCTCGTTTACATCATAGGCATCCTCGCTGAACCAGTCATGTACAGGCTCATCCTGTACATGAGATATAGGATTCTCTTCTTCAGCCTGTTCAACAGTTTCTACATCTTCATCTCCTCCGCCAAGCAATTTTCCAATAATTCCCATTTTATCCACCTCATATGTAATAATTACACAGTAACAAATAAAAATCTTTCGGTTATTAGATCTACAGTGGCTAAATTCCAGGATTTAATTAAATTAGAGTAAATTTAAGCTATTTCAGGCTGTATAAGTCTTTTCTAGAGCTCTGTTTCTGGAAGATTTCTGGATAGGTCTACTATTTTCTAGAATGTGTTTCACCTGTAAACCTAGATTACCTCTGTTTCAGGCGTCTATGCTCCCTGGAAAACCTGTTGACTTTCCTCTGCGGACGGTTGAAGGATTTTTCTCAAGAAGTTCATGTATTTTGAACACTCATTTCCTTGGGAGAGGATTTTTCTCCTTCGTCACTGGAACACCCTGTTTATAAAAGTTGACTTTACTTCTCTATTTACCCGTCGAGGTTCTCGATGGGACAAACCTCCGGATGGGAGGTCAATGGACTGCTTGAGGAGTGTTTTGTACACTTTGACTGCAGTATCTATTAAACCGAAAACAGGAGACACGATAATCTATGTCACAGAAGAACAGGCCACGAAGCGGATCGCTCGGATACAAGCCGAAAGTGAGAGCTCAGAGGATGTATCCAGAGATCGATAAATACGAAGACACAGACGAGCAAAAGCCACTCGGCTACGCCGGATACAAGGTAGGAATGTCCCGAGTAATGATGATCGACGACACAGAAGGAGCTACACAGGGACAGGAAGTAGCAGAAGCCGTAACAATACTAGAAGCACCACCTCTCAGAGTATACGGAGCACGTTTCTACGTGCAGGATCCGAACTCCGGGAAGCAGGTGTTCACAGAGGCCTGGACAGAGTCTCCAGCCAAAGAACTCCAGAGAGCGACAGACATTCCAAAAGAAGGAAACATGGAAAACCTGGAGAAAGCAAAAGAACATTCAGAAAGAATAGTAGACGTCAGACTTCTGGTTCACACACAGCCTTCAAGAGCAGGAATCGGCAAGAAGAAGCCGGAGAACTTCGAGCTCGGAATCGGAGGCGACGTGGAAAGTCAGCTTGAATACGCAGAGGAAATGATCGGAAAGGAAATCGAATTCTCAGATGTTTTCGACGAAGGAGATTTCTCTGATGCGATCGCAGTTACTAAAGGAAAAGGAGTTGAAGGACCAGTCCAAAGATACGGGATCAAGAAACTTGGCCACAAGTCACAGAAGAAGCGAAGAAAGGCCGGGAACGTTGGTCCATGGCACCCTGACACACTAAGCTGGAAGATTCCTCTTCCAGGACAGCAGGGATTCAACAACCGTACAGAATACAACAAGAGAATCCTTCAGCACGGAGACGACCCGGAAGAAGTTCAGAGGGATGGAGGATTCAAGAACTACGGAGAAGTCCAGTCAAACTACATAATTGTCAAGGGTTCTGTTCCAGGACCTTCCAAAAGACTTGTCCGACTAAGAACAGCAATGAGAAAGGACGGAAAACCAGGAAATCCAGAAATTACCTACGTGGAGAAGTGAGATAGATGACACTACCTACACAGTTCGACGAAAGAGTAAGACCGGATATCGTCAAGAGAGCAGTTCTCTCAATCCAGTCAAAGAACAGACAGCCTTACGGAGCAGATCCGGAAGCAGGTCTAAAACATGTTACAAGACTAAACCAGAGAAACAACGCTTTCAGAGGACAGAAAGGAAAAGGAATGTCCCGAGTACCAAGGAAAGCACTTCTGGCCCGTGGAGAACAGTTCTACTGGGTTGGAGCAGAATCTCCAAACACGGTTGGAGGACGAAGAGCTCACCCACCGAAAGCAGAGAAAGACTTCTCAGAAGACATCAACA
>JBEQAY010000001.1:14844-57946 GCA_041640075.1 Candidatus Nanohaloarchaea archaeon | reverse complement strand
CCAAGGAAAGCACTTCTGGCCCGTGGAGAACAGTTCTACTGGGTTGGAGCAGAATCTCCAAACACGGTTGGAGGACGAAGAGCTCACCCACCGAAAGCAGAGAAAGACTTCTCAGAAGACATCAACAGGAAGGAAAGAAGAAAAGCGATCAGATCAGCAATCTCAGCTACTTCTGACGAAGAACTTGTAAGCAAAAAACATGATTACGAGGGCGACCTACCGCTAACCACAGAAGGATTTGCAGACATCGAGAAGACACAGGAACTGAAGGCAGAGCTCGAAGATCTTGGACTTGAAGATGAACTTGAAAGAGTCAGCGAAAAGAAAGTCCGATCAGGTAGAGGAGCTAACAGAGGACGAAAGTACGTTAGAAAAGTCGGTCCTCTGGTAGTAGTTGCAGAAGATAACGGCGTCAAACAGGCAGCTTCCAACCTTCAAGGTGTAGAAGTTTCAGTAGTCGACCAGCTTAACGCAGAGAAGCTGGCGCCGGGAGCAAAGCCAGGGAGACTTGTCGTCTGGACAGAAAAAGCACTTGAAAGACTTGAAGACGAGGAGCTCTTCCACTAGGTGATCAAAATGAAAATCAAAGATTTTCGGTTTTACAAGAAAACACTTGAGGTGTTTTCGTAAAAATGAATGAACAGAAAGCACTTGAACTGATTGAAAACCCTCACATCACAGAGCAGGCAATGGATATGGTCGACGAGGAGAACAAGATTGTTCTCAAGGTCGACATCGATTCAAACAAGAATCAGGTGGCTGACGCAGTCGAACTCTTGTTTGATGTGACGGTTAAAAAAGTAAACACATCGATTACTCCACAGAACGAGAAAAAAGCATACGTAAAACTAGGTCCAAGCGACGACGCAATGGATGTTGCGACCGAGCTTGGAATGATTTAAGGTGACTTAACATGGGATCTCCACTAAGACAACAGAGAAGAGGAAAAGGCTCGCCAAACTACCAGGCAAGTCAGAACGGTAAAGGCGAGGTAGAACACAAGAGCGCAGAAATAACAGGAACAGTACAGGATATCCAGCATGATCCTTCAAGAAGTGCACCAGTTGCACTCGTAGAGTACCAGGACGGAGAAGAAAGATACATTCTCGCACCTGAAGGAATCGAGGTAGGACAGGAAATCCAGCTAGGAGTAGAAGCCGAGATCAAAGAAGGAAACACACTTCCTCTAGGAGAGATCCCAGAAGGAGTACCAATACATAATATCGAAACACAGCCGAACGACGGCG
This sequence comes from Candidatus Nanohaloarchaea archaeon, assembly GCA_041640075.1. Taxonomy (GTDB): domain Archaea; phylum Nanohalarchaeota; class Nanosalinia; order Nanosalinales; family Nanosalinaceae; genus Nanosalina. The sequence continues at coordinate 56,699 of JBEQAY010000001.1, read as the reverse complement.
GAAAACTTGTCCGCTCTTCCGGAACATACGCATTCGTCGTAACACAGGAAGCAGACGGAACAAGAATCCGACTACCAAGCAAGGAATTCAAGAAACTATCCACAGAATGCAGAGCAACAGTCGGAAAAGTAGCAGCAGGAGGAAGAAAGGACAAACCATTCGTCAAGGCCGGAAACAAGCACAAGGCAATGAAGGCGAAAGGAAAGTCTTACCCAACGGTTTCCGCCGTAGCCATGAACGCAGTAGACCACCCATTCGGTGGATCAGCAAAACCAGGAATGCCTAAGACAACTTCCAAGCACGCTTCCCCAGGAAGTAAAGTAGGAAACATAGGCGCATCACAGAGCGGAAGCAAGGAGGAATGATAACATGAGTGAAGAATTTACTTACAGAGGAAAGACAGTTGAAGAACTCAAGGAAATGAACCTTGAGGACTTCGCAGAACTTCTAACATCAGACGGAAGAAGAAAGATCAAGAGAGGACTCAAAGATGATGAGAAAAAACTTCTCGAAGATCTTGAAGAAAAAGACAACGTCAAGACGCATGAAAGAAACATGATTGTAGTTCCAAAGATGATCGACAAGACAATTCAGGTATACAACGGACAGAGATTCATCGAAGTAGAGATCGAACCTGAAATGCTTGGCCACTACCTTGGAGAGTTTTCACAAACCCGTAAAGAAGTATCACACAGCGCACCAGGACTTGGAGCAACACGTTCATCCAAGCACGTGCCACTCAAGTAAAGAGGTGCTTCAGTAATGACAGAAGAAGCAAAGGCAGTCGGCAAAAACATTCCGATCTCATGGAAGGACAGCACAGAGATCGGCCGATTCATCAAGGGAGACTCCGTCGACAAAGCCGAGCACAAGCTTGAGAAAGTAATCGAAAAAGACCTTCACGTCCCATACACAAAGTTCGACTCCGACGCAGGACACAGAAGCGGAGGAGAAGCAGGAGGCTATCCTGTAAAGGCAGCCGAAGAAATCCTCGAGCTCGTTCAGGCCGCCAAGAGCAACGGAGAGGATCAGGGACTCAACCCGAACGCGATGAACGTTTCAAACGTCATCACCAACCAGGGGAGAGAAGTCGCAACACCTTCCAGACTAAGAGGAAGGACATCAAAAGCAGCACACGTCAAAGTATTCGTTTCAGAATAAGAGGTATACTAGAATGAAAGAAAAACAATTCATACAGAAAGGCGCACGCAAGGTAAGACTTGACGAGTTCCTAGAAGAGGAACTTGAAGGAGCAGGCTACAGCCACTCAGATATCGTGCGTACACCTACAAGCACAAAAGTAGTGATCCACGCACAGAGACCAGGACTGGTCATCGGACGTGGAGGATCACGTATCAACGAACTAACAGAAGACATGGAAGAAGCATTCGATCTTGAAAACCCTCAGATCGAGGTCAACGAGATCGAGGAAGGAGACGCCAACGCAAAAGTCGTTGCAAAAAGCATCGCCGACTGGCTTCAAAAAGGCGGTCACGCCAAAAGAGTAGGATACACTTACATCCGCAGAATGAAGGAAGCAGGAGTAATCGGAGCAGAAGTAGAGATCACAGGAAAGCTCTCCGGAAACCGTGGACGAACAGAAAAATTCTCATTCGGATACGTAAAGAGATGTGGAAACACATCAAAAGACAACGTCTCAAAGGCATACGAACTTGCACGTACAAAGCCTGGAGCAATCGGAGTCAAAGTCCGAATCATGGACTCACTTCCAGAGTTCCAGCACAGAAAGATCGAAGACGTACAAAAGGAAATCTTCCACGAGACACAGGTTGACGAAGACGCAGCAGAGAAATCAACCAGGATTGAAGACGTCATAGAAGAAGCAGACAACATGACTTCAGGTGAAATCGAAAGAGCAATTGAAGAAAGAGGAGAAACAATCGAAACCTCAGACATCGAGGTAGACGAAGTAAGAGACGCCTTCGAATCCAAAGAAGAAACTGAAGACGAAGAAGAAGCAGTAAGTGAAGAACCAGAGGAAGAACAGGAAGACGAATCCAAAGCTGATGAAGAACCTCCTGTAGAGGATACAGAACAAGCTGAAGAAAGTGAAGGAGCAGAGGCAGAGTACGAGGAAATTGTATCCGGAACAATCAGCGATGCTAAAGACGCAATAGAAGATCTGGATAATCCGGACTACGAGGCACTTCTCGAAGCAGAAGAAAACGACAAAAACCGTACAACCTTCACAGACTGGCTTGAAACCAGAGTTGAAGGTTAAAGGTGGTTATCTATGACAAAGCTTGACACACAGGAACTCAGAGACAAGACGGAAGACGAACTCCAGCAGCAGCTTACAGACCTTCAGAAGGAACTTGTAAAGGAAAGAGGTCAGATCGAAGTAGGAGGCTTCGCAGAGAACCCTGGTGAACTTGCAGACATGAAGAAAAGCATCGCCCGGATTAAAACTGTTTTAAACGAGAAAAGTTCTAACTAGATTATACTATAATGTCAGACATCAATCCCAACAGCGGAATCGAAGACGAACTCGACATCTCAGATTCTCTGGCGAGAGCCGAGCAAAAAATCAAAGTCAAGATTGACTCCCGAAGCTACAACAAGGAGATGACAGTCGTCGAAGGACTCGGAGACGACATAGATCTCGACGAACTTGCCTCCAGCCTTAAATCCAAGCTTGCATGCGGAGGAACAGCCAAAGACGGACAGATTGAGTTACAGGGAGACCACACACGCAGGATAAAAGACGTCCTGGCGGAAGAAGGCTTCGACAAGGAAAACATCGAAGTCCAGTAAATCTCTCTTTTCTCTAATTTACTTATTCTCTCTATTTCTCTTACTCATAGGATATTAAATTCTACATCTCGTATACATAGGTATGCCAGGAGCAGTTTTCCTTGAAGGAGAGAAGATCAACCTCAGAACTGTAGAGGAAGAAGACATCGAATTCATCCGTGACACCTACAACCTGACCAATATCAGGACAAATATTTCCCATTCAAAACCTGCAAACCTTGAACAGGAAAGAGAATTTTTTGAACAGGTCATCTGCGGTGACGAAGAAGTGAACCTGGCGATCTCCCACGAAGAAGAAATGATAGGGATGATCAGCCTTTCACCGGAAAAAGAACAAGGAGTCAAACAGCTCGGCCTCTGGATACATCCGGAACACCACGGAAACGGCTACGGAACAGAAGCATCAGAACTGATGATAGACTATGCCTTCAGGGAACTCCGGGTCCACAAAGTTGTCGCAAGAGCCCTGGGAACTAACGAAGCATCGCAGAGCATATGGGAGAAACTCGGCTTTGAGAAAGAAGCAGAACTACGTGAACAGGCATACCACGAAGGAAAACACGAAGACCTCTACATGTACGGAATCCTAGAAAACGAATGGAACTGAAAATTTTCCCCAACCTCAATAAGACTTCTCAAACAAAGGATTTCCAATGCCTATCACACCGGAAAACCTGCCACGCCACGAACTCATCGGACTGGAAGCAGAGATAATAGAGTCAACTGACCCGACACAGGAAGGGATCAAGGGCGAGATCCTGGACGAAACACGGGACACACTCACAATCGACGGTAAACAGATCGAAAAAGAGAACTGCACATTCCTGATAGAGATACCTTCAGGAGAAAAAGTCGAACTCAACGGGAAAACTATCGCCAAGCGTCCTGAAGACCGTATAGACATGAAAATACCAAGTAACTGGGAAGATTTTGACTGAAGACCTTTTTCATTAACACCCTTTTTAAGGTTTAGTTTGTCTTTTGATGTTACGACACGCGAGTGTCATTTCCGCTGGAAGTCGGGCGACCGATACTTTCGGGGGTGAATGGAAAAATCACTTTTGTAGAGTGCATAGTCTATTCCCTTTGAAGTTCTGGCGGAGAAGTTTGTTTAGAGGTGAACCAAGATAATGAGTGCAGAATCCGAAATTGAAACAGAATACCCGATCAGAGGAGGAACTTTCGTTGGAAGAGTCGTATCCACAAAAATGGACAAGTCAGCAACCGTAAGATGGGAGTACGCTGAGAAAGTTCCAAAGTTCGAAAGATATGAAAGAAGAAATACTAAGATCTCAGTCCACGTACCTGAAGACGTCGAACTTGAGGAAGGCGATCAGGTTAAAGTGGGAGAGACACGACCTATCTCAAAAACCAAGAGCCACGTCATCATGAAGGTTTTCGATGACGACGAAGAAATCGAAGTAGACGAGGAATGATCAAAGAATGAAGCCAGTAGGATCAAACATTACACGAACTCTTGACATCGGCTCAGAACTTACATGTGCAGATAACTCTGGAGCACAGAAACTGAAGATAATCGGAATCAAAAGCAAGCAAGGCCGCAGAAGCCGTAGAAACTCCGCAGGAGTTGGCGACATCGTCGTTGTCAAGATCCTGAAGGGAGATGAGGAAGTTAAGCACCAGGTATTTGACGCAGTAATCGTAAGACAGAGAAAGGAGTTCCAGAGACCAAGCGGACTCAGAGTAAAATTCGAAGATAACGCAGCAGTCCTGATGGAAGAAGGCGGACTGCCTAAAGGATCTGTAACCAAAGGACCTATCGCAAAGGAAGTAGTTCAAAGGTTCAGCCCTGTAGGAAAAATCGCCTCAAAAGTAGTGTGATCTAAAAATGAAGCAGACAGAAAACTGGAGCAGAAGCTGGAAATCAAGCACAGATCCTCAGAAGCAGAGAAAGTACAGAGAAAACGCTCCACAGCACGTAAAAGATAATTTCATCTCAGCAAACCTTTCACACAACCTCAGAGACGAACTAGGAACACGCAACATCGGAATCAGGAACGGAGACCGAGTTAAAGTAATGCGTGGAGACAGGAAAGGAGCAGAGGGAATCGTAAACAATATTGACAGAGAAAACGAGAGGATCTACATCGACGGAGTAGAAAAAGAAGCCGTCGACGGTACAGTACATCAGATCCCTCTCAGACCATCAAACGTACAGATCCAGAGCCTTAACCTTTCAGAAGAGGACAGACTGGACAAGTACGATATTTCAGACTTCGAATCCATCAAGGTAGACGACGAAGAAGTCGAAGAAGCACTCGAAGAAGACGAAGAGGAAGAGATGATGCAGCAGATGCAGGGCGGACAGTCAGGAGCCCACGAACAGTTCGAGGATATGGACGAAGAAGAGATCGAAGAAGTCAAAGAACAGATCGAGGAAGAAGTTGACGAGGAAGAAATCGTTGAAGACGCCGAATCCGAAGACAAAGAGTCTTCTGAAACCGATACCTCTGACGAGGAGACGGATGAGGAAGCTTCAGAGGAAAGTTCCGACTACAGTGACGTTGTAGGCGGGACAATCGGCGATGCGAAGGATCAGATCTCCGAGATGGAGAGCCCTGACTTTGACGCACTTATCCAGGCCGAGAAGTCCAACAAGGACCGTAAAACCATGATCGAATACCTGGAGAATCAGAAGGAGGATTGAATTTTATGACACATCAGAAGAGACTTTCAGCACCGAAACATTATCCGATTGAACGGAAGAAAGAGAAGTATGTCTCAACCATCAAAGGTTCGAGAGATGCAGACTCCGCAATCCCAGCAGGACTTTTCCTAAGGGACGTACTTGAGTACGCGGAGACAGAGAAAGAAGCAAAAGAAATAATCAGAAATGGAGATCTCCTGAGAAACGGAGAACCAGTAAGAGATATCCAGGATGGAGTAGGAGTACTTGATTTGATCGAGATTCCGGAGACAGAAGAAACATTCCGGGTAGTCAAGAACGGAGCTAACCTGGATTTCGTACCAGTCGATTCAGGAAAACCTGTAGGAAAAGTAGTAGACAAGCATGAAGAAGGAGACAGATTTGTCTACAGACTCCACACAGGAGAGAACTACAGCACCAAGGACGAGTTCGAGACAGGCAACACACTAGTATTCGGAGACGGAGTGGAAGAAGTCGAGCTTGAAGAAGGAGCTGAAGCACTTGTAGTCCGCGGAAAGCATGCAGGCGACGCTGTAGAAGTCAAGGAAATCGAGAGAAGAGGAATGAACCCTGACACAGCTATCATCGAAAACGATACTACATTTGAAACCCAGCTAGAAAACCTTGTAGCAACGACAGGACTAGACATCAAGTGATCACCATGACAGAAAATGAAATGAAACAGATCGAGATCGCAAAGGTCGTTGTCAACATTGGAACAGGAGAAGTCGGAGATCCTGTAGAGAAATCAGTTGCACTTGTCGAAAAACTGACAGGAAGCCAGGCAGTCAGAACAGAATCCGGAGGAGACGCAAAGACCTTTGGAAAACGTGCCGGACTCAACCTGGGAGTAATGACAACACTGAGAGGAGAAGAAGCCCGAGAATTCCTTGAAAAAGTCCTGCCAGCAGCAGACAGCCAGATCTCAGAACAGGCATTCGATGGAAACGGAAACTTTTCCTTCGGAATCAGCGAGTACATCGACGTACCAGGAATCGACTACGATTCCGACATCGGTATGCGTGGTTTCGAGGTCGCAGTAAAACTTGAGAGACCTGGATACAGGGTCAAGAAGAGAGATCACAAGCCAAGAGAACTTGGAAAGGATCACAAGATCAGTGACGAAGAAGCCAGAGAGTTCGTTGAAGACGAGCTCGGAATGGAGGTGACCCAATAAATGGGTTATGAAGAAGTACTTGAACAGATAAAGCACAAGGAAGGTAAGAGAAGAAAGTATGAGAAGCACAACTCCCCAAAGGAGAGGGATTTCGGAAAATCAAAGAAAGAATGCAGAAGATGCGGAAGAACAGGTAGAGGAGTTATCTCAAAGTATGGACTCGACTACTGCAGACAGTGCTTCCGTGAAATCGCAGAGGAGCTCGGTTTCGAGCAACTGAGTTAAAGGAGGAAGATATAATGTCACAAGATACACTGAGCGATGCACTTTCGTCAATAAACAATGCAGCGAGATCAGGTAACGATTACGCAACGATCTCACCTACCAGCAATCTGGTAAAGAACGTGCTTATCGAGCTACAGCAGCAGGGATACATCGGAGTCTTTGAACTTGTCGAGGACGGTAAAGGAGGCAAGTTCAAGGTTGAAGTCAAGGAAACGATCAACGAATGCCAGTCGATCAAGCCAAGGTTCTCGATGAGCAATAACGAGTACGCAAAATGGGCTCGAAGATACCTGCCAGCGCAGGGATTCGGAAAGCTTATCGTAACAACCCCTCAGGGAGTCATGACTCATGACGAGGCCCGAGAAGAACAGATCGGAGGAAAACTCCTCGGATACGTCTACTAGAGGTGCAGAAAAATGGAACTGGAAATTGAACTACCTGAAGGATTTGAAGCAGACTACGAGAACGGAGTCCTTGAAGTCAGCGATGGAGATAAAACGGTAGAGAAGAAGATGAAGCACGCACTGATCGACGTAGAGACAAACGGGTCAGTAAAGTTCTCGACAGACAGCAGCAAGAAAGATATCGAGAGCATCGTTAAGACGTTCAAGAGCCACACAGAAAACATGATAGAAGGCCTTCAGGACGAGCATGTTTACCACCTGAAAGGTGTTTACGCTCACTTCCCTATGACAATCAAGACACAGGGAGATCAGCTTGTCGTGGAGAACTTCATGGGTGAAAGAAACCCGCGTAAAGCAGATATAATGGAAGGAGTCGACGTTTCAGTAGATGGAGAGGAAATCGAAGTCAGAGGCAGCGACAAGGAAAACGTAGCTCAGACAGCTGCAAGGATCGAACAGCTCTCTGACAAAGGAAACAGAGATCCAAGAACCTTCCAGGACGGTATCTACATCACGGAGGTAGAAGAATAATGGGATTTGATAGACAGGATAATCACAAGAAAAAGTCAGTACCTGAATCATGGAGGAAGCCTCAAGGCCATCATTCACGTTCCCGATTAAAGAAGAAGGGAGCAGCACCGATGCCACAGGCAGGCTTCAGAACTGATAAGGATCACAGAGGAAAGCATCCTTCAGGTTACGAAGAAGTACTAGTACACAATACTTCCGACCTCAAAGAACTTGGGGAAGGCGAAGCAGCCAGAATCGGTTCAACAGTCGGAGGACGTAAACGTGAACAGATTATCGAAAAAGCAGATGAAGAGGACATCAAAGTCCTTAACAGAGGTGAAGAGAAGTAATGGCAGATCTTAAGAGTCAAAAAAGAATAGCAGCAGACGTAATGGATGTTGGAGAAGACCGTGTCTGGTTAGACCCTGAACAGATGGAGAAGATAGGAGAAGCAATAACCAGGCAGGACATCAGAAATCTTATCGAAGGAGGAGCAATTCAGAAAAGAGATAAGAAAGGAACATCCAAGGCCCGTGCAAAGCACAACAAGAAACAGAAAGCCAAGGGACAGCAGAAAGGCCACGGAAGCCGTAAAGGAAAGAAGACAGCCAGGAAATCCGAGAAAGATGAATGGATGGAAAAGATCAGAGCCCTCAGATCAGAGCTCAAGGAAATGCGAGATGAAGAAGAAATAACATCAGAACAGTACAGAGAGCTCTACAACAAGGCAAAAGGAGGGTTCTTCAGGAACAAGAAACACCTGAACAACTACGTAGAAGACGAGGTTAAAAGATAATGGCAGAGACATCAAACTACGAAGTACCTTTCAAGAGAAGAAAGGAACAGAAAACAGACTACGAGCAGCGCCTGGACCTTTTGAACTCAGGTAAGCCACGAGCAGTAGTCCGACTTTCAAACAACCATACCCGAGTACACATCTCCCGATACAAACCAGAAGGAGATGAGAACTCAGCTCAGACGATCAGCAAAGAGCTTGAAGAATACGGCTGGAAACACCACACAGGTAATCTTCCAGCAGCATACCTGACAGGATTCCTTGCAGGTCACAGAGCAGATACAGATGAAGCAATCCTGGACATCGGACTCAGGAAGAACTCACGTAAAGGAAGAGTCTTCGCAGCAGTCCAGGGACTTAGAGACGCAGGAGTAGAAGTACCTGCAGGAGAAGCAGCACTCCCAGAAGAATCAAGAATCAGAGGAGAGCACATCCAAGAGATGACAGGAAAAGACGTACCCGGAAACCTCGAAGAAGTAAAAGAAAACATCGAAGGTGATTTCGAATGAGCGAACAGGAAATGGAAGACGAAGAGATCTGGACTCCAAAGACCAAGCTTGGTAAGAAAGTAGCTAAAGGAGAGATAACGGATATTGTAGATGCTTTAAGACATGACAGAGAGATCATGGAGCCGGAGCTTGTAGACCAGCTTGTTGATCTTGACGAGGAAGTAGTGCTTATCGGAGGAACTCCTGGAAAAGGAGGAGGAAAATCCCGTACTGTTTCCAAGAGAACAGTAAGAATGCACAAGTCAGGAGCAAGATACAACTCAAAGGCGATGACAATCCTCGGCGACAGAAACAAGGTAATCGGAGTAGGCATGGGAGAGTCGGATGACACCCGTGCAGCAATCGAGGACGCAAGCAGGAACGCAAAGCTCAACTTGATCGAAGTACAGAGAGGAAACGGATCATGGGAGGATCAGGGAGACACGAACACATCAATCCCGTTCAAGGTCACAGGAAAATCCGGATCCGTTGAAGTAGAACTCAAACCTGCACCAAAAGGAACAGGTCTTGCAGCAGGAGAAGGAATCCAGAAGATGCTCGAACTAGCAGGAATTGAAGACATCTGGGCAACCACACGTGGAAGCACCAGAACACGAGAGAACGTCATCAAGGCAACCTTCGAAGCAATGCAGAAACTCAATGAATACAAACAACCTGAAGAACAGGAGGAGAACTAGAGATGATTACGAAAATCAAAGATTTTCTTGATCACGCAGAAAACACAAGAGGTGTTTTCGAGTGATTGCAGTAGTAAAGGTTAGAGGAGACGTAGATGCTTCCGAAAAGATCTCAGCAACACTTGAATCACTTGGACTTACAAAGAAGAACCAGGTACTCTTCGTTGAAGACGATGACGAAGCAATAAAAGGAATGCTGAACAAAGCCAAAGACTACATCGCATACGGAGAAGTTTCCGACGACGTAGTTGAAGAAGTTGCAGGTTCAAAAGATGTCAAGATCGAGCCTGGTGTAAAGCTTTCAATGACACCACCTTCAGGCGGATTCAGAAGCACGAAGAAAAACTACAATAATGGAGGAGCACTTGGAAAACGTCCAAACATGGATGAACTCCTCAAGAACATGATTTAGAGGTGATACAAGAATGGTAAGAAGAAGATCAAAGAAGAACAAGTCTGGCACACACGGACACGGAAGCTCCAAAAAGAACAGAGGAGCAGGTAACCGTGGAGGCCGAGGAAACGCAGGTTCCGGAAAGAAAGGACAGTCAAAGAACATGACAAAGGAAGGAATCAACGAACTTGGGGAAAACGGATTTAACTCCCGACAGGAACCACAGAACGGAATTAACCTGCGCGACATCGACCAGAGAATCCAGGAATTTGTCGAAGAAGGAGTAGCCGAGGAATCAGGAGATGGTTATGTTTTCCACGCCGACGAAGCAGGTTATGACAAGATTCTTGGTGGAGGAAAGATAACCCGCGACATAGAGATTAGAGCGGAAAAATTCTCCGATTCTGCGGAACAAAAGATTGAAGAAGCAGGAGCAGAAGCTGTTACATTAGAGGATTAGAAAATAAATGGTCTCACTTGTCCAGATAGCAAGCTACCTTCCGAGCGTGACGGAGCCAGAGAAAGAACAATCGCTTAAGGAGATGCTGGCATGGACAGGTGTAGTACTAGTTCTTTACTTCCTTTTAGGTTCTATCAACGTTTATGGGGCTAACTCTCAGGCCGTTGCTACTGCACTTGCGCGGCTTGAAACATTTCAGACACTTCTAGGAGCACAGATCGGATCGATAATTACATTGGGAATTGGACCGATCGTTACAGCATCTATTGTACTCCAGATGCTTGTAGGATCCGAGCTACTGCCTTGGAACACAAATACTCAGGAAGGTAAACAGAAGTTCCAGGCAGCTCAGAAAGTCCTCGCATACTCATTGACAGTTATACAGGCAGTAGGATGGGTGGCATCAGGACAGTTCGGAAACGTTGCAGGTCAGCCAGGACTCATGGCACTTCTCTCCGGACAGATCATCCTTGGAGGATGGCTGATCATCATGATGGACGACCTGGTCCAGAAATGGGGATTCGGTTCCGGAACAGGACTATTCATCGCAGCAGGAGTATCAAAACAGGTCTACATATCAGCAATATCACCACTCACACAGACAGGAGAACTATACTGGAGCGTAACAGGTGAAGCAAGCCCAGTAGGAGCATTATTCAACTTCCTGACAACATTTGACATATTCGCATTACTACCCATCGTCTCGACAATCCTGGTTTTCTCAGCAGTAGTATACATGCAGTCAATGAAAGTCGAAATACCGCTAACATTCGGAAACGTCCGAGGTTTCGGACAGAAATGGCCGCTGAAATTCATATACACTTCAAACATGCCAGTAATTTTAATCGCAGCACTTGTAACAAACTTCCAGATCGTAGGATCATCTATTGCAGGAGCAGACGGATGTTCAATCCTTGGATGCTTCTCACAGGGACAGGCACAGTCAGGACTCGTCTACTTCCTCCAGGCACCCACAACAGTAGTTGAAACCTTCCTGCAGTCCGGAGCAATAGGTGGCACCGGCATATTCCATATACTATTCTACACATCAGTTTACACATTTGGATCGATCCTTTTCTCGATCTTCTGGATGCGTACATCGGGTCAGGACGCAGACTCTGTAGCAGAACAGATACAGGATACAGGGATGAAAGTACCAGGTTTCAGAAAAGACAAGAGAGTCATAAAAAAGGTTTTGAACCGTTACATCCCGGCACTGACAATTCTGTCCGGTTTCTCGGTAGGACTTCTTGCAGCACTCGCCAACATGACAAGAGCCGCAGGAGGAGGAACAGGAATCCTTCTTACAGTCATGATCCTGTACAGGCTCTACGAGCAGCTGGCCCAGAAACACATGGAAGAACTCCATCCAGCACTCAAAGACTTCATGACATAATTTCCCTCTTTTACCCTTTGTAAACCTCTAAGCGCACATTTTTCGCCAGACTGGTTGTATTTTAAAAGACTTCCTGGGCAATCGATAGACATGGCCATAGCCCAGATTCTGGCACCACTTTTCGCATTCTACGATGCAATTTTCCAGCCACTGCTTGTTGCAGGGCCGTACGTATCTCTCGGATTTTTCTCCGCAGCACTTGCAGGACTTTTTGCAGTTATCTACTGGATTTTCCTTGATGTTGAACGCGCAGACGAGATAAAGGAGAAGCTGAATGATTACCAGGACAAGATGAAGGAAGCCAGGGAAAACGATAAGCACGACAAGGCTTCAGAACATATGAAGAAGACTCTGCAGCTCAACCAGAAGTTTATGATGCTTAACATGAAGCCAATGTTCGCCACGATAATATTCGTGGGACTTTTCTTCCCATGGCTTGGAAACACGTACGCACCTGACATACAGATGAACGAAACCCAGAACAACACGTTTACAGGACAGCTGCAGTACGCAGATCAGACCCAGGAACTACAGGTGAAGAATAACTCAGAGATAATTTTGCAGTCAGGGAGCAGTGAAGCAGGCCTCAAGGAGACTGTCAAAATTCTGGGAGTCAACTGGCAGTTCATGAACTTTGAAACAGTTCAGGATCAGCCAAATGACGCTAAACTGAAGCTGAACGCCCACTTCGTCCCTCTACCAGTGAATATACCGTATGTAGGGAACGCGCTGAACTGGCTGGGATTCTACTTTATCATGATCATGCCGCTGACCTACATCTTCAGGAAGCTTCTCGGCGTCCAGTAGAAAAAGTTCAATTTTTTCCTCCTTTCCACTCTATTTCCTCTCCAGTTAAAAAACTCGGACCGAACTCCTTTTCATATGTCTGAATGGTATACAAGGGAGGAAGCAGAAACCGACCCTGAGTTCGGAGAGATCCCTGAGAACAGATCTCCAGAAAAACTCCTGGAAGAAGGAATAGTGATAGTAGATAAACCGTTCGGACCGACCAGCAACCAGGTATCTACCTGGACCAGGAAGGAACTTGACCTGAAGAAAACAGGTCACTTCGGCACACTGGATCCAAATGCTACAGGAGTACTCCCGGTAGGAATCAACTCCGCTACAAGGCTGAACGATGCACTTGCACAGGCAGACAAAGAATACGTATTTGAGGCCGAACTGGAGGAAGAAAAAGACGAAGAAGAGATAAGAAAAGCTCTGAAAAGCTTCAAGGGAACTAACAAACAGGTTCCGCCAGAGAAATCAGCTGTCAAAAGAGAAGAAAGAGAAAGAGAAGTCTACGATATAGAATTCCTGGAAAAAAACGGTAAAAATGTTCTAGCAAGTGTAGAATGTGAATCAGGGTTCTACGTACGCGTACTTATAGACCAGCTTGGGGAGAAACTTGACACCGATGCAGAGATGGTAGAGCTCCGGAGAACAAGACAGGGAGAAATCACGGAAGGTGAAACAAATACGTTACAGGAAGTAGTTGACGCTTACCACTTCCATAACGAAGGAAATCCTGAGAAACTGGCAGAGGTCCTATATCCCAAGGAGAAAGCTATACAGCATCTGAAGAAGATAGCTATAAAGGATTCAGCGGTCAACGCTGTTGCCAACGGTGCAGATCTGGGAGCAGGAGGAATTTCACGCTTTCAGGACGGTATAAAACAAGGAGAGATGGTGGCTATCACCACATTGAAAGGAGAGCTCGTAGCTCTTGCAACTGCAGATATGAACTCTGAAGCACTCTACGATGAAGAAGGTACGGCAGCGACTCTGAAATCCGTCCATATGGATCCGAAGACTTACCCTAAAAGATGGAAGCAGTAAAAACCATTATTCTCTAAATGAACTGTATGAGCAGGGAACTCACTGATCCTGTCAAATGGTTCAATGAAAACTTTCGACAGTACGTCGACAAGATGTCGCTGTACCAGAAACACATGCAGGGATACGTTCAACTTCTGAAAAAATTTGAGAAACTTGTAGGAGAAAGCGGTAGAATTCTTGATGCTGGCTGTGGCTGGGGTAGAGACGTCAACTACTTCTTGGAGAACGGCTACGACACCACAGGGATAGATAGAGCACCTAAGCCACTAGAGTTTGGAGCCGATAAATACAAAGCAAACAACATGGGTGAAAAACTTCACAGGATGGACGTTAAGAATCTAGGTTTTCAGAAAAACACTTTCGACGGCATCTGGTGCAACTCAGTAATACATTTCTACCCTCCAGAGAAAATACATAAACCAGTCTCAGAGCTCTCAAGAGTACTCAAAAAAGATGGAGTGCTCTACATCAATTTCAAGCTAACGAAAGGAAGCCCTGAACCGGATATAAGAGAGGAGGAAGACGGATCTCTGGTAAAAAGATACCTGTACCCACGTCAGTTGATCAAGGAAATTCTGGAGGAAAACAACCTCAAGATCCTGAAAGAAGAGTCCGAAATAAATACTGAAGACTTCGAAAACCCTGTCTGGAGCATATTCTGCAGTAAAAAGTAATGGAATCAAACTCAAGGATTGAATCTGATTAAGTTACAGACCCAAATAAAAAAGTGTATCGAAGACTTTTCTACATAGATAGTATGCCGAGGGTCGAAAACTCGAACGAGTTTTCTCGACCTCAAGCAAATATGCTATTTGCCGAGGTGACTGAGTGGCTAAAGGTGCCACCCTGGAAAGGTGGTGGGCGTCACTGCCCTCCTGGGTTCAAATCCCAGCCTCGGCGAAACTTCTGTGACAAAGTTCTCGAAAATCTTAGATTTTCTGTGAAAGCAGAAACTCTTTGAGTTTCGAATTTCATCATGCCGAAGCCATGTTTTACATGGCTTTTATGAGTTATTCTGGTTTTTCTTGTCTTATTTCTGTTTTTGATACGAGTATTTCTCTTCTGACGTGGTATTCTTCTCGGTAGATCATTGTGAAGTAGTTTACGGCGACGTAGGCGATTAGAAGGAAGGTTACACCGATGTAGGATGCGATCTGGTTGATTATCCTTATCTGCTGGAATCCGAGTGATGCGACTATTGATGTTATTAGTCCGGCGTAGAGCAGGATTTTGACTATTATCTGGAAGAGCTTAAGATTCCGGTACTTGGCGAGTGCGGTCTCGTATGCCTGGAATTCTTTCTGTTCTTTCTTCGGGTTTTCTCCTATGAATTCTTCGAGCAGGAGATCTGCTCTGCCGAGAGGTGTGAAGCTGAAGATTTTGTCTTTCACAACTGGTTTTTTCTCGGAGAAGGTTAAAAAGAGCTTACTGGTTGGTGGGTTCAGGTTATAAAATACTGGAGTTTCGAATCAGTTCCATGGAAGTTGACAGATTTTCTGCTTTTACTTTTGCCTCTGCTCTGGTCCTAGTGGGAGCGGTTATAGGAGGCTTTGCCAGTTTTCAGGTCGTGGATAGTAGGATGGATCAGCTGGAGGATCGTATCGATGAACCGCGGAAAGTTGTACATGTAAACAGTTCTGATCAAAACCAGCAGCTTTCAGGTCTCTTCCAGGATATAGATCAGTCTGTGGTCTCCATAACTTCCAGAGGATCTGAAAATGCGCAGGGATCAGGTTTTGTATATGATGAAAGAGGTCACATAGTCACCAATGAGCATGTAATAGAAGGATCAGACCAGGTAAGAGTAACTTTTACTGATGGAACAACTCAGAGCGCTGAAATAGTCGGTACGGATCAAAATAATGATATTGCAGTTCTTAAAGCCAGTAAAAATAATCTCGAGCCCCTTGAACTTGGAAACCTTTCTGAAGTAGATGTAGGTCAGACAGCAGTCGCAGTTGGAAATCCATTTGGGTTAAGAGGAACGATGACTGCAGGAATAGTGTCGCAGAAAGGTCGAATGCTTCCAACCGGTACAGGTTTTTCTATACCAAATGTTCTGCAGACTGATGCTGCTATAAACCCTGGTAACTCTGGAGGACCTCTGCTGAATATTGAAGGAGAGGTTATAGGTGTAAACACTGCTATAGAAAGCCGTTCAGGAACTTTTTCTGGGATAGGATTTGCTATACCTGTAAATATAGTTGAGAACGTGGTTCCGGATATAATTGATGACAGGCAGGATTTCGAGTATCCTTGGCTTGGAGTTTCAGGGCTTACTGTTACACCAGAGATTGCCAGTGAGATGAATCTTTCGAATGCCTCCGGTTTCCTGGTTATGAATGTTGTGGAGGACGGACCTGCTTATGAAGCAGGTTTAAAGAGCGGTAATAGAACAGTTCAGATCAACAGGCAGAACATCACTGTGGGAGGGGACGTTATAACAGGTATAAATGATCGCAGAATGGAGGGTATAGGCGATATACTAACCTATCTACAGTCAGGTCCAGAGGTCGGAGAAACGGTGAACGTTACAGTTATCAGGGATGGAGAGGAGATGAAGATACCGGTAACTTTAGGATCCAGAGAAGATGCTGAGCGGCTTCAGTGATCAACCCGGATTATATCTCAGAATTGCGGCTTTCCCGCCAAGGTTCTCAAGTCTTTCACCTGCTTCATGGTCGGTATGAACTACTTCGACCTCTCCACCCATCTGCTCGGTTTTCTCCGCTAGATCCGGGTTTTCACGGTAGGTTTCCGACGTAAGTAGGAGGGTTTCTACTGCACCCTGGTCTGCTAGCTCGTCTACGCCATCTCCGTAGGTAGCTTCTCCATTTTCACGGATGGATTCAAGCAGGTTCTCTACTACTTCTGATTCTCTGGAAATACGAGAATCTTTCACGACTTTGTCAAGTGCGCCTCGCTTTATGGCCTCGTTCAGGCCTGTGCGTCCTGTTACAGAGGTGTCCTGCATGAAGGTTTTCTCAAGTTCTTCCTCATCAAGCATGTTCTTGACTTTATCTTTCTCGAAGCCCGGACCTCCGAGCACAAGGTAGTCGACATCCCTGATGCTCCGTGAGATAACGTCCTTCACCTCTCTGTAAAACGTTTCGCCGGTCTCCTGATCGCTGTAAAGCTTTCCAGGAACGTTCACATCGACCTTTGATAGATCCTTTATACCGGATTCCTCGACCACGAAGAAATCTGCCTCACCTTTCTGCACCAGGCAGAAAAGTACCTTGTAGGATTTGTGGCTTTCAGCCTCCTGCAGAAGCTCCCATTCTTCATCGGTAAAATCCTTCCATATCTCGAACTCTTTACCTGGTTCAAGGTTGAAAGTGTGGTATCCCATCTCGATATCCTCCGCCCCTTTCTTGATCTCTCCTGTGACCCGGAGCCGGTTCTCCTGGTACTCTATTTTCTCGGCCTCCAGATCCAAAGTGACGGCTTTCTTCTCCCGGCCGTCCAGCTTGGTCCTCATCGTCCGGGTCTTCAATAAGTCCCCTTTCTTGATTATATCCTTCAGGTACCACAGATCGTCTTCGTTCTCTATCTCAACGTTGACGTACCCGTCTCTCCTGTCTGATTTTAAAATCTCCATACTCTTGATTACCTGCCTAACAATAAAAACCCTCAAAACAATCCTTAATGTATATGGCAGAACGATTCGGGGTAGTGGTAGCGATCGGCCTCACATTCTTTGGCTTAATGATGATAGCTGCCCAGGACATAGGTCTCCAGTTCGGCAATACGCAGCCTGACAGCATGATCCTGGCCTCGGAGAGCTTCGGGGAAATCGGCGGAGCAACAACCGATATAAGAACTGTCAACTTTGGAACATTCAACATAGGAGAAGGACGGGGACAGATACAGGCCTATCAATCCGATCAGGAAACACTGAAGAACAGCCTTTTCTCAGGAAACACTGTAACGGTGCTATACAATGGTACACAACCTACCGAAGCCGAAGTATCCTTTGAAGTACTTGGAAAGGAGGGATCAGGAGCACTCTACGTCAAATCTAACGGAGAAAAAGTATTCGAAAACCAGCTGGTTACATCTGCCACTGAAGCCGTGGAGATAAGTGAAGGAAATCTTGACAGCGGAATGAACGAGATAAAGATAGGTGTCAACAAAGGCGGGCTCCTGGGCACAACAGAATACGCTCTCGAAGATCTTGAGGTGACTGTGAACGATAGAAAGTTTAACGATCACGTCAGTAACTTCCAGATGTACCAGTACGAACTTAAGGACTTCATGGAGGCCAATCTAACCTTTAATATTCCCACAGACTCCTCGGTAATCACTGCACCGCTTGAAATAGAAGTAAATGACGAGCAAGTGTTCAGTAGGGACGCGGTAAGATCAACACAGCAGATTAGCCTGCCAAGGAATGTTCTAGCACCGGGTTACAACACTCTTGAGTTCAAGACAGATGCTGACGCTAAATACACTCTCGAAAACTCTCAGCTAACAGTAAGATACGTTGGTACCACTCGCTCAACGGACAAAAACGTTACAATTTACATGAACGAGACGCAGGAAAACTACGTGAGCAGGGAAAATACTAGAGAGCAGATTTCATTTGACTACCAGCAGCTATCAGGTTCAAAGACTCTAGATATATTCCTGGGATCGTTCAATACCACTCTATCACCTGTAAACGGCCAGAACAGGATAGATATACCTGAGGGAGCGTTCTCCCAAGATGACGATCTCCGCTTCAGAGGTCAGGGTTCATTTACATTAAATAATGTCAAACTGGTCTCAAGTGAGGTGAGCGAGGAATGAGTCTGAAAGGCTGGGGAATAGCATTACTTCTATCTCCTTTCACTCTAGGATTCTCCCTCATAATTTACTTCTATATCTGGTTTTTCAGCAAAATCGGAAAATTTTACATAAAGGCGATGACTTTCAGTATCAAGGCTGCAATTGGGTTGATAGCTTGGCCGTTCAAAGCCGTTATAGGCGCATTGGGCGGGACATTCCGATTTTTTGAATTAATGTATTATCAGGGAGTTCACAATATCAAAAGCCATAGTAACACTACTTACTCCGACATGCATGGATATGGCGGTAAAGAAGAGGAAGATGACGATGATGAAGATGGAGGCGCTATTTCAACCGTTAAGTCTGGCATAGGTTTTGTAAATCGATACAAGATCCGTTATGTAGCACTCTTTATAGGTATTGTATGGTTCTTTAACTTCCCGAGTACAGTACTGGCTTTAGTTCAGGATCCAACACAATTATTGAGTCTTACAGGGTTTATAGAGTTTATTCCTACTTTGCTTTTCATTTCAGTGCCTTTTATAGTGACTATTTTCATTTCTTCGCTTGCTTTCGAGTTTTTGGGTGATGGAAGTAAGTTCTGGAAGGCATCAGATCATGCAGTGAAGCAGGCGAAAAACTTAGGAAAAGGCGGTGCTGCAGCTGCTGGTGCAGCTGCCGGTGGTGCTGCTGCAGCCGGTGAAGCAGCTAGAGGCGCAGCTCAAACAGGTATGGAAGCTAAGGAAATGGCTGAAACTGCAGTCACATCAGCTTCCCATATAGAGACTGCCAGTGGTATGATCGGTGGAGAAGCTGCAGCAGGAGAAGCAGCTGCTGGTGAAGCGGCTGCAGCTGAAGGTCTAGGAGGACTTGTTGCAGGTTCAGGAGTTGCCAGTGCTTTAGGTACAGCAGCTCCAGTAGCTGTGGTATTACTGGTTGCCTGGATTGTTTATACTCTTATAGCTGGTATTATTTCTCTGGTTCTTGTGGTGGTAACTTGGGGTATGATAGCACAGGTGATTCCTATCGTTGCAGGTCCGGTTCTTGGTGCATTAGGCGTAGGTGGTGCTTGGGCGGACTTTTTAGGTACAGAGGCAGCTAATTCTGAAGCAGGAGTCACACTCTTCCAGGGAGATATGTTTGCACCTCAGATGAGGGCTGCAAACCAGGCTTTTGCAAAGCTAGGTTGTATGGCTAAGGGTCCACAGTGTTTCAGACAGTGGCAGATGAACAATACTGTCAGGCCAGGTTCTGAGGCTAGAGGTGAGCGCTACGAGCTGCAGATATCTGATTTCGGATTAGGTACTGATACAATTGATGTGGCCTACAAAGAGGCGGATTATACATTGCCTGTGAATTTCCTCGTTGAGAATACGCGTAACGGCTTGAAGGGAATCAATGCACGTAACGTGAGTTACAGAATTTCAATAGTTGACTCACAGAAAACTTACTGTACTACTGGCTGGAATAATATCAGTAGTTTCGATGACGGCAGGAACTATATTCTTCCTGGTCTAGGTGTATCCCCTACCGGTTCTCTAGAGGAACTAAATTTGGGGGACTGCCAGCTCCTGCAGCCATCTCTAGGAGTTGATAGGGTGATGGAGCTACAGGTTCGATACAACTATGCCTCCCAGGCAACTCTATACGTTGATGCGATGTCACGTCAGTATAGACGGGAAGAGAACATTGACCCTGGATTTAAGAAGTCTGAGACGGCTGATACTCCTGTACAGTCCTATGTTAATGTGAACTCCCCGATTACGTTCTATGAGACAGAGACTGGTGATAGAAGAGCTGTTCCGTTCGCTGCAAGATTTGGTTTTGAGACTCCGGGTTTCAATTCCAAATACAAGGTTCGTCCTGAATCCATTCAAATTGTGGACTCATCTGTAACCACTCACGCAGATACCTGTGTCGGCTTGCAACAGGACTCCGATATGGGAGAGGACTATTACGAGGTCTCTGAAAATGCTAAGGAGAGGATTACTCGCAGACAGAGTAATAGCTGGTTCAGTGCTGATGTGGAGCCTGCACCTCTTAGATGTACAATGAAGATAGAAGAGGAGGATCTCGGACAGATAAGTCCTACAGGGGAGCAGCTTGTTATGAGGATTGATGGTAATTACACTATAGTAAAGGAAGATAGTATGACAGGGTTTGATGTCCAGAATACCTTGTGTACTCGTTTTAACTGTCCTTTGCTGGTGACAGAGGAGTACAATGAATCCAGTCCATACAACCTGTATAGTACTTGTTCATCAGAGAATTCAATCGACGCTAGAGATGGTTGTGCATTGAGGGATCCTGATCAAGGCAGTTCCGGCTGGCGTGAACCGAACCTGGTGATGGTTGATGGACGCCCTGTGACTATCGATCAGGGGAAAACTGCTATGGAGGCAAGCAACTTACTTAATGAGGACAGGGAGTTGCAGGGTCTCTTTAGTCATATCGCGTCAAAGACTGGCAATCTTCTTGTGGATCCAAGTGATCCTGTAGGAGCACCACGTCTTGAAAGACGTCACACCCGGGCGGATGGGATAATATTTTACCAGGACCAGAGTAGTCCCGGCAACGTTCAGATAGAGCAGATAAGACATGAGATCTGTACTGAGGAAAAAAATTACAAGAGCGATGTAAGCAGTATGGAAGAGGCCGCAGAAAATTACATGAGTGTCTGGGATGAAGAAAATGATGGAAGGAAACCGGTGAAAATTGGAGCAAATTCCGTTCAGTGCAGTACATGGATTGAGAGACTGCCGTTCTTTGAAGGACAGTTGAGCAGTGTAGTTAGCTCATGTGGTGATGGTGTTGTCGTTACCACAGGGAGCAACGTCAGGTGTTACGGTGGCGAATTTGATCGCTAACCTAAAGCTACTGTCTGTAAAATATTTCGAGTTGCGATCCCCAGTCCAAGCAGGGTTATAATGAAGATATAGAAAGTTTTCTCCTCCCCTTCAAAGTTCCTTACTATATAGAGAACGACAGGCACTATAACCAGGGTTTTGAGGATGAACATGCCGCCACTGCCGAAAATGTCGATGAAAGCTCTTCCAAGTACATGTTTCTCCTCTGCTCCGAATTGTAGTGCCGTAAATGTGGATGTGGCGTCGAGATAATGTGCGGCTACCGGGAGTGTAAAGTCCCATGAAAGAAATTCAGGTTTCCTGTACTTTAGATATAGGTAGCCTGCAGTCATCCAGGTGATAGTGCTGCCTGTAAAAAGTATGAGGGCGAGAGGTTCCTTCAGTTTGAAGAAGGGTAGTATTGCCAGTGTCAGGAAGATTCCTGATCCGGCAAGTGTTCTCTGGTATGCGATATCAGTCATTTCCTCAATTTTCCCGGCTAGGTAGAGCAGGGATGTACCTGTTCCGAAAAGTATGAGGTAGATGAAAGGTGTTTCAAGCAGTATTGTATTTATGGCATCGACATCTTTCAAAGTTCTGAGCGCTCCGCCAAACACTATGAAAGGTGTGAAGCCGATAATGAATCTTCTGTCGATCTCTATATTCATCTTCTTGACAAGCGGGTAGAGTACGTATAGAACCAAAAATCCGAAAAGTAGAGCGTAAACTATGGTGTTGTACGGATTGTAGTACACTGACTCATCTATTATAGGGAGCCAGAACTTCTCGAATAGAAAGTTTTTAACAGGATCTATCATAAACAGTAATTGGATGAACCAGCGTTTAGTAATCTTATGTATATTCGCAGCCTCCGTAGTAGCATCAGGCTGCATCGGTGGAGGCGGCGGCCAGGGCACTCAGACTCAGGGCGGCCAGGCGATAACCGTTGACCAGTTGCAGGTAACCCCTAGTGAAATTAGAGCTGGATCAACTGTAAGAGTAAGGATGGGCGTAACGAATTCTGGAGAACTTCCAGCAAAGGTTGAATTGGGGAGTTCTGATGGTGATGTCGACGGGAACCAGATACTTACAAACCACTGTCCAGATATTTTCGATATCTCGGATTTCTCTGCCTCAAGTTCCAATGTTTCAGATACGGAAGGCAGTTACGGTCTTGCTCCTGGCTACAGCATACAGATGAACTGGGAGCTAGAGCAGAGTACAGGTAACGTTCCTTTGAATGGTTATGACTGCCAGCTGAAGTTTGAGGTACCTTTCGATTACAGCGTCGAGGCCTTCAGGCAGCTACAAGTAAAAACGAATGATGATGTACAGGGGACTGAAGAGCTTTTCTCAAAGTCCTCACAGGGACCCATGAAGATCGAGATGGAAACTATAGGTAGTAGCTCCGAAAGAGGAGCTCCAACATTTCTCGAAGGAGACAATGCGGAGATACTGGTACAGCTTGAAAACAAGAATCCTGAAGAAAGTTCCTATACAGGTACTGTAGAATTGGCTCCTCCGGCAATGGATGCCAGAGGTGTAAGTTTTGAAGACGTGGAAATAACATCAAATATGAGCGAAGAAAGAAAAGAAGTAGCTAAGAGTATCGCACGTCGGATGGATGGCGTCGACCCTTCAAGTGTAAATGAAGGAAATGAAGTGCCTTTATGTCCAAGACCGGGAGATGTACCTTTAAGTGGAAATCTACGCATCTATGAAGGCGGCTCCAAAGTTTTCAGGTGTGAGATCGACTGGAGCTTGCAACAAGGCGGTGTCCCGGTCCCCAGCATCCGGGGAGAGGTTTTCGCAAGATCAAATTACTCGTACGTTAAAGATGTAGGTACAAGGAATGTAAGGGTGATGTATCGTGGACGGTAAAATACTGTTGACTATCGCAGCGGTTATAATCGTATCAGGGTGCTCACAGCTCCCGGTTGGAGGAAATCAAGGAACGCCAACTTCGGCGCCAGAACAGGTATCTGGTAAAGGCTTAGAGATAACGGATTTCAGAGTTAGCGATCAGACATTAAGTCCTGGACAGACTATAAACGTGGAGTTAACTCTGAAGAACTACCACAGAAACGATATAGATATTGGAGATATCAGTCTATATAATTTAGGGCTTCTGGAAAGTTCTGATAAGTCCTGTACTCCTGAAGAAATTGAAACAGCTCAACAGGGTGTCTACCCGGTTATGGAGTGTAGCTGGAGAGTTACTGCCCCATCACAGGAACAGATTGGTGGTTTTAATCAGAGACAGTCCACTATATCTGTAACTATTCCGTACGATTCTATAATAGAGAATTATCAGCCTATGACTGTAAAGTTCAAACCTCTTGATCAGATTAACAGGACGAGCAAGCAGGCTATGAGCTTCTCGAATGGGGAGGTAGGAGTGAATATGGAGGTTGAGACTCCTATACCACTAGGTCAGAATAAAACCATAGATTTCCAGGTATCCAAAGAAGGCTCAGGTAATATAAACGGAAGCTATGACTTCGAGTATAGTCCTTCGTCAGTATTTGTGGGAGATGGGTGTCCATCTACTAAGGATCCTGTTATCAGAGATTCGCTAGATTTCTCCTGCACTATCCAGGCAGAGAGCGCAGGAGAGGTGGAGAGAAACCTGTTTTTAACCATACGTTATAAATACGTCAAAGCCCAAACCACAGGTGTAACAATCGTGAATAACTAATGAAAGACGCGAAGAATAAGATAGTACTGGCTCTAATGCTTCTAACCATTATAGTATCCGGGTGCACCGGAGGAGGAAATCAAGAGGAAGATCAGGGTTCAAGCTCAATAACAGTGAGCGAGTTCTCTCCTTTTCCCAATCCTGTGCCCGCCGGACAGAACACCCAGTTCAGGATGGAACTGGTGAATGATGGTGAGACAGATGCCGGGAATGTCTATGCAAGACTATATAATCCTCCATTCGGTGACTCTGGAGATCAGGTCTGGAAGCCGACGAGTGGAAGTATGAGTACCGAATACAGAACACTTGAATATGGGACTCTACGAGCAGCAGGAGAACAGACCCCCGCAGTACCGCAGACGCGGCAGATTGATTTTGAATCACCAAGCCTAGGTCCAGATAGGAATGTTGACTACACGTTCAACTCAAACATAGTTTTCAATTACTCTACGACAGGAACAGCTGAGGTGCAGATAATGGGAGAAGATCAGTACAGAGATCAAGGAAGTCCTCAAGGATCAACTGGACTTGAAAACTCAGACGCTCCTGTACAGATGGAGGTCAGGACACCAACTCCAATCCCGATTTACGACACAGGTTCATCTTCAGTTCAGAAGCAGTTCTGTGTTATCGCCAGAAATCAGGGAGAAGGTCAGCCTTTCCACCCAGGTCAAGTTCCAGACTCTACAGACTTTGACATGTCAGGAATTCAGGATACAGAGGGAGAGCTACAGATACAGATCCAAGATGTAGGAGATGTAACGTTTGAAGTTTCAGATGCAAACGAGCAGAACTACCAGAACGTCTCCATCCTTGACGGCAGAGGTGTAGGATGCTTTAACATGGAAATCGATGGTGTGTCCGACACCTTGCAGAGAACAGTTCCGATCAGAGTAGACGCTGATTACGGATACATCAAGGAGACAAGGACCAACGTACAAGTACAGGGAAGGTAATTCCCTTTTCCAATTTTTCTTTTAATTTATCTCAAATTCTTATCAGGTGTTTGAATGGATTCAACTCAAGAGAAGCTGGAACAGGAGACCAATAAGTGGTTGCAGAATCTTGTAGATAGGCTAGAAGACGTAGATGAAGATGTTGAACAGATGGAGAACGTTCTGGCCTATAAAGAGGATACAAAGCATTTTCTGGACGAAGAGGACTATATCAGAGCCTGGGAATCAGTTATCTATGCATGGGGAATACTTGAGACGCTGGAAAGGCTGGGAAAATTTGATGAAGAATAATTTTGCCGTGAATTAGTGTGCTTCGAGGTTCTCGTCCTCTTTGTGAGATGTCTCTCCAATGAGGATGATGGAGTGAGGAGTTGCTCCCTTTGATTCAAGTTCTCCAAGTTTCCCATGTGTTACAGTCTGGTTGCTGGAGTTTGCTCTTTCGAATAAAATTGCTTCACGGTCACCAAGACTTTCCTCCATGTCTACAAGTTTTTCAGCAGCTTCGTCCGCTTTGTAGTTTATATCCAGTAAAATTAGCGTGTGAAGTCCTATTTCATCATTTTTTCTTATATGTTCAATCAAGGATTGTGGTTTAGAGTCTTCGGGTAATGTGACTACTCTGCCGAATTTGTAGACGTTTAACCCGGTCTCTGCTACAGAAGTCAGTATGGAGGGCGCGTGGATTACCTCTGTTTCTATATCTTCTTTTTCAGCTCGATGCTTGATGTCGTAATGTGTTGTAGCGGTTATAGGGTCTCCTGAGACAAGGAAAGCTGTGTCGTGTTCTCTAGCTGATTCGAGCACTTTATCTTTTCTCTCAACTTCTTCTCGAGAAAGTTTCTCTATACTTTTCCCGGTTTTTTCCTCTAAAGATTTCAGATCTACTGTCTCTGTATTTGTGTAGAACTCTGCGAATACTTTTTCCGATGATTTGATCGCTTCCAGTCCTTTAGATGTGACTTCTCCGTCTTCAAGTCCCAGCCCTACAAGCTTCAGCATAGTAAGATTTTCCTCCCCTACCGATATAAATCAAAAACGGGTCGGAATGGTCATTGATTTAACTCCTTGAGAAAAATCCTGGAGTATATGGAGCAGTCAAAACTTGAAAAGAAAGTTGAGGAACTATTCAGCCAGCAGGGATTCGACCTGGAGAAAGATGGAAACAGGTACAGGGCAGAAAACAAAGGCACAGAGCTTGAGATATCAGTATTCTCATCGGAAAAATTCTCTATGGAAGATGTAAAGGAGAATTACAGGGAAGGAGAAAAAGTTTTTGTAGATGAAGGGCTTAGAGACGCCAAAGAAGAAATTTCAGCGGAAGTTTCGGTCCTGAAAGAAGATAGTAACGAAGATGAGGTCAGAGTACCGTCTTACGAGAGAATAGGTGATATCGTAGTCATCAGTGAGCTGGATGAGATGTCAACGGAGCAGGCGGTTGAAGGAGTACTTGAACACAACCCTGGTATTGATTCTATACTTTTGAAGACGCAAAAATTAAGCGGGGAGTTCCGGGTTGGCGATTATGAACTGCTTTACGGCGATAAAACAGAGACAGTACATAAAGAGCATGATACAAAGATAAAAGTAGATCCTACAGAGATGTTTTTCTCAGAGAGGGAAGGTACAGAGAGGAAAAGGATTTTCGAATCTGTAGAGAGAGGTGAGGAAGTGCTGGTGATGTTCTGTGGTGCTGGACCTTTTCCTGTCACTATAGCGAGGAATTCTAAGCCTTCACGTGTGATAGGGGTAGAGAAAAACCCTGAAGCAGTGAAATATGCAAAGGAGAACGTTGAACTGAACAATGTTTCTGATACTGTTGAGATCCTGGAGGGTGATGTAAAGGAGGTATGTCCTGACCTGGGCAGTTTTGACAGGGTCTTGATGCCTTCGCCTACAAACAGTCTGGAGTTCGTAACTGAAGCTATAGGGTGTACAGCTGAAGGAGGGGTTTTAGTGGTCTACAGCATCCAGGATAAAGAAAACCTGTACGGAGAGGTAGTTTCCAAAGTTGAGAATGAAGCCGAGAAACAGGGAAGAGAGGTTGAAGTTCTGGAGAAGCGGGTTGTAGCTGATTTCTCCCCTGCAAAAAGGAAGGTAGCTGTCGAATTCAAGTTAAATGGCCAAAACCATCAATAATTCGTTTAAGTGACGAACCAGAAACTTTCAATGAACCTGATGAAAAAAGGCAAGATCACAAAGTATATGCTCTGTACAGTTTTTCTGGTAGCCTTAACAGGAGCTGCTGCAGCAACAGTAACTATAGAAGCTGTATCCACAACAGGTGAGGAAATAGAAAATTTTGACATAACTGTGGAAGGCGAAGGAACAACTTTAGAAAGAAATAACATAGATGTATTTGAAAGAGATCTTGAAGACGGAGAATACGACATTGAAATAAGTAAAGAAGGTTATGAAACAATTCAACGCCAGATACTGGTTCAGGAAGATGCTGATGCGAGCTACAGTTTCTCGATGGCTGAAGAAGATGAAGACGAGGACACAGATTCCGATATCCGGATCACAAGACTGAACAGTCCTGAAAGGATCTGCAGGGGTGAAAGCTTCTCCGTAGACTTTGATATAGAAAATACGGGCGACGAACGACAGGTCGTCTCCACAACAGGATTCGGTTTCGGAAAGGTTCTTGCAGGAAAAAGCTTCGTAATCAACTCCGGCCAGACAAGAACTTACCGATTCATATTCACAGGTGTAAGAGGCACAGGGGAACAGGATTTCCGTGTCTCAGCATCCAACACTGACTCTGACTCGGCTACGGGAACTGTCCAGATAGACGACTGTGTGGTTCCGGGAAGCCCTGCTTCTGTAGAAAATATAGATGTGAATGTATACCCTATAGAGGGACGTGAAAAGGCTTCGGTAGGAGAAGTAGTAAGAATAAAAGGATTTGCTGATGGTGCAAGAGGGGCTGTAGAACTGAACATGAGTATAAACGGTGAAGAGAAGCGCACTATACAGGCAGGCCGTGACGGATACTTCCAGACCTTCATTAGGCCAGAAACAAGCGGTTCAAAAACAGTGACGGTATCAACACCACGTGTATCCGACTCAGCAACTTTTGAAGCCGTACCAGACCCGAAGGTAAGTCAGCTGGAAGCAAAAAATGAGGTGTTTTCAGGCGAAAACTTTGAGATATGCGGACAGGTAGATTCCTCTGTCATACCTGAAGTTGTCTTGCTTCAGAATGGCGAGGTCATAGAGTCCAGGCAGGAAAAAGGAAATGTCTGCTTCGAAATTCAGGCTCCTGAATCAGGGGAATACAATTACGAGATCCGGGCATTGACCTACGGCAGTGATGCATCTTCCAGCAAGGAAGTAAACGTTCTGGAACAGGGGCCTGAGGCTGAAAGCTTTCCTGGACAGGTTTCATCGGTAGAGACTGAGGACAGCCTGGTAAAGGTCGAGCTCTACAACACTAATGAAAACACGAGAAATTATACTGTAAAACTTCAGAATATCCCTTCAGAATGGCTTTCAGATCCAGTACAGAACGTCTCAGTGAATAAAGGGGAGCGAGAAACAGTTTACTTCTATCTTTCTCCGGGTGAGAGTGGAGAGTTCACGGCGTCTCTAAGTGTGGAATCGCAGGGAGATGAGATTTACTCTGATGATCTCCAGGTTTTCTCAACTTCAAGCCCACAGTACAGGGACTCTTCACTCGATGTCTATAATATTGCGTTTATCATGCTCAGTCTAATGTTTTGATTTCTTGAAATCTGAGATGGAGAAAAATATACAGGAGTATAATCAATGATTTAAGTGTTATTATTTAGTAACAAACATATGTCGGCTGGGGAAGATGGAGAAGAATATCAGTTAAGTAGAAGAGGCGCCAATATACTGGCAGGACTTGCAATTACTGGGGCTGGCGGAGCAACACTTTGGAAGGCATTTGAAATTTACAGAGGGCTTTGGCATCACGAAGATGGAGGTACACCTCGAGATGGTAGAGAAGATAAACATGGTAAGGGCTCTGATGGTGCGAGTGAGACTCCCTATAAATCAGATTATGAGATCCGATCTTGGGAAGAAGCTTTACCTGGAAATTGTAGATTGGATGAAGGTGAAAAAGAGGAACTAGTACAGAAAGTTGACTCCTATGATAACCTTGATGGGGATGATTTTTTCGACTATGTAGGCCGCGAAGTGAGGTTCAGGGAAAGCGATTCTGAGCTTAGGATGGAAGTAGACCCTGATTACTCCGGAGAATTCGGTGCAGAAGCTGAATACGTCGTTGAGCGAGGCTACAATGTAGAGGGTGCCTGCTAGAGGTGTGTAAAAATATGAAAAAGATACTTGCTGCTCTTGTTTTTGCTCTTTTCATTTCCATAGCCTCAGCGTCGGTCACCGAGGCTTCTTTTGATGAAGTTCCGTCTGCTTGGCAGGTAGGTGAAGATCTACAGTTCTCGATGACCTCTGAAGGTTCGAACATTGACCAAGTTCTCTTTCAGTCCCGTCAACAAGGTGAACAAGTGTTTACAGACCGCAGGACGAAAACATGTAGCAACTATGGCGGATGCGACTGGAGCTTTGAACACTCTGAAAGTAATTCCAGGACTTTCGAATACCGGTTTAGGATACAGTCAGGTGATGGTGGAGAGAACACCAGGTATCAGGAAGTCACGTACTACCATAATCTAGATTACGGTGTTTCATGGACAAATAAACCACCTCAGACCGCATCTAGTGGAAGTAGAGTCAGTATGAGTGTGACAGCAGAGGATTCTGCTGAAAGATTTGATGATGAAGGGACTGCTCATCTGCAGTATCTCGGAGACGACGGTGATTGGCACAGCTTTGATACGAGAGACTGTTCAAACAGTTATACATCAGGAAGATGCTCAAACAGTGGTTCAACATACCTAGATGCGGAAAAACTGGACGAAAGAACAGCTAGCTTCCGTGGACTGGTGAAATTCAAAGGCGGC
Organism: Candidatus Nanohaloarchaea archaeon; assembly: GCA_041640075.1. GTDB lineage: Archaea > Nanohalarchaeota > Nanosalinia > Nanosalinales > Nanosalinaceae > Nanosalina. The sequence goes on along the minus strand of JBEQAY010000001.1, from coordinate 26,653 downwards.
GTTACTGCAAGAACCTCTGTGAGCAGGACATCTTTACCAGGGAATGAAGGAGCTGTAGATGATGTCAGGATATATGATCTACCTGAGGAAGTTGAAGAAGGAGAAAGTTTTGATATAGAAATTGAAGCAGAAGGTGAAAACCTGGATAGAATCTATATACAGGAGAAAGAACCGGGCGAATCGGTCTGGACGGACTGGCGTTCTACAGACTGTGATGGCGGAAGAGACTGTGTGCTTGTAAGAAATTATGATGTTGTGGGAACTGGAGGAAAAGAATTTAGAGCGTATGCAGAGGCAGGAGATGACTCTGATAGTTCTGATTCAGAATATGTTGATTTTATCAGGAGTGAAGATGAAACACCTGAATCAGATTCTGTTGACAGTGTTAATCTTGATGAGCTGGGAGACCGTCGTGATGTGGACGAGGATCTTCAGGTGACAGGTGATGCCTCAGGAAATAATCTAGATGAGATAGTACTTCAGACCAAAAAGAGGTTCGAATCATGGGATGATGTAGAATCTGAAAACTGTGGGAATGATGACGAATGTGGTTTCGATTACGAATTTAATCCTGAGAGAACAGGAAATCTGGAGTTCAGGCTTGTAGCCTATGCTGGAGACAGCTCAGAATCCTCTAATATAGAGTCTGTGGAGTTCTACGATAGAGTAGATTACAGGGTAGACGATGTAGATATAGATAACCTCCCGTCTACCCATCCAACAAATGAGGATTTGGATATCATGGGGGATGCAGATGGGAAGAACCTGGAGAGAATCATACTTCAGAAGAGGGATCCTGGAGAGGACTGGGAACGAGTTGAAACAGATTCATGCAGCGGCAGTAAATGTGATTTCGGCTATGATTACAGTCAGAATCATGATGAGGAAGTGGACTTCCGTCTGAGAGCTGAAGCCGGCGATGATTATGATATCTCAGGTATAGAGACAGTTGACTTTCAGGAAGATACTATAGATGCGGTAACTATCCAAGATCTGCCCTACAGTCATCCCACGGATGAAGATCTTGAGATAGTTGGAGAGGCTGAGGGGGAAGATCTTGAAGTATTGACAATACAGGAGAAAGATGCAGATGAGGATGACTGGAACGAATGGCGTTCAACGGACTGTGATGGTGCCAACAGCTGTGAAATAGGCAGGGAATTCAATGAGGACGAAGAAGTGGAGAAAGACTTCCGTATCAAAGCAGAAACCAATGAACATACAGACTATTCTGCTAAAGAAACAGTGGAGTTCGTAGAGGATGAAGATAGAGTTGAAAACGTAGATATAAACGATTTACCGGAGGAATACAGCACTGGCAGATCCCTTGAGATAGTTGGAGAAGCTGAGGGAGAGAATCTTGACACTATTACAATCCAGGAGAGAGATTATGAAGATGACAGCTGGGACAGCTATAGAGAAAAGGAATGCAATAATCAGGATAATTGCCAGATAAACAGAGATTACATTACAGATACAGAGGAGGAAAAAAGTTTCAGGATACGTGCAGAAGCAGGTGGTGATGTGGAGTACTCTAACATTGAAAATGTCGAATTTATTGACAATGAAGGGCAGGTTGATTCTGTGAGTATAAATAATCTTCCTGCAAGCGTTCAGAAGGGAGACAGCTTTGATATAGAAGCAGATGCCTCAGGTGAAAACCTACAGAGAATCTATATACAGGAGAAGAACTATGAAGAAGATGACTGGAATAGCTGGAGGTCCGAAGACTGCGGCAATCAGGATAGCTGTGACATAGAACGTACCTACTCCGCAGCTTCAACAGGTGAAAAGTATTTCCGTGCATATGTTGAATCTACAGGAGATTCTGGCTCTTCAACCATTGAAAACGTAGAGTTTACGTCTAGGATCAGTTACAGCGTCCAGAACGTTGTATTATATGAGATACCTGATAGAGGGAATATCGCAGACCCTTTGCAGGTTTCAGGGAAGGCTGAAGGAGAAAATCTGAATGAGGTAGTTCTACAGACAAAGAGAAGATTTGGTTCATGGACACAACAGACTTCAAAGAGTTGCAGCAGTTCAAGTACCTGCAACTTCGATACAAGCTTCGAGCCTGAGAGTACCGAGAATCTGGAGTTCAGGCTTGTAGCTTATGCAGGAGGGGAGTCTGAATACTCAAACATCGAGGTTGTGAACTTTTTCAGAACAGAAGAGTTCCGCGTAGACTCCGTGAACATAGTCAGTCTACCAGATTCTTATCCTGTGGATGAAAGTCTTCAGATAATAGGGGATGCAGAAGGTGAAAATCTTGAGGAGATAATGATTCAAAGGAGGAAATCCGGAAGCTGGCAGAACGTTGAGACAAGCACCTGTTCCGGAAATAGCTGCCAGATCACCGATTACTACATTGAAGATGAGGAAGGAACCGTGGACTTCAGAATCAGGGCAGAAGCAGGAAATTCAAACATGGAAACCAGTTTAGAAACAGTGGATTTCCAAGACCAAGAAGATGAAGAACCGCAGCCAGAGGACAGGGTTAACAGTGTATCGATAGAAAATCTTCCCGCAGATAAACCGGTGGGAGAATCCTTGAATATTGAAGGAGAGGCCTCAGGGAATAATCTAGATGAAATTACTGTACAGGAACGTGGTGACGGTGGATGGCAGCAGATAAAACTCGTAGAGTGTGGAGACTCCTCCACGTGCAGCATCTCAACAACATATACAGCTACTGAAACGACAGAAAAAGACTTTAGAGTAAAGGCGAGAGCAGGTGACGATACCCGGTACTCAGACACAGAAACTGTAGGTTTCTATATAAGAAATCGGATTTCTTCGATAGCAATAGATGAATTAGGCTCAGAAAACCGACTAAACACACCACTTACTGTTTCAGGATCTATGGAGGGAGAAAATCTAGATAAAATAGAGATACAGGAGAAAAGAAGGTTTTCTTCTTGGAATTATGTGGATTCAAACAACTGTGAGGGCAGTATCTGTACTATTACGACTCAATATACTACAGATCAAACAGGTAATGTCGAATTCAGGATTAAAGGAACTGCTGGAGGTAGAACAAAGATATCAGGTATTGAAGTCGTCGAATTCAGGCAATCTGATATCAATGATTTAATCGATAGTATCGAAATTTCATCGCCTGAGGAAGCACGTGTAGATCAAGAGATAACAGTGAGTGCGGAGCTTGAGGGTAATGCAGATGATTTAGCGGTAGAAAGGAAGTCAGGAGGTTCCTGGGAAGAGATTTACTCTAGAGAATGTCCTTCACAGTCATGTGAGGTTGAAACTGTTTACAGTACAGATGAATCAGGGACTGAAACATTCAGAGCTAAGGCCTATTCAGATGGTCAAAGCATTACTTCCGCCACTACTGAGACGGTTTTCTACCCTGAGAATGGTATTTCAGACGTAAGTATTGTGGATCTTCCAGATCAGTATCCTGTAGATGACCGCCTTGAAATAAAGGGGTCTGCAGTAGGGATAGATCTTGAGAACCTTATTGTACAGAGTAGAAAGCACCAGACCTGGGAAGATGAGGAAACTGTGGCGTGTAGTGAAATTAAATGCTCTATAGAAACTTCTTTTATTTCTAACGAGGAACTAGAATATGATTTCCGTATAAAAGCGGTTTCACAGGAGGGAGAAGCCGAAAGCAGTGTTGAAACAGTGGAATTTATAGATGAAATCTCATCAGGTGAATCTGAGGTTTCTTCGGTCGTCCTAGATGGTCTACAGGATGAATACCCGGTACGGAGGGAAATAGAGATTTCTGCATCGGCAAGGGGCAAGAATCTTGATAATCTCCGACTTCAAGAGAAAAGAAGGTTTGAGAGCTGGGATACATTTGAGCAAGTAAGCTGCTTTGGATCCAGATGCGAGATAGAGGAGGATTATGAAGCAGAACGCACCGGTCTAACGGAGTTTAGGGCTATTGCAGAGGCAGGAGATGAATCGAAAGAATCAAACATAGAAGTCGTGGATTTTCGAGCTAGCTCCCGGCAAGATCAAAGGGGCGATGACGCATACCTCGAGGTAAGAGTCCGAGACGAGGAGTCCAGAAATCTTGAAAATACGAGAGTGAGAGTGGAAAACGGCGATACAGAGGTAAAGTATACTGATGACGATGGTGAAGTTGATTTCGAACTTGAACCTGATGAATACGAGGTAAGGGCTTCAAAAGACGGCTACAGAACTGAAGAAAGGGATGTAGAGCTCGAAGAAGATGAAACTGAATTATTAAACTTCAGGCTTGAAAGGATAGGGGACTTTGATTTCTCACTTTCCTATAGCGATGAAGTCTGCATAGGAGAAGACCTGACTGTTGAGGTTGAGATCACAAACTTTGAAGATGATGAAGAGTTTGAGGTCTCTGGAACAGGACTCGGAGCGGAAACGGACGAAGAGTTAATTGAGATTGATGAAGATGAAACAGAGGAAGTTGAAGTAGTTTTCAGAGATGTCGAAGAACTGGATGACGGAGAGTTTACTGTAAGGGTTGAAAACGGCGGAATACAGTTCAGGGAGGGGAGTGTAGAAGTACAGGACTGTACTGACAGAGCTGAAAGAGACAGGAATATTCCTACAGGTCTTTCAGCACAAGTAAATCCTACTGAAGTCCTCACAGGTGAAACCGTAAGAATTACTGGTGATGTACAGAACGTGAACAGACCTGTAGATGTGACGGTCAGTACACAGGGATTCGGCAAGACGGTTTCAACCACGAGTTCAGGTGGCTACACAGTGTTCTACACTCCTTCAAGTTCAGGAATGAAGGAGTTCACAGTGTCTGCAGGAGGCTTCTCGACCAAGAGACAGCTGGAGGTGCTACCGAGAGCCCGTATTTCAAGACTGGATGCGCCGGCGAAAGCGGTTGAGGGAGAGGACTTCGAGATCTGTGCAGATGTCTCCTCCGATACTGAACCGGAGGTAATACTTTTCCGGGACGGCGAGAGATTGGACTCTCGCGCTGGTTCTGGTAGAGTCTGCTTCGAAGTAACTGCTGGATTGAGCGGTGGGAAAAGATTCTGGGTTCGGGCTGCGACCTCGGGGGAGACAGGATCCGCCAGCAAAAATGTAGAGGTTATAGAGGCTGGAGAAGAGTTTGATACCTTCCCAGGACAGGTAACGGTCAGGAACACAGAGCCCGGACAGGCCAGGATGACAGTATACAATCAAGGAAACGAAGTCAGGAACTACGAGGTAGCAGTAAGTGACATCCCTGATAGCTGGGTGTCAATAACTGATGATAACGTTGTTCTGGCGCCAGGAGAAAGGAAGACAGTCTACTTCTACTTTTCACCACAGGAAGCAGGAGAGTTTACACCTGAAATAACAGCATCAGCAGATGGAGAGGAGTTTGCTAGGGAAATAAGAATTAGTTCAACAGATACACGACAGGAACGCGACGAAGGACTTCTATCGAAACTGATTTGATACGACTTTACAGTGAGAAATATCTTTCACTATCAATTGATATATAAAAATAAATACAAGTGTTATTATCAGGTGACAATAACCTGTGACACGGCTTCACAAAATTGGTATAATTACAATTGCAGCATTACTAACCCTTAATCTTGCAGCAGCAAGTACAGCAGATCTTGATATTTTTCCAGACCATTCATCTGTTAAAGTAGATTCTTTCACTTCCTATGAGGTAGAAATAACTAATACGGGTACAGTTGAAGACATATACGATATTTCATCCACACATTCTGACGAAATAAGAGTCGCACCAGGCCAGGTCCCTGAAGAAGGAAATCTGGAGCCTGGAGAGTCACAGACAGTTCAGGTATGGTTCAACCCGAACCTTGACAGACAGGAAGGACAGTACACCTTCAGGATAGATGCAGAGTCACAGGCTACAGAGGAGACGTACAGTACAGAAGGAACAGTAGAAGTAATAAGAGATCATAACGTTGATATAGAAGTTGAAAACCCTGGATCTGTTTGCCGGGGCGAAGAAGCAGTTTACACAGTTTTTGTAAGTAATTCAGGTACTCAGGAAGAAGTTTTCAGGATGAGTGCTGATGCAGGAGATTTCTCACAGAAAGAAGTTAGAGTTGATAAAGGAGAGACAGAAACAGTTGAGCTAACAAGATCTTCAGGAATTGCGGTAAACGACCGCTCCTTCAACATCAAAGCAGAATCTACTTCCAGCTACGCAGAAGACGTCACCTCAACATCTTTCGAGGCAGAGAACTGCTACGAGTCAAGCACCACAATAAGCCCTGAAAACCAGAGATCAGCAGCACTGACAGAAGCAGAGTTCGATGTCACAGTACAGAACCAGGGAACAAGATCCGACAGCTTCACACTCTCCACAAACTACGGAGAGCTTGAGGACACAGAACTTGACATCGCTGCAGGAGACTCACGAACAACTACTGTGGAGTACACGCCTGAACAGCTTCAGGATAGAACAATCAGGGTTACAGCAGAAGGAGAATCAACCAGCTCTGCAAGTGCCCAGCTAGATATTTACAACGGTCAGGATGTATCAGTGAACTTCGAAAGCGGTTCACAGAACGTATGTGAAGACGAGAGATTCGAGAAGCAGGTCACAGTAGAGAACACAGGAGAGGCATCAGATACTTACAGCGTCTCCAGTTCCAGAGGAAGCATCTCGGAGGAATCTGTAGAACTTGATCCGGGCGAAACAAGAAGGCTTGAGATCGACTTCAACTCCTCAGAGTACACTGTAGGAGATTCATACAACGTAGAAGTCGATGTACAGTCCGACACGTTCGCTGAACCAAGCAAGACAGCAACCTCAAGCTTCACTGTAGAGGACTGCTACAACCTCGACATGGATGTTGTGCCGAACATCCAGAGCGCAGGAGAGAACAGAAGCGTGCTCTACGAGATCCACCTTGAAAACACAGGAACAATGAAGAACGAGTACAGGGTAAGTGGTGAAGGACCTGACTGGATCTCAATCAGGCCAGAAGTAGTTAACGTTGACTCCGGAGAAACAGGGAAGTCCTACATCTACGCAGGGATCCCTTACGACCAGGTAGAAGGAACAGAGGACATCACAGTCCGTGCATCAGGAGAGATGGTAGAAGAGGAAGAGACCGTACAGCTCAGGTTAGGAGAAGAAGTCAGGGACTCTCTGAAGGACAGGAGCGGAGGAATCACAGGAATGTTCAATCAGGCAGTAACCTCAATCCAGGCACTGGGAGACATCACAAAACTGGCAATCTCAGTAATCCTGGGCCTCCTTATCTCGGCAGTAATCCTCAGAAAGGAGTGGTAAAACACTTCCAACAATTTTTTCATTAATTTCTCTGCTGAAGCTGCTAAAAGTTGCACACTCTCTCGAAGCCGGGTATATTTGTTACTAAAAGCTAATAAAAAGATTGGGTGTGGTGGTTTGTAATGTTCATGAACTACGACACTGTAAAGCTGTTCGAGGGAACCTATGAGGAAGACGGTGAAAGAGTTGAGAGAACCCTTGTTGTAGAGGGAGAAGGAACAGGACTGGCGACAGGAGAAAGGCTTGCAAAGGGCCATTACATCGACAGCCTTACAGTTCCAACCAGGAACGGTGCAGAATATGATCCTGAAGACGAGTTTGATATGGAAGCCGACCTGACCGGCGACAAAGTACTTCTGGCAGGTGGAGAAGACAAAAATTACAACATCTGGCTTGTCGGAGAGCTCAGAGAACCTGGAGAGGCCGAAACAGGTTTCAGCTCGGAACTCACCGACAGGGTATTCGAAGGCGGTGTTCCACAGGAAAATGATACTATTGAGTCAAAACCGATTGGATCAAATGATACAGGAGGTGACAATGACATGACAGACGAAGAATACGATAACGTACCTACAACTGCTGCGCATGCAGTAGCTGTCGAACATCATCAAAACCTGGATGAATACGAGGATGTAGCAGACGACGATCTCTACAACCTTGACCTCGACGAACAGGTTGCTCTTGGAACTGCAGGAGTACTCAAGGACATGGAAGAGGGACAGTACGACGATATAGGAACAGCAGAGCTTGCAGAGTTCATCGACAACTACGGCGACGCATTCAACGGCGACGCATTCCTGCGCTACAAGGGACAGATGGGAGGAGACCAGTACGACGAAGACATCCCAGGAAACGTAGGCGACGCAGTAGACGAGGTAAACGACGTCAAGCAGGCACTTGAAACAGACACACTTGTCTGGGAAGCACTCTACAGAGAGAAAGCAGCAGACAACGAGGAATCACAGGAAGTCATCGAAGGCATGCTGAACGAAGTCTCAAGACTAGACAGAGACGACTCAAGACTTCAGGCATCCAGAACAGGACTTCAGATCGCAGAGAACACAGAACAGGCACAGTCACAGAAAGCAGACGACATCGACAGCCTCGCAGGAAACCTCTAAACCACATTTTCCCTCTTATTTTTCTACAAGTTCAGGAGTTCTCCGAAAAATCAGGTAAATACCACAACATATTAAATAGTTGTTACTCTTAGATAACAATAAGAGGTGCTATTTTTGGATGTCGGCTGCAGATGATTACCCAAGTCAGGATGAACTGGAGGCTCTGGGACAGCAGTACATGGACGAGAACCCGGAGATGTACGATACTGCTGATCTCGAGGCACTGGGAGCAGCTGTATATGTGGAGCAAGCGCCTCAGGACGATGCAAAGGCGTTCGCAGATATCGCCGAGTATATTTTCCATAATGACGACTTCCACGATCAGAGGTTCAAGCTCTACAAGCAGGTCATGGGCGGCGAGCAGTTCGACGAGGACATAGTAGGAAGGGTCTCGGATTTGGTGGACGACGTAAATAGCAGTAACGGTAGAACTGATGCATACGCGGTTCTATGGGAGTCTCTCTACAGGGAGAAGGCAGAGGACCTTGACGAAGCAAACGATATAATCGAAGGAATGCTGGAGGAGCTCGATGAACTGGAGGAAACCGATGACGGAGATATCATCTTCGCAGGAGGAAACGTAAACTGGGGCAATCAGGTGCTCTCGGAACAACCCGCAAACAACTGGAACATGGGGAACCAGGTCGTACTGGATGAACCAGACTCGTGGAAAACTGAAGGAACTGAGACGAATTCAGATGATGTGTATGATGAATGGGAGGACGATGATGAATGGAACTCGGACTGGATGTGATACAACCTCTTCACGTGTTTTAATCTTTCTAGTGCTGTTCTAGGCCCTTCAACTTATAATTAGACATGAGAATTACAAAGCATGGCGTACGGCCTACCGGACAACCTTTGGATAGGACTTCTCGTTATGGCCGTAATTATACTAGCCATTCTTTGGAAGGACAAGGTTTCGAAGAGCAGCGGAGGCGGCGGAGGAACTTCAAGGGATGAAGGCCCTTCAGTCTCGATGCGGGAGACGGGCAATACCACTATAGGGGAAAGATTCGCGCTGAGAGGAAGTTACGATTCGGGCGATGGTTCTATATCCGATTACTCGCTGACTATGAACGGAAGAGATATTTCCGGTAAGGTAACTAGCTGGAGCGGAGGTACTTTTGCAACAGATACTATCGAAGTCCCTGACGTAGATACTGTAGAATGTGATATCCAGGTCAGCGCTACATACGGCACGGCAGACGATTCAATAAGCTTCAACCCGAGCAGACCTGATGAACCGGAAGGGCCTGATCTTGAAGTAGATGTCGAGACACAGGATGCTGATCCCGGCGAGGATAACGGCGCTGTCACTGTTACGGCTAGGCCTACTCCAGGAGATAATTCTATCCAGGAAACTCAGGTTGAATTACCAGACTTTGAAGTCTCTGATACTTCTACAGGCAACAGCACGGCCAGCGTACGCCAGACAGGTATACCGTCTGGTGAGGGATACCGGTACAGGGCTGAAACCACGGACGGGGAAACCAGCTCTGTCGAAAAAACCGGTACTTTCAGGATAAGAGGGCATCATGAAGGGAATCTAGAGGTCGAAGCCGGTCATGAAGTAGTAGATGAGGAAAATGGAAGGGTAAGACTCTGGGCTGAGGTTATATCAAGTCCAGCAGAAATTGAAGGTACGACTATAAAGTTCAGACCCGTCGGTGCCGAGGACTGGAAAGGAGATTCAAGTGATAGTGACAGGGTTGAGGTTACAGAGGAGTTCTCTCCAGGAACCTATGAATATGAAGGACTTGCAGCTACGAGTGACCGCCAAGATACGGATAGAGGCACCTTCCAGATTGAGGGCGAAGGTGGCGGTGGAGGCTCCAGAGATGATTATCCGGAGCTTGTACGCATAATTAACCAGAACACTAACAACAATCTCGGCGATCTCGGCGGTTTCCAGGGAGACGAAGAGGTCATGAGCATCCTGGAGCAGATCCTGGAGCAGGTGGACAGCTCCGGCAGCGACAGTGAGACTGCAAGGGTTGGGATGGATGCGTATCAGCTTCTTTTCGCACTGAACGCTCTGGGAGTTGACCTGGACAGCGGTGACAACCAGCAGATAGTTGCTGAACTCCGTCAGATAAGACAGCAAATGGGCGGTGGAGGGATGTCTTCAGATGATCTTGAAAGTGCGCTGAGAACTGTTCTGCACGATGTCTTTGGACAGGACCTTCAGAGCGTGATCCAGGGACTGGATCTCGGCGACGGCTTCGATGAAGATGCGATAGTTCAGGCAATCGAAGACAACGACATCGATCTTTCAGAGGTTACAAACAGGCTAGACAACATCGAGCAGGCGGTTACACAGATTCAGTCTCAGGGCGGTGATCTCAGCGATGTCGAACAGAAACTGGATGACATAGAGTCCGCTGTAAGAGATCTACAGGTTGACGACCAGATCTTCCAGGATCTGACCGCTGAAATCCGTTCCCTACGAAATGACGGTGTTCAAGTGAACGTAGACATGAACGACCCGTTGATAATCAAGCTTGTAGAGGATATACAGCACTCAGGTAATCCTCAGGCCGAGCGCCAGAGGATACTTCAGAGGATACGACAGGAAGGTGTTATCACCAGGAGACTGCTTATTCGATTACTGGATGAGGATGATTCAGACGACGGCGATGAGTCAGGAGGGACAGGTAATAAAAACCCGCAAAACGATAATGATGATATGGCAAACGAAGGTACAAAGATTGTAAAGTTTGACGAACAAGAGCTAAAAAGTCTCGAAGAGGACATCGATGCGCTTTCTCAGTTCGTAGATGATTTCGATAAACTTGATTTCCAAAAAGCTAGGAGATTGAAAGACAAGATTGAAAAGGAAGTAACCAGCGTTCAGAATGAGCTTAACGACGTCCACGATCAGGCTGAACTGTTTACAGGTATAGTAGAGGACATGAATGACTTCACAGAAGGTGCGAAGACCAAGCAGGAGATGATAGATGAGATTGAGAACTCCTACCAGCATGAGAACAAGATCAGAGAAGAGTTGAAGGATATCCATAGCAAGATGTCTAAGATTAGAACAAAAGTAAAGAAGGTTGAAGACCTCTGCACACAGTTCAACGAAGTACTGGGTGTCTCAGAGAACGAGTTCAGCTCAACTGTTGATTCAATTACAGATGACATGCACAGAATGGACGATCTAATTGAACATGTCAACGAGTATCTTCAGGAGCACAGAGAGGGTCAGGGAGGAGAGTACATTCCTGATGAGGTCCTGGGAGAGGCCCCACGTTAAACATCCCTCCTCATTTTACTCTTAATTTTATAATCTAACTCTAATAGATTAATATTATGAGAGATCCGTGGAAGTATCTGGCGTTTCCGCTGGCGGCGGTGATAGGTTATCTTGCTTCTATCGGTTTAACAAGTGTTGTTGCCAGTAACGTTGGGCTATCTGAGACGATGGCCAGGTTTGCTGTTATTG
>JBEQAY010000001.1:0-14744 GCA_041640075.1 Candidatus Nanohaloarchaea archaeon | reverse complement strand
GATCCGTGGAAGTATCTGGCGTTTCCGCTGGCGGCGGTGATAGGTTATCTTGCTTCTATCGGTTTAACAAGTGTTGTTGCCAGTAACGTTGGGCTATCTGAGACGATGGCCAGGTTTGCTGTTATTGCGGGTACGGGTCTCTTCGCAGGTTTCATGATTGACGAGGTTATCCCGGCTTATATCGAAAAAGTCCGTGAAGGCGGCTTTGGCTCCGGTGGAGGCGGCGGAGGAGACTTCGGCGGTGACGCTGGTGGCGGAGACGATGACTTCGGCGGCGGTGACATGGACTTTGGAGAGTAAAAGACTGCTCTCGATTTTCTTCCTTGTACTTATTTTTGCAAGCCTGGGTTCAGGTTTTCATGGAGACCTCTTCAGCTACTCGGCCACCGAAGGTTTCTATGACTCGCTGGAGGATCCAAGGACTGCTCTGACAAATTTTGTTGCTCCGTTTCTTCTGATAGCAATCATCTTTCAGAGAGGGTTTGAGAAAGCACTTTCATTCTCTTATGCAGACGATGACGGACTGCTTGTCGCGGGTTCAAGGAGTGCGGAAAAGAAGCGTGTCAGAAAGTACTCGATGCTGATGTCTCTGGCAGTTACAGGGATGATTGTTCCAAGTCCGTATTTCCAAGTTTTCCAGGACTACATCGCTGTTCTGTTCGGCACAATTAGTTACGTGTTTTTCTTTGCTATAGTGGCGGCATTTCTCTGGGTTCTCTGGCAGGCCTTCAGTTAGAAGTCATGGAAACCTTCAATATTTAAGTCATTAAAAGTTAATTACAGGTATATGCCAAGGAGATTGGTCAGGTTATTGTTGTCAGCGGTTGCAGTAACCCCTTTCTCGGTAGCGGCAATTACTGATTCTAGTCAAGGATTTGTAGGTGTTATACCTCTGATTACCCAGGTTCTAGGGATAGAAGGTAACATGACGAATCTGATGGCTTTCTTGGCAACTTTTGCCTTCATGAATCTTTCTGTGTATATGATTTTCAAGATACTGTTCCGTTCCGCTTCTGAGCGCTCATCTTATATATCCGACAGAGACTTGTTTGGAGGGAGTGATGGAAGAAATCTAGTGGCGGTATTATCTGTATTGTTTACTATTGCTGGTACGTTCGGAGCAGGTAGCGCTGGTATAGTTAATGGTTTTCAATCACTAATTACTTTGGCACTAGGCCTTGGCTTTGTGGCTGCGGCTGCTTTCGTTATCTTAGGTGGTGGAGGCGCAGCTTTGGGCAGCATCCCTTTTTCTGGCGCTCTTGGATTAAGAGCAGGTGCAAAAGGGGTAGAAGAGGCTGGTAAACAGGTAGGTGCGGATCAAGCGCTTTCTGGAGCTGCTGATAGAATAGGACAGGCCTATGAAAGCATGCGGGGCGGAGAGAAAGATGCAGAGGAAGGAAATCTACAGGATGCTGAGAAAGAGTTTGAAAATACAGTTAAGTTGATGAAAGCGGTAGCACCCGATCTAGGAGAAGATTTTGAAGCCATGGGAGACAGACTTGAGGAAGCTCACAGAGATTATGCTAATGCTGTTAGAGACGAGAGTGATGAAGAAGCAAGACTTTCAGACATTGGGAACAGGATTAAGAGGGTGAGACTTTACCTTGAGACAGCTGCCAATGGAGGTAGTGAAGTTACTACGTGGATAGTTGATCATCCTAGTCGTGGCGAGATTATAAACACCGGTTCTGGCACCTACAGTAAAAATCAAGTAAAGAGATTTATTGAAGGCAGTTTGGATATCAACGATCCTAATTTTGAAGCTGATATCGATGAGGTGGATCTACCTTCGGAGTATGGTTTAGGTGGTATTGAAGAGGATATTCAGAAGATTCAGGAGGATTTGAGAATTGCAGAAAAAGATTATCAAGATGAATCTGGTGATCTTGCTGAGGCAACAAAGGACTTTGAAAATGTGGTTGAGAAAGCTATAAGAGCTCAGTCTTTGATTAGAAAGATGATTAATATTCTTGAAGAACTTGAGGAAGATTCTGAAAAGATGGAAGCCATAGAGGAGAAAGGGAAACTTGAGAAGCTTCATAACGCATCCGAGAGCATGATAAGTGAGGAAAAGAAGGTTGAAGATATAATAAGCCAGCTGGAGGACTATGAGTCAGAGATTGAGTCAAAAATAGAATCTGTTTTGGGAACGACTTCAAGATTTTTGGAATACGATGGTAAAGAAATAGAGCAACTAAAGGAGGAATTGAAGTGGGAGTCCGGGTTGGAAGATACAGTTATTAGATTTAGAGATGCCTTTGGAAATTCGCAGGCTGATACTCCTCCCGCCATAGATAATGACATCCTTGAAGATGGAGCCGCGATCATGAGTGATATTATAGACAAGATTTCTACGTTGCATGATGAGATGGAGACAATGATTAATCAGTTTGAAGATGAGGAAAGGGAAGTGTACGGAAGGATGGAAAGTATTCTTGGTGAGGCTGCTGAGAATGAAGGTCAAAACAAGATAGCTAGTGAGATAGGTGAAGATCTCCGAGACTGGCTGGGTGAAGGAGATACGAGATATACCTGATTAGGAAACTCTTTTCAATAAGTTATAAACAGTATTTACCATGGCTGATCAAGAAGACGGCGATAAAGGTTTGATGGATAAGCTTTCGGATGTTAAATCCGGTTTTACATCAATTGGTGGTTCAAGTGAGATCCAAGAGCGTATAGAGTCAGGAGATCTTAAACCAAAACCTGAGCTGGTGCTAGATATATCAAATCATGAGGTAAGTTTCCCCCAGAATGCTGAAGAAGCTGAAGGTGAATGGCTTGATCAGATGTCCGACCATTCTATTGGAGAGGAGACAATCAATGAATACAGAGGTGGAGAAACAGGAGGTATTCAGGTCCTTATCAAGGATGTTGAAAAACTAATGTCGTCTACCAGGTATGGAGGTTCTCTGAGAGACATCATGGAGAGGAACAGGAGTGATATGCAGCGGGCTGTTGATGAGCTTGAAAGAGAACTGGATGTTGAGTCTGGGGAAGAAGAGGTTATAGGAGACTGGACTCACCGTTTAAACAGGGTTCTGACGTTTATAGATAATCTTCACCGCCAACTGCCAGATAATCTCGCGGATTTGCGCCGTACTGATGTCGAGAAAATTATTATTGGAGATGATCCATATGGAGTTCAGGAGTCGGGGCTTGACTCGGGGATGCAGGGACTGGATTTTGAGTCCGCTTCCAAGGCCATCGATGACTGGGGTATAGGATACAGTAGCAGTACATATTCCCGGAGCAACAGATATGGCTTAGCTCATGCACTTGAAGATCTTCAGAAAATCAATACAAAGGTACTCAAACCTCTTGCATCCAATGCCTCTGAAGAGGCTGAAGGTAAAAGAGATACTCTTGAAGACCTTGCAGGTCTAGTAGAACGTAATGAGAATATTTTCCTGCAGCTTATGAAGGTAAGACTTAATATACAGCAGCTTGAGGACAGGGAGCAGATAGCAGAGGATATAGCTTCGGAAATAAAAAGTAGTGACGCTGATAACGATATAATAGAACAGAATATGGATGCTATACTTCAAAAGGTTGAGTCTGAAGAGGAGGAGACTTTCGAACTTAAATCAGATTCAGAGCAGATTTTAAGACAGGAGGCCTGGATGATTGAGGCCTTTGAAAGAGCCCACAACATCATGCAGCAGAGCTTCAGTGTTGTTGACCATGTTGCGGGGGAAGATGAGCAGCTTCGTTCAAGAATTGAAGGACATGAGCACGGAGCCTCAGTAAGACCTCACGAATTCCTTAAACGGTTAGGTGATGCTTTTCCGGATGGAAGAGAGAAGCAAATGGTTGAAAGTGTAACCGAAGAATACAGTAAGATGGTAAGAACCTCAGAAGAGATAGAGAGACTGGAGGCAACCGATATCGAAAATATTCTGATAATGGATAGAAGGATAAAGAACACCTTGGAGAAAGTGGAGAGTGCTGAACATCTTGAGAGCAAACTTGAGCAGATGGAGGATGAAGAGTACGGCTATGTAAGTGATATAGAACGTGAAAAGACTCGCAAGGTTGATCGTGCTGTAACAGACATAGATCACATTCTGGAGGATCATTTCAGCTCTCTGGACAAGAATAATCTATCCAAGGAGTTCGAGCAGCTTAAGAAAGAACTGGAACAGACAGGAATGGAACTTGACGAGCTGAAAGATAACAAAAAAGATGATATAAAGAAAGATGAGGAGATAGAGAGTACCCTAGAGTATGTGGGTAAGGCACTTCAAGCCGTGGAATCTGATCTTGATGGAGACTTTGAGTGGGGTAGGCCTGAAGTTAACACAGAATTTACCCATGACGGGGAGAAACATAGATTGGATGGAACTCTCGATGAGGTAGTTCATCAGATACTGGGCAGGCTCGGGGAGATAGATGACTCTATTTCAAGACAGGTTGAGAAGGAGGATGGTGAAGAGAAAGACTTCTTCCAGGCAGTAGAAGATTTCAGAGAAGTTTACGAGAAAGTAGAGCGAATGGCTGACGGCTGGCAGAGGATTCATGGAAGGATTGAGCAACTGAAAAATGATCTGGATGATATCCCTGAGGAATACAGAGAGGGAGCTATGAAGGAATTCAGGATGGAGATGAGTATGCTTGATGAAGAAGAAGTCTATAATTACATGCAGGAATTCTCTGAAGGAAAGGGGAAGGAGATGCTGGAAGCAGCAGAAGATCTGCTTGAGAAGGTATCTAAAGAAGATAGACACGAGACAGAGCTTCTTGGACAGGTTGCAAAGGTCGAGAGCAAGGAAGATCGGAGAGTGCAGCAACTTCTTGAGATACTGCATGAGCACCAGAGAGAGCTACCTGAAAAGAGCGATGCTACAGAAATGCTTGAGGAAATTCACGCTAAAATAAAAGACATCAACGAAAAGGAAGAATTGATCTATCAAGATATCTCTGAGGAGCTTGATTTGGTTAATGGCATGGATATGTTCGAATAGACTCTTAGGCATTGTGACGTTCGGGTTTTAATTATATAAAGGAGGAAAGACAACGTAATGGTATAGAGGTATTAAAAATATGGCTTTCAGCGCAAGTGCTATAATGACCCAAGCAATGAATAATCCAACAGTTCTTATCGCCGGGCTGGCGATTGGATATATTGGAGCTAAAATCCAAAGCAAGTTTGGCGGTGGCGGAATGGGAGGTAATTTCTAATGGATAAGAAGCTACACCGCTACCTCTACGAGGTCGAGAACTGGATCGATGAAGTATTGATTGCAGTTCTCTCGTTTGGGGCGATCTTTGTCTCAATCTATGTCCTATTCGTTTCACCAGGCTCTGTAAGCTTCCTCGATCTTGGCAACACAATAGAGCCATGGGTCACGATGCTGGCTCTCATGATCATAGGCCGAGAGCTATGGTTGATCAAGAACGCTGTATACGAGAAATGGGATGTGGACGGTGAATAACTGAATGGCGAGTCTGTTTGAAGGCGCAGGTTCATTCGGACAACTAATGCAGTCCTTAGAGAACATAGGGTTTTTCACAGGGCTGCTACCTTTCGTAATAACCTATGCGATATTCTTCTTCATGCTGAGGAAGGTTTCGGAGCAGATACTTGACGATAAAGGGCGAGCGAAACAGTTCTCTGCTATTCTGTCTATAGCCTTCGCCTTCTTCACATCCAGGTTTATAGTGATGAATCCAGCGTACCAGCAGTTCTTCACACAGTACCTCGGAAGATTTACTGTGCTGATGGTAGGATTCCTGGGCTTGCTGGTCATGCTTGGATGGTTCGGAATCGAACTGGAAAACATGGGAACCGGAATCTGGGGCGGCATCGCCGCACTGTTCATAGCAGCACTATTCGTAGTATCAGGAGGACTAAACGCATCACTCCTACCAGTCCAAAGTCAGAACCAGATACTCAACGCAGTATTTGGATTCCTGAACTGGTCGCTAAATACGGGAGTGATATTCATAATCCTGATACTGGGGCTGCTCTGGTGGTCCATGAAAGATCCATCAGAAAATGGAGATGAGGACAGCCTCCTAGAGAAGCTGTTTACTCAGGAGCTAGGCGGAGACAGTGATGATGACGGATAAGGCGTGATATTGGATGGCCGCCTTCGAGATCATCGTTGAAACCATGGTGGAAATGGGCTTCCGCCTATTTCTCCCATGGCTTCTTGTTCTTTCAGTGAGCTACGGTCTTCTAGAGAAATATGAAGTTGTAAGTGGAGAGACACAGGTAAACGGCTCTATAGCGTTGGCAATGGCTTTTCTCTCTATTATTGGCATAAACCAGTTTGCTCCAGCAGGTATATTCACTAACTTTGCGGCCGCGATTACTTTCGGTCTTTTTGGCCTGCTTGGTTTCATGGTTCTGGTGGCGATGGCTGGTTACGATATCAACGAGTATGCTGAGGGCGGTACTCCTAGATACTTTGCGGTAACTATATTTGTTGTATCATTTGTCACAGTTGTAGTTACATACATTGATATTGACAATCTGATTGGGGAGACGCAGAGTGTTTTCAACGATGTGATAATGCCTATTCTAATTCTTGTGTTCTTCCTCTTGATTGTCCAGCAGACAACCAAGTCATAGTTATTTCAGAAATTAATTGGAAATTGAGGAAGTTGAAGAAGGAGTAATATATTTTTTAGTCCTGCTTGCTGAACGCATCCATATCTACATCCTTGACTTCTTGACTTGAGACACTTGAGTCTGTTTCTATACCTTGCTCCTGCTTGATCTCCTGGACTAGACCAGTTAGATCTCTGATGTTGTCTACGAGTGATGGAAGCATCTGCTGGAATGCCTTTTCCAGTCCTCCGATTCTTGATTCGTAGGAGTCAATATGTTGCTCGACCTCATCCATCTTTTCCACGAATTCCTTCTGATCTTCGTCATCCCGTACTTCAAGATCATGTACTCTTTCCTCCAGTTCTTCAAGTTCCTCTGCTATAACATCAAGTTCGCTGTAAACGTTCTGGAACTCCTGTTCCACTTTCTGGAAGTTCTCTGAAATTATTGTTTCGATAAGCTCCTCTACCTGAGGGTCAACCTGGTTCCCCCCTGATCCCTGCATCAGTGCCTGCTGCTGTTGGCCCTGCCCCTGGTTGGATATCTGTTGCTGGGTCTGCTGCGGTTGTGTTTGATTCTGCTGGTTCTGTCCCTGGTTTGAGGGATCTGGTGTATCGTCTTCTTCTTGGTAGGGGCTCATTGGTTGTGGTCCTCCTTGATCCTGGTCTCCGCTTGTTGCGGAGGATGTGACTGCGTTGTTTATCGCTCTGTTTATCTGTTCTGAACTGTACTGTCCCTGCAGTTCGTTTCGGATTTCCTCTTCTGAATATCCCTGGTCGAACATGGAGCTGACTGTTCTGCCTACGTCTCCGCCTCCTCCCATCTGATTCATTCCTTGATTCTGTTGCTGTCTCTGACTTGGTTTATCAGCGGAGTTGTTCTGGCCGCCTCCTCCATCGTCGTCTTTCAGACGTCCAAAGAGCTTGAAATCCATTTCAAATCCTCTTATCTTCTAGCTATCAAAATTTTATGTTCTCCGGGTATTTAACCTTGATTGTCAGTTCCTGCAACCTGCTCAAGTTTCTCCTCAATCATCTTCTCCACTTTTTCCTCGGAAATATATCCTTCCTCATCCATTTTCTCCTCGAACTCCTTTTCGGTCATAAATGAGGAGTGGATAGGGTTCATGAGATCCATGTAGTTCTCGATCTCATCCAGTTCCTGGGAGGTCACAAACTTCCTTTTCTCCCTGTTGATGTTCTTGATGTCAACCTCTATGTTTGCCATCCGGTCACTGATCTCCTCCATGTCGTTCTCCAGGCTCTGGATATCATCACTGTTCTGCTCCGTCTTGTTCATCACTGTATCGTCCAAAGCGTCGACTCTTGCAGAGAGGTTTCTGATCTTCTCTTCCAGATCTCGGACTCTACGGTTGAAGTCGTTAACCCGGTCAACAACCTGGTTTATGATGTTCTGCTGTTGCGGCATATCTACCTAACCTTTTACCAATGCTCGAATAACAATGTTAGGTATGGACGTAAAAAACAAGGACGTATTCGAGTACGAATACGACGACGACACAGGCACCGTCGAAATCAATATGCTCGGCTCGATCTACGGAGCATCCATAGAGGACTACCCTGAAGTGATGTCGCGTGTTATAAACATTCTACAGGAGATACCGGAAGCAGGAAACGTAGTATTATCAGAATCAAGAGAATACGAATATGAAGAAGATCAGATAAGGCTTTTAAGAGAGATAGCAGAGGCTATAAGAAGTATTTCATCTCAAGGGTATCTATCCCAGGACATAGAGCGTGATAAATGCAGCCAGCTCTATGAGAAACACCTGCCTGAGGTCCAGAAAACAGTTTTCGACCAGTTAAGAAGAGATCCTGTAGGAGCGTACGTCGAATTGAGAAGAAAAAAGAGACATATGAAGCAGGATCAGGAGCACGCTTACCCGCAGCAGAAGCGCTGTCTCAAGTACTTCATCCAGGATGTCATCAACCCTGTGATGAATACCTTAGAAGAATGCGAGATGATCCAGAAGGCACAGGACTACCTGACCGGATACCATGTCGGCGACAGGGAGATCTACAGGGAATTCTTCCACCCACTGGTCAGGCCGAACTTTATGCTTACAAAGTACATGTCCCTGCCTCCAGAGAGAGGTGAGGAGAAGGCGAGATACGATGTTCAGGGAGATGTTGAGGTCTCGATTTACGAGGTACCGGATCAGACCAGACCGGTTTACCATGTCAACCCGCCAGAATTCAATCTACCGGAGGAGAAGTACAAACTTCTGGACGCTGCAAGAAGATTCATGGCCTCACACAAACCAGAGGAGGGAGAGTTCGCCCAGCCTGACAGGATGCAGGAGGTCTTCCAGAACATCGGCCGTGATATGCTACGTGACATCGCCAACCAGATGGGCCTGGATCTGTCACTTGACGAACTTGAAGCACTTACAGGGATACTGAACCGCTATACCTCAGGTCTAGGAGTTCTAGAACTACTTATATCAGACCCAAAGGTGGAGGATATCTACATCAACTCTCCTATTGGGGAATCACCTATATACCTAACTCATCAGGACTTTGAGGACTGTGAAACCAATTTGATACCTACAAAGGAAGAGGCAGAATCATGGGCTACACGTTTCAGGATACAGTCAGGGAGACCTCTGGACGAAGCAAACCCGGTACTGGACACAGAAACAGAGGTTAAAGGTGGAAAAGCACGTGTAGCAGTAATACAAGAAAATCTAAGCCCAGAAGGCCTAGCATTCACATTAAGGCGCCACAGATCCCGTATTTGGACACTACCACTTTTCATCAAAAACAATACTATCAACAGCATCGGTGCAGCCGTCCTATCTTTCCTGGTGGATGGGAACAGGTCACATCTCTTTGCAGGAACACGAGGAGCAGGAAAAACATCCCTGATGTCGGCAGCGATGCTTGAGATCATGAAAAACCACAGGATTGTCACTGTAGAGGACACATTAGAGCTTCCTATACCTCAGATGAAGGATCTAGGCTACAATATCGAGAGGATGAAATCCCGTTCCGTAATTACTCAGGTAGAAAGCGAGATGAGCGCAGACAATGCTATCAGGACCTCTCTGCGCCTTGGAGACTCAGCACTGATTATTGGAGAGGTAAGATCTGATGAAGCCCAGGCGCTGTATGAAGCTATGCGTGTTGGGGCTGTAGCGAACTTTGTTGGAGGAACAATCCACGGAGAGGATGCATACTCCGTATTCGATAGAGTGGTGAACGACCTGAACGTGCCGAGAACTTCCTTCAAGGCTACCGACATCATCGTCTCAGTCAACAAGATCAGAAGCCCTGATGGACTCGAAACGTACAGACGTGTAACGGGCATCACTGAGGTCAGAAAGGAGTGGGAGGAAGATCCACTGAAGGAGGACGCTTTTGTTGAACTTATGCGGTACGACAGCAACAAGGACGAACTTGTGCCAACTGATACTCTCCTCAATGGAGAGTCAGAGATTATCAGCAGGATTGCAGATAATATCAAGGGTTACAAGAATAATTGGGAGGCTGTATGGGATGATATCCAGCTCAGGAAGAAGATTAAAGAGGCGATAGTTGAGAAAGCTGAGGAGACAGGTAATGACGAGCTTCTGGAAGCCGAATTCGTGTCAAAATGTAACCAGAGGTATCACATTCTTTCAAACCGGGTGACAGAGGAGTACGGTGAGCAGGATACTGAAAGAATCTATGCCAGGTGGAAGGAATGGCTGGACAGACAGGTGGACTAGACAGGTGTGAAATGTGTCAAGGTCTGACGAAGAGAAAAGGAGGGAAGCGAAAGAGGAGAAGATCAATGAAATAGTTAATAATCTAGACAGAGATATACAGCGTCCACCGTACAACACAGGATCGAATAAGAGAGGTTATTCACGTAAATACAAACAATATAAAGAGGAGGAAGAGCGAGCCCAGGAACAAAATACTTATGAAAAGCTCTGCTATAAGATGGCGGGTTTATTTAGTCTTGAAGCAGACGATTCAATTCAAGAGCAGCTCAACCCATCTTTAAATCTTCTTGGATGGAATTTGACTCCTGGACAGGTACTTTCAGGCGCTGTAGGTGTTGGGGTTTTCTCTTTCTTCATTTGGGCCTTTGCTTTCATTTTTAACATGATTCTCGGACCGTTTATACCTACCTCTCTCATGTTGATATCTCTCATAGCTCCTATCGGTGCAGGCGCATATATGTTCTATAAACCAAAGTTTGCCGCCCAGAACAAGGTCATCGAGAGCTCAGGAGAGATGATTCTTGCGATACTATATATGGTCGTATACATGCGCTCGTCGCCCAATCTTGAAGGCGCAGTAAGGTTTGCAGCTTTGAACCTCCAGGGACCGGTTTCACATGATCTCAAAGGTGTTCTTTGGGATGTAGAGGTTGGTAAATACAATACTATCGAGGAATCATTGGAAAACTATACTGAAACCTGGAAGGATTTCAATAAGGACTTCCTTGAGTCTCTGAACCTGATCAAGGCAGCAATGAATGAATCAGATGATGGACGCCGGTCTGACATGCTTCAGGACTCCATAGATAACATCCTGGATGGGACTCAGGAGAAAATGAAGCACTATGCACAGGGACTGAAGACGCCTGTAATGGTTATAAACGCTATGGGAGCTATGCTTCCAGTACTTGGCATGATCATGCTCCCGCTTATCTCTGTATTCATGGGTGGAGCGATTACACCGATGCATCTATTCATTGTATTCAATATAATGCTTCCAGGATTCCTGTGGGTTTTCATGCAGAGAGTACTGAGCTCCAGACCTCCTACAGTTTCGTCACAGCCTGTAAACGATGATACAATGCCTCCTCTAGGAAAGTACAAACTGGATATATTCGGCGACACGCACTGGATTCCTACGTGGCCTTTAGGCGCCTTAGTCTTCATTCTGATTTCTCTCTGGGGGTGGATCGGTTACCTGATATTTCCGGAGGTATATCCGGTTTCCAGTGTCGACCCGGCTTCGACGCCAACCATATTCCTCTCTGGAGAAGAAAGTTTGAATCCTGTTATTATGCTTACACGTTCTGTCAGTATAATAGTTGGGCTGGGTCTTGGTATAGGGCTTTCTAAGTATCTTGGAACTATATCAAGGCGTGAAGCTGAGTCCAGGATAGAACAGATGGAGTCTGAGTTCCCTAATGCACTTTTCGAGCTTGGTAACAAAGTTTCAGGAGGTACGCCTATCGAGATAGCATTGAAGGATGCTGCTGAAGCGACCAAGGATCTTGAGATATCCAGTCTCTTCCAGGAGTCATACAGAAATATTGAGAAGATGGGGATGACTTTTGAACAGGCTATTTTCGACGAGAAGTACGGTTCACTGCGTGACTTCCCAAGCCAGATGATTGATACGATTATGACAGCTATAATGAAATCCTCCAAGAAAGGGACAGGCATGGCAGCTGAGACCATGCTTACCATATCTAGATACCTTCAAGACGTCCACAAGACCGAGGAAACGCTTAATGACCTGATGGAGGAGTCGACAACCACCATACAGCTCCTGGCATACATGCTTTCACCCGTTATCTCAGGTGTCGCGGTAGGAATGAGCCAGACGATTATAACTGCCATGTATCAGCTCTCTCAATCGGTTCCAGAGGTAGACGGAGCGGGTGGCGCAGCGGGTGCAGGAGGACTTGGAGGCGGAGGTCTTGGAGGAATGATGGAAGGTCTGGACGAGGCCATCCCTCCAGAGCTACTTCAGTTCGTCGTCGGGATATACCTTATCCAGCTTCTGTTCATACTTGGAACCTTCTATATGAAGATTGTCCATGGAGAAAACCTCACCTACAAGAACACGTTTATAGGAAAGGTCATGATGATAGGTGTAATTCTCTATGCCGTGACAATGATGCTGGTATCTGTCATGTTCGGAGGGGCAATCACCGGAATGGAAGTATAATTTCAGAGGAACAAAAACCCGGTAAGCTTTTTATCGAAGAACAGGAAACCCTAAAACGTGAAAACCCAAGAGATAGTTGCAGTCGCTGTAGGACTAGGCATGGCCTGGCTGATGTACAACATTTGGACAGCAGAAGTGATATGACCCGACTATGAAAAGAAAAGGAAACAGCCAGATGTTCTGGGAGATAGCTATACTCCTACTCGCACTGATGCTTGGAGCAGGAATACTTCTAGTCGCCACAGACATAATAGGAGGCGGACAAATCGCAAACGCAATGCTATCACAACTAAGCGGCCTTACAGCAGGTATGATATAAATGAACGTTATACAGGTCATGTTCGGAATAGTACTGGTATTCTTATTCGCCGGCCCGCTAGCAGCCTTCCTGCTAGGGACAGTAGACGCTGCACAGAACGCAGGCGCCCGCGGAGCACAGATAAACAACACAGAGGCAATGACACAGTTCATAATGTGGGCAACGTACACAGGATACCAATGCACACCTGAAGCCGGAGGATTCGAGAAAGGAACAACTGTTGGTGGAGCAACCTACTGGGCGTCATGGGAAGAAGTTAGAGATGATACAAATAGACATAATGACTTTGAAGAACTAAACGAGTCATACAGTGGAAAAAGTGAATTCAACTGCTACGGAGTTGAAAACAAACTACCTTTGTCACAGGGTGCCTGGGAGGAAGCTGAAGAGTTTGTCAGAGAAGATGACTTCTGGATAAATGATCAGGAAGGAGAATATTCAAAACGAGACTTCACGATTACCGAAAAAAATAGCGGTTCCGATGGTGTGAGATTAGGCCCTTGCGTGGCATACGATGAACACACTGGAGGCTCAACCAGTGGTGATTTCACCTTTTACGTCACAGATGAAACTGTACCAAATGTGATTAGATACCTACACGCTGGCCCGGGAGCGGGTGGAGGACGTAGGGGGCTTGGCATGGATGAACACCCGGATGATTTTGGTAGCGGACCTTTAGATGGCGAATGTATGGTGCCAGACGAATCCTACACTCACCATACTGATGAGGGCCCTATAGGAACTTTGACCGTTATTGGTGCGGATCCTGCTGCTAGACAAGATAGCATTACGGCTGAAGGTTTTGCTGATATAGGTAATCCTCCTTACAGTGATGGACATGGTTGGAGAGATCGTGATGTAAAGGAATGGAAGCTTTGTCCTGGAACAGAAGGTTATATACAGATAAATGTAGGTAAAAACATAAATGAACAGGGCCCTGGAAATGATTGGAATGATAGAGGATCTCAGTATTACAGCGCTGAATTTGATAGGCTTCCTGGAAATCCTGATATAGAGGCTGCTGGAAGCCTAAAGGCAAACACAATCCATCCTTTCATAGTCATTACTAACTTGGAGGCGCCCGATGCGTCTGGAAGCTGTTGATTAGTTCGCACCTAGGATTTCCGCATATTCTTCATCCAAGTTTGGAGAAACATCATTGTATCCTTCAACTACGTTTCTAAGGATGCCTTCTAGATCTGCTCCTTGGTCAGTATGACTGCCACTGTAATCCTGATGTATCTGGCCATCGAAATCCTCTACACCTTGAATCAGTATACCTATACCATCTCCTTCTAAATCTCCATCTTCCAACCACATAAAGTAAACAGTTTCAAAGTCATCCTCATATACGTTAAAATTAGCCTCACTTGATTCTGAGTCTTCTGAAATAAGTGCAGCGAGTGATGGATACTCCTCGATGCTGTAATTATCTTGGGGAAGCTGTTCACTTGGATCTTCGAATTCTATCCAGCCTAAATAATTATTGGTGAGTATATCCTCGCCCTCAATTTCAGCTTGAGACTCGTCATCGTCGTAACTCTCAGGTCCACTTTCTTCTGTACCGCTGTTTCCTTCTCCAGTACTCTGGTTCCCGTCTTCTGTCCCGGAACTGCCTCCTTCTGTTCCTGTCGGATCGCTTTCCTCTCCGGAGCCTGGTTCATCTGTAGCTCCGTCTGTACTGTTTGAACCAGGGTTTTCGGTATTATTGTTTTCGTCGCCTGAGCATCCTGCAATTGCTGCTACGGCTGCTGAGCCTGCTCCGGCTAGTACTTCTCTTCTGGACCTTTCTGACGAGAGAAATTCATCGACCTCTTCCATAGTCCTCTTGTGACTACTAACCAATAAAAAAGTTTCCTTGTCCTGTTTTCGCTGTTTTTGTGGAATTTATTTATATCGTCGGAGAGAAGTTTGTACGTGGGTACTGAGAAAGGTTTCCAGATGTCGATTT